>JAZTYQ010000001.1:0-20058 GCA_045637065.1 Acutalibacteraceae bacterium
GCGCCATAAATGTCAAGCCTTTTTCGATAAAAACTTTAATTTTTTTCGCTTAATTCTTTTGACTGAAAATAAGCCTTATTCTTTCTCAAATTTTATAATATCGCTTACTTCGCAATCCAACGCATAGCAAAGAGCATCGATAGTTTTTGTGCTTAATGCTTCACCTTTTTTCATTCTGTAAAAGGTGTTGGCAGAAAAGCCTTGCTTGTATATAAGATTGTATTCAGTTATGCCTTTTTTCAAAAGTGTTTCATAAAAAGGTTTATAGCTAATCATAAATATCACCCGATAAAATAGTATCATACTCAAAGTTTTGAATATGCCTAATATATTGAGAATATTATGATTTGCTACTGTGATAAACTTCACATTGAGGTGATATTTTGAAAGTAATTGTTTTCGATATAGGCGGCACACTTATGGAATATCGCGGTATGCCTAATGTGTGGCTTGAGTTTTATGAAGAAGCCTTTGCTTATGTCAACAGCAAACTGAATTTAAAGCTCAGCGAAGCCGAGATAAATAAATCTCTTGAAATTCTCAGAAACTATAATCCGAGAGTGAATTATCGCGAAAAGGAATATACTCCCGAGCTGATTTTCACAGATGTAACAAAGCACTGGCAAGCAGATTTCAGATTAGAGGATGTTATAGACGCTTTTTTCGCTTCAATGAAGCTCACACCTTACATTTATGATGAAACTGCAGATGTACTCGAGAGCCTCAGAGCAGACGGCTATAAAATTGCCACTCTCACAGATGTTGCAACAGGTATGCCTGACGAGCTTCATAAAAGCTATTTCACCGAGCTTATGCCTTATTTTGATTTATATGTGTCTTCGTCCTCCTGCGGCTATAGAAAGCCTGACCCCAAGGGGCTTAAAGATATTGCAGAGCATTTTGGTGTTACCGCTTCGGATATGATTTTTATAGGCGATGAGGAAAAAGATATAGTTACTGCAAAACGCTTCGGCTGTAAGAGTGTTTATATTGACAGATACGGCAACAATTCTAATTTCAATCAGGATATCACAGTTAAAGACCTCAACGAGTTTCTTTCCTATATATGAAAGGTGAGCTTATGAAATATCAGAGCAGATTATCCCGCATTTTCTTTCCTGAGAAATGTGACAGATGCGGCAAAATAATTCCGCTTGCCTGTAATTTCTGTCCGCACTGCGAGGAAAATATCATACGCATAAGTGAGGATTTCTGCCATAATTGCGGCTATGAGAAGAGCAGTTGCTTTTGCGAAAATCAGTTTAATCCCAAACTGGCTCACATTGCTGCGGTTTATATGTATTCCGGCGACATAAGAGAAAGAATCCACGCTATGAAGTTTCGCGGAAGGCTTCATCTGGTTTCTCACTTTGCTAAGGATATGGCTGAGCGCGTAAAAAAGGCTTATCCCGATGTGAAGCTTGACGGTGTCTGCTTCACGCCTATGACAAAGCAAGCGGAAAAAGAAAGAGGTTATAATCAGTCGAGACTTCTTGCCAAAGGTGTTGCATACAAACTGGGTGTACCTGTAAATGATTGCCTTGTGAAAGTCAAAACCACCAAAAAACAGCACACGCTGACGGGGCAGGAGAGAAAAGACAATCTTAAAGGCTCCCTTTCGGTGCGTACCCCTGCCGAGGTGGAGGGTAAGGTGCTTTTGCTGTGTGATGACATAAAGACAACAGGTGCAACCATGAGTGAATGTGTCGATGCACTTATGCAAGCCGGTGCAAAGGATGTTTATTGCATTTGTATAGCTCTTGCGGACTATAAGGACGGAAAAATTTAAATCCGACAAGGTTGACTTGCCGGATTTTTCTTATTGACCGAGATTTTCCATTGTGATTTTATAGGCGAGTTCTTCAAGCTGAGCAACGCTTTCAAGTGTGCCCACCTGCTGTCTGTAAGCGGCGGCACCTTTAATGCCCTTGATATACCAGGCGGCGTGTTTTCTTGCCTCTTTTATGCCTACTCTTTCACCCTTATATTCGCAGATAAGACGGATGTGCTTGACCATAACTCTCATTCTTTCGCTTACGGGCGGCTCGGGGAGTATTCTTTCATCGTGAAGGTAGGCGCTTATCTGACTGAAAACCCAGGGTCTGCCAAGAGCACCTCTGCCTACCATAACATAGTCACAGCCGGTTTCCTCTATCATCTGTGCCGCAGTTACGCCGTCAACAATATCGCCGTTGCCTATGACAGGGATTGACACTGCCTTTTTTACCTCGGCTATCATTTTACGGTCAACAGGGGGAGCATACATCTGCATTCTTGTTCTGCCGTGAACAGTTATTGCATCCATGCCTGCAGCCTCGGCACGCTTTGCCATTTCCACACAGTTGATACTGTTACTGTCCCAACCGAGACGGATTTTAACAGTAACAGGAATATCAACAGCCTTTCGTACCTCTGCCATTATCCTTGAGGCAAGCTCAGGGTCTTTAAGCAGTGCGCTTCCTCCTCCGTTTCCTGCAATTTTAGGTGCAGGACAGCCCATATTTATATCAATGGCATCGGGAGAAAACTTCATACATTCAAGTGCGCTTTCAGCCATTATCTTCGGGTCTGAGCCGAAGATCTGTGCGGCAGCAGGGCGCTCCTTTTCACTGAGAAGTAAAAGAGATTTACTTTTTCTGTCACACATTGTCAGACCCTTGCTTGAAACCATCTCACTGACTACATAGCTTGCGCCGTAATCGTGGCATATCTCGCGGAAGGCTCTGTCAGCAACTCCTGCCATGGGAGCGAGAGCAGCAGTGCGCGGGTCTAATTCTATATTGCCAATTTTCATTTTATCAGTCCTTCTTAATAAGTCCCGTGTATTGTAGCATAAATAAAGTGGAATTGCAAGGTGGACAATTGACAAATCCTTCCTCGGATAATATAATTAAATATAATAAAACTTTATGCACAAACTGAAGGGAGAAAACACTATGTGGCACATCATAAGAATAATAGTAGCAGTTTTTGTTGCAATCGAAACGGCGTTTTCAGGTCTTTTTAACGGAGTAATTTTAAAGCCGGTCAATATGCCCGAAGCCGAAGTAGGGGAGTACACTCAGTATGTTGACCCATTTATAGGCACAGGCGGTACACCCTGGACATGCGGTATGCTCAGTCCTGCCGCTACAGTACCATTCGGCAATGTGCGCCTCGGCCCGGATACATCATTTATAGGCGGTGCCTATATTGTTAAAACAAACACATCAGGCTATTACTATGAGCATGCCCATATAAAAGGCTTCAGCCATTCACGTCTTTCAGGCACAGGTGCTCAGGATTACGGCATATTCCGTGTCACTCCCGCAGTGGGTGATAAAAAAGCAGGGGTTATTCCATATTCACATCTTTATGAAAAGGCAGTGCCGGGGTACTATGCAGTGTATCTCCCGTCTTTAGGCTGTCTTGCTGAAATGACTGCCGATGTTCGCACCGGCATACACAGATATACCTTTGATAATTCTTCTGATGCAAGACTTTTCATCGATGTTACAAGTACCGCTGCAGATTACGGTTCAGGCTCAGGCAAGGTAAATGTTGACGAAAACGGTGTTATTACAGGCTCGGCAGTTATAAGAGCCGCCTTCTCTTCGCGTTACAGCGGACTTCCAGTTTATTTTGCCGCAGTTACGGATAAGGAGATAAAATCCTACAATATCATCGGTGATGCAAATGACCTCGGCATTGACCTTAACTTCGGCAATCTTAAAGGTGAAAGCCTTGAAATGAAGCTTGCTATCAGCTATGTCAGTGAAGAAAATGCTTTGAAAAATCTCCATGCAGAAACACAGGGCAAAAACTTTGACGATGTGAGAAAGCAAGCACTCGACAAGTGGGATGAGGCTCTGAGTGTCATTGATATGAAGAGTAGCGATAAGGAAATAATGAAGGTATTCTATACCGCTCTTTATCATGCAATGATTATGCCTACGAATTTCACCGATGTTAACGGCGAATATCTCGGCTTTGATAAAAAAGTACACACTGCAGAGGGATATACCTACAGAAGTGATATGTCGCTGTGGGATACTTGCAGAAACGCCCATTCTTTATATGCGCTAATAACACCCGAGATACAGAATGACTGCCTGAAATCCCTGGTCGAAATGGCAAGGGCTGGGGGTGCGCTTCCTCGTTGGCCTATGGGTGCAGGCTATGCAGGCTCAATGCTCGGCGACCCTGCCAATATCGTTATAACTGAAAGCTATCTCAAGGGTTACAGAGATTTTGATGTGCAGACTGCCTATGAATATATGAAAAAGTCCTCTGAGGTTAAGGATACCAAGGTTGGCAGGGACTATGTTGATATGTATAACCAATACGGCTATGTACCCAATGACCTGGCTCCTGCAGATGAATCTGTTGCCCGCACAATCGAATATTCATGGGAAGACGGTGCAATTGCTCTTCTTGCCGAAGCTTTAGGCTACGAAGAAGATGCAAAGAAGTATTATGATAAATCTATGTATTATAAAAACACCTTCAATCCCGAAACAAAATATTTCCAGGCAAGAAACTCTGACGGCAACTTTGAAGATCATTTCAATCCTTATATAACAAGCTTCTACGATGCGGTTATGATTAAAAAATACGCCGATTGCTACTGTGAAGGCAGTGCAAGACAGTGGCGCTGGAATGCTTTGCAGGACATTGACGGAATGATAGAGCTTTTCGGAAGTAAGGAATATTTTGTCGATGAACTGGAAGACTTTATGAAGGATGCGTCCTTGACAAGAGCGGCTGTTGACCCGGGTCATGGCTATTGGATAGGCAATCAGCACGATATTCACACACCTTATCTTTTCAGCAACGCAGGTCGCAGTGACCTTACACAGAAGTGGGTAAGGTGGACTCTCGATAAGCGTTTCAGCAGTGATATTAACGGTCTTGACGGAAACGATGACGGTGGCACTCTCAGCTCATGGTATATATTCTCTGCTATGGGCTTCTATCCTCTTGCAGGCACAGATAAATATTGGTTAGGCTCACCTAATGTTGATTTTGCAGAAATTGCCCTCGGAAACGGTAAAACCCTCATAGTTGAGGCTAAAAATCAGAGCAGAAGAAACGTCTATGTTGAATCCGTAACCCTCAACGGTGTTGAGCTTGAGGATATATATGTGACGCACGATGAACTTATGCAGGGCGGAACACTTGTGTTCAATATGAGCAGCACCCCAAAAAGATAAACAAAAGAAAAAGAGGTAAAACTATGAAGCTTCTTGTAATTGACGGTAACAGTATAGCCAACAGAGCCTTTTACGGAATTAAGATGCTCACCACAAAGGATGGTCAGTTTACCAATGCCATTTACGGCTTTCTCAATATTTTAATAAAACTCAAGGCTGAGTGTGAGCCTGACGGTGTGGCAGTTGCTTTTGACCTTAAAGCGCCTACCTTCAGACATAAGATGTATGATGCCTACAAGGCAGGCAGAAAGGGTATGCCTGATGAACTAAGGTCACAGATGCCTATTCTCAAGGAGCTTCTTGCCTATCTCGGTTGCACCATAGTTGAAAAGGAAGGCTATGAGGCAGATGATATTTTGGGTACCCTTTCAGCACAGTGCATGGGTGAGGACAAGTGTTTTATTGCAACGGGCGACAGAGATTCTCTTCAGCTTATCAGTGATAACACGGCTGTTCTTCTTGCTGCAACGAAAATGGGCAAAGCAGTCACTACCGTATATGACAAGGCAAAACTTATGGATGAATACGGCGTTGAGCCTCAGGGTATGATAGAAATCAAGGCTCTTATGGGCGATTCCTCCGATAATATTCCCGGTGTTGCGGGTATCGGTCAAAAGACTGCAGGCGACCTTATCACAAAATACGGCACAATTGATTACATCTATGAGCATCTTGATGAGATAGATATAAAAAAAGGCGTTCACGATAAGCTTGAAGCTGGTAAAGACAGCGCATATCTCAGCCGTCAGCTCGGCACAATTTGCCTCGAGGCACCCATTGACACAAAGCTCGAAAATTATCTCACAAAGCCCGTTGATAATTTTAATTCCATAAATATGCTCGTTAAGCTTGAAATGTTTGGTATTATAGAAAAGCTGGGTCTTACCCGTGAGAATATGGTTTCCCCCGTTGCTGATACTGCTACGGTACGCGATATAGCAGTATACGAAGAGAGAGATTTACCCGCCCTTTTAGGTCAGCTTAAAAATGATGGCGAGGCATATTTTCTTACGGAATATGAGGGCGAAAGCATTGAAAAGATGTATTTTGCCTTCGGTGACGAGGTCAAGTTTGTAAGCAGAGACTGCTTCGATTTTGCCGAATTCTTCAGAAACTTCTGCGATGGTGAGTGGGAGAAATATACTGCCGATATCAAGCACCTTTATAAATATGCGCTTAAGAAAGATTATGAAATAAAAAATATTGCAGCTGACACCGAGCTTATCGGATACATTCTCAATCCTTCGGCAAATTCCTATGATGTGCTTCGCCTCTGCGATGAATACGGTGTGACTGTCCCTGATGTGAAAGAAGGGGAGTACACTAAAGATTATGTTTCAGGTGCAGCTTGCCTTAAAGAGCTTTGTGATGTGCTTCTTGATAAAATTAAAGAAAACGCACAGGAAATGCTTTTAAATGAAATTGAACTTCCTCTTGCAGAGGTGCTTGCAAGTATGGAAAATATAGGCTTCCTTGTTGATAAAGAAGGTATTGAAGCCTTCGGTGACACTATGTCAGATAGAATTGAAAAGCTTACTGCAAAAATATATGAAGCAGTCGGCTTTGAATTTAATCTCAATTCACCCAAGCAGTTAGGCGTTGCACTTTTTGAAAAAATGGGACTTCCATGCAAGAAAAAGACAAAGAGCGGTTATTCCACCAATGCAGAGGTTTTGGAGGAGCTTGCCGATGAGTACCCTGTAGTAGCAGATATTTTAGAATACAGAACCCTTGCAAAGCTGAAATCAACCTACTGCGAGGGCTTGCTGAAGGTGATTGACCCTGACGGCAGAATACGCTCCACACTTAACCAGACGGAAACAAGAACAGGCAGAATTTCCTCAACAGAGCCTAACTTGCAGAATATTCCCGTACGCTCGGAAATCGGCAGAGAAATGAGAAAGTTTTTCATCGCCGATGAGGGCAATACTTTAGTTGATGCCGACTATTCACAGATTGAGCTTCGTGTGCTGGCTCACCTTGCCGACGACGCAGCCATGCTCGACGGCTTCAATAAGGGTGAGGATGTTCACACCATAACTGCATCCCAGGTTTTCAATATGCCGCTTCATATGGTTACGCCTCTTATGAGAAGCAGAGCAAAAGCAGTTAACTTCGGAATTGTCTACGGCATCGGTGCATTTTCACTGAGTAAGGATATAGGTGTAACAAGAAAAGAAGCCGACAGCTATATCAAGGGCTATCTGCACCATTACAGCGGCATAAACAAATATCTCACTGACACTGTTGATAAAGCAAAGGATGACGGTTATGTGCAGACTATGTTCGGCAGAAGACGTTATTTGCCGGAGCTTACGGCAAGCAATAAAATGCTTCAGGCATTCGGCGAGAGAGTTGCCAAAAATATGCCTGTTCAGGGCAGTGCAGCTGATATAATTAAAATTGCCATGATAAAAGTTTACACTTCCATGAAAAAAGAAAGTCTTAAAGCAAGACTTATTATGCAGGTTCACGATGAGCTTATTGTGGAGTGTCCTGCCGAAGAAAAAGAGCAGGTTGAAGTGCTTATCAGACGCGAAATGGAAAACGCCTGCGAAATGAAAGTAAAGCTCCTTTCCGATGTTCATTCGGGCAAGGATTGGTATGAAGCAAAGGGTTAAAATTTAATATTTCTCAGAGCCTTCTGCGCCTTGTGCGCAGAGGGTTCTTTTCTTTTGAAAAAAACTTAATTTTTAGCGAAAAAAAGCTTAAAATATCCCGAAATACTGTTGACATTTCTTTCCCATAAGTTTATAATAAATATAAAATGAGGTGGGGGATTTGCCCATAAACTAACAATTCAAAGGTGAATTACGGTTTGCTATGGATTTTGATGGAAGCACCTCAAAAAATAGAAAGGTGGTTTTTCTGTTGGAACTTGTAGGTACATATGAACATAATATCGACGGAAAAAACCGTCTTTTTGTTCCCGCTAAATTCAGAGCCATTTTAGGCAACGAATTTATTTATAAAGTCAGACGCACAAAATTCCCGTCAATTCAGTTATATTCCAAGACAGAGTTTTTCAAAGAGGTGGACGAGGCACTTGCAAAGGCAAAGGATGACTTCAACCGAAGAAGAATCCGCGACAGCAAGTTTTTCGGCACAGGTGAAGCCTCATGTGATGCTCAGGGCAGAATAGTAATCAGCGCATCAATCGGCAGAGCAGCAAAGCTTAATAAAGAGTGCGTGCTTACCGGCTACGGTGACTTCGTTGAGATTATGAGTGCAGAGGTTTACGATGCCTACGGCGAATCACTTGCCATGACATCTGAAATGGAAGACAACTCATACATCAGAGAAAATGAGCTTCGTTGCCAGAGACGTGCCGAAGGCGCATATCTCGATATGTATGACGGAGAACAGTAATGGAATTTTCACATATCAGCGTTTTATACTACGAAACACTTGATGCACTGAATATCAGACCTGACGGAATTTATGTTGACTGTACCTGCGGCGGGGCGGGTCACAGCAGAGGTATCCTTGAAAGACTCGGGGAAAACGGAAGACTTATAGCAATAGACCAAGACCCGGAAGCCATAGAGGTAATAAAAGAGAGAATAGGCTCAGATAAAAGAGTCACTATCGTCCACGATAATTTTTCCAACCTGAAAGCAATACTCGGTTCATTGGGTATAGATAAGGTTGACGGTATCATGGCAGACCTGGGAGTTTCCTCACACCAGCTTGATACAGCTGAAAGAGGTTTTTCCTATAATTACGATGCTGCGCTTGATATGAGAATGTCAAAGCAGGGTATGTCAGCCTATGATGTTGTCAACAGCTACAGCGAAAGAGAGCTGATGATAATTCTCCGTGATTACGGTGAAGAAAAGTTCGCTTCAAGAATTGCACGAAATATAGTAAAAGAAAGAGAGAACAAGGCAATCGAAACAACCTTTGAACTCTCGGAAATAATCAAAAATTCAATCCCTGCTGCAACAAGAAGGACAGGTGGACATCCTGTCAAAAGGAGTTTTCAGGCCATACGCATCGAAGTAAATTCAGAACTACGCAGGCTTCAGGAAACCCTCGACGATATGTTCTACAGCCTTAATGAAGGCGGCAGACTTGCAATAATAACCTTCCATTCTCTTGAAGACAGAATGGTAAAAAGAGCCTTTCAGGCATATTGCAAAGGGTGTGAATGTCCACCGAGTGCCCCTGTTTGCATCTGTGGAAAGACCCCGGAAGGAAAATTACCCTTTAAAAAGATTACAGCTTCTGAAAATGAGCTGGAAAACAATATGCGTTCAAGAAGTGCTACACTTCGCGGCGTAGAAAAACTCGGATAAAACAAAGAAAGTTTAATTTGAAAGTGATGAGGTGTGAAGAAAATGGCAGAAACTGCTTATAAGTATGATTACGGTTACAATTCAAATGCTGCAACCAAACCGCAGAGAGAACAACAGACAAAATCTGCACCAAAACTTGATGTTTATGTTAATCCTCTTGCAAAAGATATTGCCAGAGAAAGAGAAGTTAATAAGCTTGCTATGAAGGTTTCAGCTGTTCTTGCAGTTGCACTTGTAGTTTTTTCACTTTTCTGCTTCAGCTGCGCCGAGATAAACGATGCCCGTCATTCGCTGGAAAAAACAAAAAAGTCTCTGGTTGTTCATCAGACTTATAATGAAGAACTCAAGTCAGAACTTAATTCACTTGTTGCAAGTGTAGATATTGATAAGTATGCAGTTGAAAAGTTAGGTCTTATCAAAGTAAGCGCAGAAAACGAAGTTTATCTTACAGAAAAGGCAGATAATAAGGTGATTTACTCTGCAAAAGAGTAATAAAAAGCAAAAGTCTATTATTTAACTGTGACTTGCGGAATATAAATCAATATGAAGATAAAAGGACTGCCTCAAGTAGTGAATACTGTGCAGTCCTTTTTTGAAAAAATAACACTCAAGGCAAATCCTTGAAGAAGCAGGAGTGACTATGAGAAAATTAAATGAAATATTATTCGGAAAAGTTTATAAAAATCAGGTTAAAAGGCGTACTGACAAAAAGTTTGTAGGCAGAGCAACATGGGCGGCAAGAACACTTATTGCGCTTATTTTAGTTCTTAATCTTGGTACCATTGGCGCCATAATGATTTTTAAGGGCGAAGAGTACAGGGAAATAGCTGCCGACAATCAGCTTACAGACACGGTTATCAAGCCTATAAGAGGCACTATTTACGACAGAAATATGACGCCTTTGGCAACAAGCACTGCAGCCTGGCAGCTCACTGTAAATCCTTCTGAAATTGCAAAAAAATTCCGTGAAAGACAGGAGTTTAAGGAAGAGTTCTATAATGACCTCACAGATAATTTGGTCAGAATTTTAGGAGTTGACCGCGAAGAGACTCTTCAGAAGCTTAAAAAAGAGGACAGTGTATATCAGATAATTAAAAAGAAGGTTTCCGGTGCGGAGAGAATTGAGCTTGATGCCTTCTTTGCTAAGCTATATGAATTTGATTATAAAAAAGAAGTCAGGAAATTCCTGTTCTTCAAGGTTCTTGACGATAAGACCTTTTTAGTTAACGCTAAAAACTTCTTCGATTATGAAAGCGCTTCAGACCGTGACTATGCAAAGGGCAATTTCGCCTCCACCGTAATCGGCGTTATAAATGCGGATGGTAACGGTGAAACGGGTATCGAGTCTTATTATGACGAAACACTTCAGGGCGAAAACGGCAGAATCCTTACTGCTACAGACGTTGCCGGCAGAGAACTGGATAACCCCTACAAAGAGTATTATGATGCCATTGAGGGTGACGGAGTGGTGCTGACAATCGACTATGAGATTCAGAATTATCTTGAAAACGCGCTCAATCAGGCGTATGACAGCATAAGCTGTGACGGCGTTTACGGTATTGTTATGGATGTTGATACGGGTGCTATTCTTGCCCTCGCCGATAAACCGGACTTTGACCTCAACAATCCGAGAGTTCTCGACGCAAGTGTTAATACTGAAACTCTGAAAGAATTTGAAAAGGGCAGCGAAGATTATAAGAAGGAGTACAGCCGTCTGCTTTATGAGCAGTGGAGCAGCTTCTGTATTACAAATAACTACGAACCCGGTTCAAGCTTCAAGATTTTCTGTGCCGCTGCGGCTCTTGAAGAAAATATTGTAACCGATATAAGTAATAAGATGTATACCTGCACAAACGGCACAAAGGTTCTCGGCACACCTTATCACTGTGCAAATTTCAAAGCCCACGGCTCACAGTCTCTCACAGAAGGTCTTATGAATTCCTGCAATACATTCTTTATTACTCTCGGACAGAAGCTTGGTATTGAAAAATATTATAAATACTTTGAAGCTTTTGGCTTTACCGAAAGAACAGGTATTGACGCTTCAGGCGAAGCATACAGTGTGGTACACAAAAAAGATAAAATGTCAAAGGTTGACCTGGCAAGCACCTCCTTTGGTCAGAGCTTCAGAATCAGCCCGATTCAGCTTATTACCGCAACCTGTGCAATTGCCAACGGAGGCAATCTGATGGTGCCTTATCTTGTTGGCAGTATAGTTGACAGTGAAGGTAATATAGTTTCACAAACAGAGCCTACGGTAAAAAGAAAAGTTATCTCTGCCGAAACTGCTGAGAAGGTCAGAAGCATGATGCTTGAGGTTGTTTCCAATGAACACGGTACAGGTAGAAATGCTTATATTGACGGTTACCGCGTAGCAGGCAAAACAGCATCCGCTCAGAAGCTCGACGACAATTCAGACAAAGAGGTATATATTGCATCCTTTATTTGCTTCGCTCCTGCTGATGATCCGGAGGTTGCAATTCTTGTGGGTGTTGATAATACACACGACGGCTATCGAAGTGGCGGCAGTGTTGCGGCACCTATTGCAAAGCAGGTGCTTGAGCCTACTCTTGAATATCTTAATGTTGAAAGAAACTATACCGCGGAAGAACTTGCTAAACTCAGCAAGACAACTCCTGAACTTATAGGCAAAACAGTAAGTGCAGCCAAAAGTCTCGCTTTAAAAGACGGACTTAAAATAAAAGTTGTGGGTGACGGTGACACTGTAATTTCACAGATGCCCGCAGGTCTTCAGAGTATACCACAGGGCGGTATTATAATTGTTTACACTGAAAAAAGCGGTACACCTCAGAAGACAACAGTACCTGATTTCACGGGTATGACATTAAGCCAGGCGAATGCAGTTGCTATTGAACACGGACTTAATATCATATTCTCAGGTCACACAAACGAGGCAGGCATTAAGGTTTACAGTCAGAGCGTTGAAAAGAATACTCAGGTTGATTTAGGCTCAAGTATAACCGTATCATTTATGTCAGAGAATATAATGATTGACTAAGTTCAATTTAAGGAGGACAACATGTTAATTTCTCAGCTTTTTGGCTTATGTGGCTTAAAGTCGGAAGTTAAAGACAAGGAAATCAAACTCATAACCGATGATTCCCGCAAATGCTGTGAGGGCAGTATATTTGTGTGTCATAATTCGGGTAAGGAATATCTTAAAGAGGCTCTTGAAAGGGGAGCAGACCTTGTAATAGCTGAGGAAAAGCTGTGTGAAAACTGCACTGTTGTACGCGATACACGAAGTATCTATGCAGAGCTTTGTGCCGCCTTTTTCGGCTATGCACATAAGAATATCAAGCTAATTGGTGTAACAGGCACCAACGGAAAAACAACTACAGCTGATATGATATATACCATTCTCAGCCTGAGCGGCCTGAAATGCGGGATGATAGGTACGGTAAAGAACAATATTTGTGCAAGGGAAACAGTGTCTGAAAAGACAACGCCTGACCCCTTCGAGCTTCACAGAATGTTTAGTGAGCTGAGTTCATGGGGGGCAGAGTACTGTGTTATTGAGGCATCTTCTCAGGGCCTCAGTCAAAAACGTCTTCACACAATTAATTTTCATATGGCAGTGCTGACGAATATATCTGAAGATCATCTTGATTACCACGGCAACATGAAAAATTATGTTGAAGCAAAGAAAGAGCTTTTCAGAAACAGTGCTTTGTCGGTAATTAATGCTGATGATAAATATAAAGAGGAATTTATTGCTGCGTCTTCGGGCAAAGTAATAACATACTCTATGGAAAATAACGATGCTAATTTCGTTGCCAAGTGCCAGAAAATGACAGAGGAAGGCAGTGACTATGCCGTTGTTACCGATTACCTGATACATCGCATTAAAATCAACATGGCAGGCGGTTTTAATGTTATGAATTCTCTTGCGGCGGTAGCTGTATGCTACAACTGTAATGTTTCTCTTGAAAGCTGCGCCCATTCGTTACGCTCATTCACAGGTGTTAAGGGCAGAATGGAGCTGGTACCCACTGACAGGGATTTCAAGGTGATAATTGATTACGCACACACACCTGACGCACTGAAAAAGGTGCTTCTTACGCTGAATAATTTTCCCCACAACAGAATAATTACAGTCTTCGGCTGCGGCGGAAACAGAGATAAAGAGAAAAGACCTCTTATGGGAGATATAGCTTCTCAGCTCAGTAATATTGTTATTATAACAAGTGATAATCCCAGAACTGAAAAACCTCTTGATATAATAGATGATATACTTTCGGGTGTCAGAAACGGTAAAAAAACCGTGTATATACACGAAAACAGAAAAAAAGCTATAGAATACGCCTTGAAAATCGCCTCAAAGGATGATATTATTCTTTTGGCAGGTAAAGGCCACGAAACCTCTCAGGAAAAGGGAAGTGAAATTATCCCGATGGATGAGAGAGAAATTATTGCTCAGTTAACAAATCTGAGCTGAATCAAAAAAAGAAGGGAATGTTTTAAATGAACATTATTACAGCAATTCTTATTTCTTTTGCCATATCCTTTGTGCTCACAGCAGTGCTTGGCTATGTGCTTATTCCTATGCTTCACAAGCTGAAGTTCGGTCAGAATATTCTCACCGATATAGGTCCTGCATGGCACGCTAAAAAGCAGGGTACACCCACTATGGGCGGTATTATGTTTATTATCGGCGCAATCTTTGCCACAGTGCTTACGGTTATTATCTGCTTAGCGACAAAGACAGAAGTTTTCAGCTCAATGACAGAGCTTAAAAATCAGCAGATTACCCGTCTCGTTTCAGGCGTTCTTATGGCATTATGCTTTGCTCTTGTAGGCTTTGCCGATGACTATATCAAGGTTGTTAAAAAGAGAAATCTCGGTCTTACGGAAATTCAGAAAACCGTACCTCAGGTGCTTATCATTGCTGTTTATCTCGCTTCTCTTGCAATAAGTAAAAGCACGTCTATGTTTATTCCCTTCTACGGTAAGGTTGCTCTTGACAGCGTACCGGGCATGATATTCTTCTTCCTTTTCGGTACATGCGTTATCTACGGCTGCATAAATGCAGTTAATTTCACAGACGGAATTGACGGCCTTTGCGGCGGTGTTACCATCCCTGTTGGTGTTGCCTTTGCTGTTATGGCAATTACTATGAGCAGCACATCAGTGGGTATTTTAGGTGCGGCACTTGCAGGCAGCTGTGCAGGCTATTTTATATGGAATCACTATCCTGCAAAGGTTATGATGGGTGACACAGGTTCAATGTTCCTGGGTGGTATTGTTGTTGCACTTGCCTATGCGGTGGAATGTCCCATAATACTTTTACCTGTAGGTATCGTTTATGTTATTGAAGCTCTCAGCGACGTTATTCAGATCGCTTCCATTAAAATAAGACATAAGAAAGTCTTTAAGATGGCACCTATTCACCACCATTTTGAAATGTGTGGTTGGAACGAGAAAAAGATTGTTGCAGTTTTCACTCTCGTGAGTGTAATCGGATGCGCAGCAGGTGTTGTCATTATGAATTATACAGTGAAGATGTAAGCTGTCTTTTGCGGCAGTAACAGTTTAGAAGGAGGATTCTCAATATGAGTAAGATAAAAGAAAAAATGCGCTACTTATATGATAACTATGTTAATCACGGAAGCTTTGATTTTGTTTTCCTTTGTTGCGTGTTACTGCTTTTCACAATCGGTATTATAATGATGTATTCCGCAGGATATGTTTATGCGGATTTCAAAGTCGGCACATCATCCTATTATTTCAAAAGTCAGCTTTCAAAAGCAATATTGGGCTTTATTGCCATGATAATTCTCAGTAAGATAGACTACAGATTTTTCAATTCGCCCATAACTCTGCTTATAAATGCTGCAGCTATAGGTCTTCTGATTTATGCAATTTTTGCCAACTGGGGCGTAAGCGATCAGGAAACAAGCCGTTGGGTTTATATTTTCGGAATACAGTTTCAGCCCTCAGAAATTGCAAAGTTTGCCGTGATTCTGTTGATGTCTTATCTGATGTGTATTTTTCAGAAGCAATTGCGAACGCCGTCGGGAAAAATTACCGTAACATCCTTTGAAAAAGACGGTCTGACGAGAGTGGAGAGATTTCTTTTCCGCCGCATTAGAGGTCAGAAGGCTGCCTGCTTTATTATTGCACTTGCAGTTGGACTTTACTGCGGACTTATTCTTATTGAAAAGCACTACAGTGCCGCAATTCTTATGATGCTTATGGGTATTTCTATTCTGTGGCTCAGCGGCACAAGAGGCAGATATTTTGCAATTGTTCTGGGTGTGATCGGTATTGCTGTTGCAGTAGTGCTTATAAAGCCTGACATCCTTTCAGGTTTCGGTTTTGCCGAAAGCAGAATCCGTGCTTTCCTTGAAAAGGGTAACCCTGACTTTGTAGATCTGAGAAGACAGACTGTCAACGGTCTTTATGCTATAGGTTCAGGCGGACTTTTCGGAGTAGGATTAGGTAATTCCAAGCAGAAGCAGCTTTATATTGCCGAGCCTCACAATGACTTTATATTCCCTGTTGTTATTGAAGAGATAGGCTTTTTAGGTGCAGCTTTTATACTTTGTCTGTTTGCTTATCTCATTTACCGCGGCTATAAAATTGCAATAAGATGCAATAATTACTTCGGTTCAGTTCTTGTTATGGGTATAATGATTCAGATAGCTTTACAGGTCATAATAAACATAGCGGTTATAACAGATATAATTCCAAACACAGGCATGGCGCTTCCCTTTTTCAGCTACGGCGGTACCGCTATAATTGTTTTGCTCGCGGAAATGGGCGTTGTACTTTCTGTTTCGAGACATTCAAGTCTGGAAAAACAGTAAGGGACTATTTTAAAGGAGTGGACTACTATGAAAATATTATTTGCAGCAGGCGGCACAGGCGGACATATTAATCCCGCTCTTGCAACTGCAGGTGAAATCAGAGAAAGATATCCGGATGCAGAAATCCTTTTTGTCGGAACAAAGGATAAAATGGAAGCCAAACTCGTTCCTGCGGCAGGGTACGACTTTAAAACCATAAAGATATCAGGCTTTCAGAGAAAAATAAGCATTGAAAATATTATCAGAAACATTAAAACTATAATTTATCTTCTTTTCTGTTCTTTCAGCGTCAAGAAAATTCTCAGAGAATTTCAGCCTGATGTCGTTGTGGGTTTTGGCGGTTATGTCAGCGGACCCGTTGTCAGAACTGCGGCTAAAATGGGCATTCCCACAGCCATACACGAACAGAACGCCTATCCGGGCATAACAAATAAAACCCTTGCCAAGGTTGTGGACAGAGTTATGCTCACTGCACCTGAAGCTGAAAAATATATGCAGTGCAAAAATGCACCGACCGTTACAGGTCTTCCTGTACGCGGTGAGATGCTCCGTGCCGACAGAGATTTTTCCAGAGCAAAAATCGGTATAAAAGACGATCAGCTTTTGGTGCTTTCCATGGGCGGTTCCCTTGGTGCAATGACCATAAACAATGCAATGGTTGACCTTATTGCCGATAATCATCATAACAAAAAGCTTTATTTCCTTCATGCTATGGGTCAGTTCGGCTTATGGGTGCCTGATAAACTGAAGGAAAAAGGCGTTGTTGATGCCGACAATGTTGAAGTGCGCGAATATATAAGCGATATGGATGTATGTATGTCCGCCGCCGATGTTGTTGTCTGCCGTGCGGGCGCAAGCTCCCTTTCAGAGCTTCAGGCACTGGGTAAGGCATCCATACTTATTCCTTCACCCAATGTTGCCGAAAATCACCAGTACCACAATGCAATGGCTCTTGTAAATAAGGGCGCAGCTCTTATAATTGAAGAAAAAGACCTGACAAAAGAAAAAATGAAGGTGCTTTTTGACTCACTGACAAAAGACAGTGAAAAGAGACTGGATATAGAGAAAAACGCCAAGGAAATGGCAAGCCTTGATGCTAAGGAAAAAATTGCTGATATAGTGCTTTCTCTTATAAAATAAGACAGTTTATTCACCAAAAATTGCTTTTTCACATAACATAGGGTGAAAGGGTGATTGTGTGGAAAAACTTGTTATTCACGGCGAAAGAAAACTTTCAGGCGAAATAGATATTCAGGGCGCAAAAAACAGTGCATTGCCTATACTTGCCGCAACGGTGCTGATTAAGGGTGAGAGTGTGATACATAATTGCCCTGAACTCAGTGATATTGATGCTGCAATCAGAATACTGAAACACCTTGGTTGCAAGGTAAAAAAAGAAAATAAAACTCTTATAGTTGATTCAAGAGAAATTACATGCTATAATATCCCTGACGACCTTATGCGCGAAATGCGCTCGTCGATTGTTTTTCTCGGTTCAGTGCTTGGCAGAACGGGTAAGGCTGTTATGTCTTCTCCAGGGGGATGTGATATCGGTTTGCGTCCCATTGATCTTCATCTGAGTTCTTTGCGGACACTCGGTGTGTCTATAGAGGAATATCACGGCAATCTCGTCTGCACAAGAAAAGGCGATATAGGCGGGGGAGTAGTCAGTCTTTCTTTCCCCAGTGTGGGAGCAACGGAAAATATTATTCTTTTCTGTGCTTTATCAAAAGGCAGAACAGTGATTCTTAACGCGGCGCGTGAACCTGAAATAAAGGATCTTGCAGATTTTCTCAATTCCTGCGGCTGCAGAATTGAAATAGGCAATCACGGAACCGTAATTATTGAAGGTGCAGATGTCCTTCACGGATGTCAGCACAGTGTTATTTCAGACAGAATAGTCTCTCTCACTTTTATGTCGGCAGTTGCCGCAAGCGGGGGAGATGTGCTGCTGAAAAATACAGACTACTCAGCTTACATGTCGGTTATACCTATTTTTCAGCAAATGGGATGCGTTATAACGACACATAAAAATACATTGAGAATAAAAGCTCATAAGCGTCCTCTCGCAGTAACGGACATAAGAACAATGCCTTATCCCGGCTTCCCAACAGATGCACAGGCGGCTCTTACGGCAGTGCTGAGTGTTGCTTCGGGAACGAGTGTTGTTGTGGAAAATATATTCGAGAATCGGTTTAAGCATATTCCCGAATTGCAGAGGATGGGTGCTAAAATCAAAACCGAAGGCAGAATTGCAATTATTGACGGTACCGAGAGGCTCTACGGTGCAAGAGTCATCTGTCCTGACCTCAGAGGAGGTGCGGCACTGGTTGTTGCAGGACTTTGTGCTTCGGGGATAACAGAGGTTGAACAGATTAATCACATCGACAGAGGCTATGAGTCTATAGAAAACTCTTTCACCTCACTCGGTGCGGATATAAAAAGAATTAACTTGTAAATTAACTGAAATTGTGATATAAATCAAGGGCGACCAACGTCGCCCGAATTTGCGTAGAAAGGCAGGTGTAAAGGTTGAGCGGATTTAAAAACGATGCATTCTCAGCATATTCATCATCAAATATGCAGCCGAGAAACATTACCTCGGATATGTGGACGCCGATTACGACAAGCGGCAATTACTATACGGCTTATGCCGCCACGGAAAAACAACGATCGGCAGAAACAAAACAAGCTCCCCCTCAGAGAACACATACGGTAGAACCTGAAGAGAAGAAAAGTGTATCTCAAACAAACAAAAAAGCTCAGCAGAAGACTGCACCGGCTAAAAAGAAGATTAAGTCAAAAAAATCAGACAGTGGTCAGAATGAAAGAATAAGTGAGGCGGTACCGTCAGATAATACCGGTAAAAAGAAAAGCACGAAGACTTCTTCTGCTGCTAATAATGCAAAGAAAAATAAGGGCACAAAAAAAGCGAAAGACCGCACTGTGCGTTCTGTTGCAAAACAGCGCGAAAAAACAAACAAAGCCTTCCTCAGACTTGTCAGAAACGGCAAAAGTGTTGATGAGGCCAGAATAATTATCACCAAACGAAAGCTGAGAAAAAGAAAACTTGGCACTCTTTGCAGCGTTTTGTTCCTTTTCTTTTTTGCCACACTGTTTCTTGTTTCATACACATACTGTGAGGGTGCTGAAATTTCAAATATCCTTATTGACGGAGATGCGGTTTATACCAACGATGAAATTCTTACGGCAGCAAATATCAGTGAAGGTATGAATATGCTCACGATAAGAGAAAAAGAACTCAACGATAAAGTTACAACAGCTTTGCCGTTTATTTCGGTGGTTGGTATTGAATACAATCTTCCCGATACATTAAAGCTTAACATTACCTCAACCAATGAAAGACTGATTATAAAAAGCGGCAGTAAATATATCTGTATCGATAAAACCGGTAAAGTAGTTTCTGAAAAGAAGAAGAAGCTCCAAAAGGGACAGTACCTTGTTGTAGGCCTTGAGGAGCAGGAATATACTGTAGGTCAGATGTTTGTAGCTTCAGAAAAAAACAAGATAAAATACGATATTGCCCACAGTGTAGCTTTTGCGGCTGACGGAAATGAAATCATCAATACAGGTACCATAGATGTTTCAAATGTTAAAGACATTACCCTGACATATAAATCACGCCTGAGAGTATATCTTGGTTCTGATGATAATCTTCAGTCAAAGCTAACAAAAGCAGAGAGTGTTATGATTGATAACAAAGCTCAGAATAAAACA
>JAZTYQ010000002.1:0-13275 GCA_045637065.1 Acutalibacteraceae bacterium
GTAAGGACGCATACAGCAATAAGTGAAATTACTGCAAAACCACCACAGATAAACAGTAGAATGTTTGTACCGTAATATGTATATGACCATTCATAGGATGAGTCAACATGACCGCTGAAAATAATTCTCTTCTGAAGCTCACCTGTTGCCTTTTTAACACCGACTACATTATGTGAGGTCTTTTTCGGGAACAGGAAATCATAAAATTCTTTATACATCAGGAACTCAGCAACAACACAGATAAGTGCAATAAGAGTCAGTGCAAAAGCAACCTGAGGCAGATTGACAAATGAAAATACCAGAGCAACCAGCATAAATACACCTGCAATGGTGATAAATTTCATAAATGCCTTGGGTGCAAGCTGGAAGGGTTCAATGCTTACTTCATCAGCACAGGTTCTCATCTGGTCTGCTATGTATTCCTGAGCTTTTTTTTCGCTTTCGCTACCGGCAGGTCTCGGGCCGATTTCTTTACAGATTTTTTTAATTTCTCTGACAGTATAGTTTGTATACATTCTGACAGAGGCTGCATAGTTCTTTACGCTTTCACTCGCTTTCAAAACTATTTCTCCTTTTCAAATAAATTTACCTTTTGCACCATTTTGTCTATCAACGGCACACAGAATGTGTTAATTGTATCATAATCACTTTAATTAGTCGAGTGCTTTTGTTAAAGTTTAACAAATGTTCAAAATTTAAATAAATGTGAAATTTAGATTGCGATATTATTAATAATATTAATTTTATATTTCCTCGCAGCTGAAATAAGCAGCCGAAGTGAATGGTTGCTCACCTCATGTTACACTGTGTTAGAACTCATAATCGACACTTGCTCTGCCCTCTCTGACTAAAGCGACAAATGACGATATTTTTTTATGCTCGGGATGCACTCTGTAGCGCTCAACATCCTCTATGCTGTCAAAGGCACTAATAAGCACAGCATCATACATTCCTGCCTTTGGATTGACATTCATTTCAACGTGCATTTCTCTTATGAAGCCGATTTTCTCAGGCAGCGCCTCAAGCATTGATTTCACCTTGAGAAGATTTTCTTCACGGCTTGCGCCCTCGGCAAAATCCTTGAATTTCCACATTACTATATGCTTAATCATAAAGAAATATTCCTCCTTAACCCAATTCGGGAGTATCCGTAAACTCAATTACAGCCTCACCCTTTATTCCGTCTGATTCAAAAATTATAATCTCGTTTTCGCCCTTTTTCAGCAGTGACGCAGGCACATACATAGTCTTCTGGGGGCCGATTTCCCAATATCTGCCGATATTGAAACCGTTGACGGTAACAAAGCCCTTAGTGAAATTATCCGTTCTCAGGAAGGTGTCAGCCACCTCGTCAATATTGAAGCTGCCCTTATAAAAGGCACTTTTTTCCTCAGGTACCCTGCCGTTAAAGGTAAGCTTATCAAGGTTATCCATAGGCAGAGTATAAACATCCCAACCGAAGTGGATTTTCTTATCAATAAGACATCTGCCTGCAATACCCTTTTTGCGCATCATTTTTGAGCCGAAGTTTGCTCTGCCCATATTTTCGCACAGTACTGTCAGCACATCCCCTGCTTTTGCACTTATCTGTGTCTGAAGACGGTCATTTATATAGAGTATATCCACAAGCTCCTTATTAATGTAAATCTGAGCTCTGTCGCCAAGACTTTCAAATAAAAGCGTAACATCCTCATAGTCACGGTTCAGAACTGTTCTGTAGGCAATATAACCGTAGCCGTTGCCGTAGCTTTCCATTGGCTTCGGCACATCACTGTGAACAGAAGATGCAAGATTTTCTATCTGTGAGAAGAAGCCTGTGCTTTCTGTGAGAGCAACCTGGCCATAGGCTTTTTTCTTTCTGTTTTCCGGCACGGCGGGAAGCTCCTTATCAATATGCTTCTTTATTACCTCGCGTACCGCATAATATTTCGGTGTCACATCACCGCATTCCGTGAGAATAGCATCGTAGTCGTAGCTTGTGACATCGGGGGCGAAAACCTCATAGTGGTTTGCACCGCTTGTGAAACCGAAGTTAGTGCCGCCGATAAACATATACATATTAAGACTGCCCTTTGTCAGCATATCGTCAACAACCTTAGCATAATCCTCGGCACTTGTGGTGTGGTGCTTTTCGTCACCCCAGGCATCAAACCAGCCGTTCCACATTTCCATGCACATTTTGGGCTGGTCAGGATAAAGCTCATCGTGAGCCTTGAAGTTTTCTTCAACCCTGCTGCCGAAATTGAGAGTGGAAAAACAGCCATCCACACTGCCGTCAAGAAGGTTTGACTTGGATGTACCGTCAGAGGTGAACAGAGGTACGTCAATGCCTCTTTTTATATATGCGTCACGAAGATAGCTGAGATATTCTCTGTCGTCTCCGTAGTAACCGTATTCATTTTCAATCTGCATCATAATAACGGGGCCGCCGTTAGTTGAGAGAAGGGGTCTTACCTGCTCGAAGAGTTTATCAAGATAACGGTCAAAGCACTCAATATAAGCCTTGTTACTGCAGCGGATTTCCATATTTTCGTCTGTCTGTATCCACCAGGGAAGTCCGCCGAATTCCCACTCGGCGCAGATGTAGGGACCCGGGCGCACAATAACCATAAGGTCTTCTTCTTGAGCCGTTTTTATGAATGTGGCTATATCAAGGTTACCCCTGAAGTCATACTCCCCCGGCTTCTTTTCGTGCATATTCCACACGCAGTAGGTCTCAACACAGTTAAGACCCATAGCCTTCATCTTTTTGAAAATATCTCTCCAGGTGTCAGGCATATTTCTGAAATAATGCACTGCACCCGATATGAGCTTGACGGCTTCTCCGTCTTTTATAAACTGATTTCCTTTAACTTCAAATGTCATAGTTTTCTCCCATTCATCACCATATAAAAGGTATAAGGCGATATTTTACTTTCTTCTTATATTCACGGTACCCGGGCAGCTCTCTTTCAAGGAACTCTTCCTCACCCTTTATTCTCTTTGCAATTATAAAAGGATAAACGAGGAAAATGATAAAGGCATAAACCGAGCCTAAAACAAGAGGCATAGTAAGGAATAAAAGCAGTGTTACTGCGTACATCGGATGTCTTACAATACCGTAAAGACCCGTATCTATAACCTTCTGATTCTCCTGCACTTCTATGGTACGGCTGAGATAGGTGTTTTCTCTTAGCACCTCGGCATAAAGAGCATATGCCGCAAGAAAAACAACCGCTGCTCCAATTATAACGCCGAAAGGAAGTTTACTCCAGCCGAAACGGTAGTCGAGACCTGCCACAATAAAGCCCGCAAGAAACATAAGTCCGCTTAATTTTATAACAAGGCTCTGGTCTTTTTCTTTTTCCCTGGCACCAAGACGGCTTTTAAGCAAAGCGGGATTTTTAATAATCATAACAATTCCTGCAAGGAACATGGGTATAAACAGCATACCCATAAAAATCCAACCGCCAACGAAGCTCAGACTGCCTGCAGGCAGAAAGACAAATAAGCCTACAAGAACCACTCCGAGAAGGAATTTTATTATTGCTTCAAAAAACAGCTTTTTATTCATAACTGTCACCATCGTTTATTTCATTTGTTCTTGCCAAAAAACGCGTTGATGATGCGGCTTCAGATTTTATCCTTAATCTGCCTGTCCCGCAATTCATAATTCCTCATTCATAATTCATAATTGATTAAGGTTTGCGCCCTTGGTCTCCTTAACCTTAAGAGCGAGAATAACTGCTGCCACGCTGACAACGGGAATTGCAATAATAAGGCAGGTGAGCCATACGGGAAGCACAAGCATACCAACAATTGTGAGAACGTAACCCACTGCAAGACCTGCAATAACAAGAAGTCCCTCAGCACCAACAACGGAAGCTCTTATATCCGTGGGTACCTTTTCTGTCATCATAATGTTCATATAGTCTCTGCCAATCCAGTAGCAGCCCTGATAAAGTCCGCAGAATGCACCTATGAGATAGGGGTTCCACAGATTGTTGATGCCCACTGCAAAGAAAGTGAAGCCAATAACACAAATCGCACTTGCACCGATAATGGTCTTTTTTCTGCCGATTGCGTCTGCAATAATACCTGAGAAAAATACAAGCACCGCGTAAACGATAGGCTGCACAAACAAAGCCTTTGTTATATCGGCTGTTGTCATACCGGCAGTATGCATTGATGATTCAAAATAAAGGGCAATTGCAGGCATACCCGAATCAAAGATAATATGTGAAATAATAAGGCTTTTTGTGTCCTTGTTTGCGAAGATATATTTTACCGCATTGAAAACGCCCGATTTGTTTCTTTCTGCCTGTTTTTGCTGTTTTGCTTCATGCTTCTGCCTTTCTCTTTCTTCATAGGGAATTGACAGATAAGCTGTTCTCTCTTTTAAGAAAACCTTTGTATCCTTGGCGAAAATTATAACAAGCACAGCGGCAACAACACCCATTATTGCAGGTACCAGGAAGATTTCTCTCCACTTGGTTGCATCGTTGCCCATAAGAGCATCACGAAGCATGGGAATGCACACAACGCCGAATATGCCTAAGCTCTTGAGTACACTGTAAATGGTACCTCTTGACTTATCGGGAGCTTCTTCAAGTATGTAGATAATCTGGATGTCGTGGCCGTAGAAGAAGCCGATAATACCGTAGCCTAAAAGGAAAACAAGATAGTTGGGTGAGAAGTAGATAATGAAAAGTCCCAAAGCCATACCGAAGGTTGAAATAGCAAAGAGAGGCTTTCTGCCCCACTTATCGGCAAGTGCTTTATAAAAAGGTGTGATTGCACCGAAAACATAGCTTATTACGCTCACCGAGGTGTGCAGTGCAAGACCCTCTTCAAAGTTATAGACCTTGCCAAGGAAGGGTCTGTTGACAAAAAACTCCGTAACAAACGATGACTGCACCGAAACGGAAAGGTTACTGGTTACCTCGTCGATGATGTTGACAAGAGCAATAAGAAACAGCAGCACAAAAAAATAGCCTGCATAGTTTCCCTTAGCCGTTACCCTTTGGAGCTTTGAGAGCTGTTTTTGCTCCTTCACCATAATTTTTTCTTTAGTTTTCATAGTCATTTCTCCTTTTAAAGTTTACCCTTTGATTATATAGCAGAAACATTTTCCTGTCAATGACTTTACAATGATGTGATTTCTTTGATATAATAGACTGAAAAGGATGATGTGATATGTTTAATTTTTTCGTGTACCCTGCCGCAAGACAAGGTGACTGCTATGTTATTTCAGGCAGTGATTATAACCACATAGTCAACGTGCTTCGCATGAAGCAGGGCGATGAATTTTCAGTCAGCTGTGAGGGTGTCAGCTCACTTTGCACTCTTGACGGCATTGACACAGAAAGTGTGTATGCAAAGATAGTGGAAGAAAACTACAGAAGCACTGAGCTTCCAATAAAAATATATCTCTTTCAGGGACTTCCCAAAGCAGATAAAATGGAGCTTATTATTCAGAAGTGTACCGAGCTTGGTGTTTACAGTGTTATCCCCACAGAGATGAAAAACTGCGTGGTGAAGCTTGACGATAAGAAAAAGAAGAGCAAGGTTTCCCGTTGGCAGACTATTGCCGAAAGTGCCGCAAAGCAGAGCAAACGCAATATTATTCCCGAAGTGGGAGATGTGCTGTCATATAAGCAGGCGCTCAGTGAAATGAAAAAGCTTGATCTTATGCTTATCCCCTATGAAAACGAAAGAGGAATGGTCGCCACAAAAGAGGCTCTGAGTAAAATCAAAGAAGGCATGTCCGTCGGCATTCTCATTGGTCCCGAAGGCGGCTTTGACGAAAGTGAAATTGCCGAAGCTCAGTCGGCAGGCGGTCTTAGTGTATCTTTAGGTGCACGCATATTGCGTACTGAAACGGCGGCAATAACAGCAGTGTCTATGTGTATGCTGCACACTGAAATGAATGTAGGTGAAACACAATGAAGCAGCTTCCAAAGGCTTATGAAGAGAGAATGAAGACCCTTTTAGGCGAGGAATTTGACAGCTATATTGCCTCACTCGACGACACTCCCGTAAGAGCTTTCAGGGTCAACACAGATAAAATTACGGTTTCGGACTTTGAAAAAATCAATCCCTTTTCCGTGGAAAAGATCCCCTATTCGGATACGGGATACTACTTCAGCCACGATAAAATCGGCAATCATCCCTTCCACCATGCAGGCATGATTTATGTTCAGGAGCCGGGTGCTATGGCGCCCGCCGAATGTGTTGATATAGACCCCCATTGGGTTATTCTTGATATGTGCGCTGCCCCGGGAGGCAAAAGCACTCAGTTGAAAAACAAGCTGGGTGAAAAGGGTATTCTCGTTTCAAATGAGATTATCCCTTCACGCTGTAAAATACTCACGGGCAACATCGAAAGGCTGGGCCTTGAAAGAGTAGTCACCACCTGCCTTGACACAAAAAAACTTGCCAATCTCTATCCTCACACCTTTGATATGATTATGGTTGATGCGCCTTGCTCAGGTGAGGGAATGTTCCGCAAGGAGGATATTGCCATTGACGAGTGGAGTGAGGAAAATGTAAGAAGGTGCACCGAGAGGCAGGCTGAAATCCTCGAAAATGCCACTGTGTGCCTTAAAGACGGCGGATACATTATCTATGCTACCTGCACCTTCTCTCCCGAAGAAAATGAAAAAACTGTGGATGCATTTCTGCAAAGCCACAGCGACTTTGAATTAGTCAAGCCAAAGCAGGCTGTTATAGATGCCACCTCAGACGGCATAGCCTTTGAGGGCTGTCAGACAGAGAATATCAGCTACGCAAGACGCTTCTATCCTCACAAGTCAAAGGGTGAAGGTCAGTTTATGGCAGTGCTTCACCACAAGGGAGAAAGCTACAGCTACACAGCACCACAGCGAAAAGCAGAGAAAATCGACAACACAGTTTTCGACTTCCTTGACAGCACACTGACAGATTATAACAAAGAAAATGTGATAATGTATAACGGCAACCCTGTTTATTTCACTCCCGATTTTGAGGTTAAGAAAGGCGCTGCCTTTTCCTGCGGTGTGACCATAGGTGAAATAAGAAAAAATTACATGCTGCCCCACCATCAGTTTTTTATGGCTATGGGAAAAAATTTCAAAAGAAAAATCGACCTCGCACCCCACAGTGACGAAATGAAGAAATATCTCCACGGAGAAGAATTCACTACAGACTGCGAAAACGGCTGGGCAGTTGTTACTGTCTGCGGCTGCAGCGTCGGCGGAGTAAAAGTTGTCAGTGGCAGAGCAAAAAATCATTATCCGAAAGGTTTGAGACTTAAATAGCACCATAGTTGACTAAAATTAAATTCAGAGTTATAATATATATGAAAGCGAGGCGATAAAAATGGAAGGCAGACTCAGCACTAATTATGTTGCAGATATTCTTTATCCTGTATTCAAGAAACACAATGTAGAAAAAGCCGTTCTTTTCGGTTCTGTTGCAAAAGGCACTGCAAAAGAAAACAGCGACCTTGATATTTTAGTTGACAGCAATCTGAGCGGTCTTCGTTTTGTCGGTTTGCTTGAAGAGCTGAAGGAAGCTGCAAATATGGAAATTGACCTGTTTGATGTCACCCATATTGAAGCAAACTCTCTTGTTGAAAAGGAAATAAATGAAACAGGAGTTGTGATTTATGAGAAATAATATAATAATCAGCAAAATGCTCGGCTATATCGATAAAATACTTACCTACTGTAACGGATACGATTATAAGACTTTTTCTGAAAATATGCTTCTGACAGAAGCTTGTGTTTTCAATCTGAGCCAATTAGGCGAGCTTGCAACAAAGCTCGATAAGGATTTCACTGAAATGAACAGCAACATTCCCTGGCACCAGATGAGAGGTCTTCGCAATAAGATAGTCCATGACTATGAAGGTGTAAACCTCAAACTCGTATGGGAAATTATTTCAAACGATTTGCCCGAATTAAAAGATATGCTGATAAAACTTAAATAAAACATGAGGAGCTGTAAAAAACTTTCGTTTTTTACAGCTCTTTCTTATTCACTTTCCAACATCTCAAGCAGCCTTTCACAGCCTTTATGAATATCACTGTATGCCGTAGTGAAATCTCCCGAATACCAGGGGTCTGCAACATCACCGCCAAAGCCCGTATAGTCCAGAAGCTTATACACCTTGCTTTCAGGGTCACTGCCGAAAATCCGCATAATGTTTCGCAGGTTGTTACTGTCCATAACAAGAAAAAGGTCAAAATTATCATAGTCACTCTTTTTTACCTGCACGGCTCTTTTGCCTTCATAGGAAATGCCGTGCTTACTTAGCTCTTTTTTAGCAGGCGGATAAACCGGATTGCCTACATTTCCCCATATTTCTTCGGTGCTTGTGGCTGACGATAATATTTCGTACTTATGAGATAAGTGCCTTTTTTCAATAAGGTCTTTGAATATAAACTCTGCCATAGGGCTTCGGCATATATTGCCGTGGCAGACAAACATAATTCTTTTCATCTTCTTCACCTCTTCAATTTGTCCTATTATATATCATTAATTATAAATATACAAGCCGTTGTTAACTATTGACAAAATATTGCAGCTGAGTTAAAATATTTTTATGAATATATTTGAAAGGAATTGATATAATGAAAATTCTGCTTACACTTATCTTTTCATTCTATTCCATAATTGCAGCCATTTTCGGTCTTGATTGGGCTACTCCCTATAATCCTGCCGATACCCCTGAAAGCGACCTGCCTTCTCAGGTTATAGTCGGCGAAGTGAGAGTTCAGCTTCTCTCCGACAGACTTGTCCGTCTTGAGGCTGAGGGCGAAAGAGGCTATGAAAACCGCAGCTCCTTCACAGTAGAGAAGCGTACGGGCTGGGATAAAATTGACTTCACAGCTAAAAGTGAAAACGGGTACACTGTAATAGAAACCGAAAACTACACTGTTTATGTCCCCGAAAACGCACAGAGCTGTGACGACTGCTTTATATCAGACACTACAGGTGAGGTGGTCTGGAAATTTGAAACCGACACCAACAGCAATATTTATCTCCCATCACCCTCTGATGAGCTTAAAAGTTGGTACTTCACCGATACACCGAGAGTTATCCCTTCAGAGGACGGCTATAATGTGAGCGCCCTGTGGCACAATCTCAACGGTTGGGATAAGACAAATTACGCTCAGGATATTTTTGTTTTCCTGCCTAAGGGAAGCTATGAAAACTTTACAAGTGACTTTGTTGAGCTGACGGGCAGAAGCGAGATGCTCACCCTCAATCTCCTCGGCTACTGGGATTCGAGATATTATGAGTACACCGAAGAAACTGCCATGCAGCAGATTAACGATTATTACGATAAAGGCTATCCCCTTGATGTGCTTGTTATTGATACAGACTGGCGAGTTGCCACAAGCGGTACGGGCTATAACATAAACAGAAAGCTTTTCCCAAATATGAAGAGTTTTCTCAGCGACGTACACGATAAAGGCGTCAGTGTTGTTTTCAACGACCACCCCGAACCAACCTTCGGCACTGACAATCTCCTTGATAAGAGCGAGATGATATTCAGAAACTATAACCTTCAGCGCATACTCGACAAGGGCCTTGACTATTGGTGGTACGACCGTAACTGGTGGACAAGCCTCAAACCCGTTGACGAGGACCTTTCAATTTACACAAGCGGTATGTATGCTTATCACAGCATAACAAAGGATTATTATGAAGATGAGGCAAAATGCGATGAATACGCAAGAAGACCCCTCATCATGGCAAACATTGACGGTATAAACAACGGTACTCAGGAATACGCCTCAGAGCTTGCAGCCCACAGATATTCCCTTCAGTGGACAGGTGATGTAGGCACTTCCGACAAGGCACTCAGCGATGAGATTTTCAACACTGTTTACGGCAGCAACATTATGGGCATACCCTATGTCAGCTCAGACCTTGGCGGTCACACATCAGAAGTTGCTGACAATATGTATGTACGCTGGATACAGTACGGCGCCCTTTCTCCCATTATGAGAGTTCACTGCACAAAGCCCTATTCAAGAATGCCCTGGCTTTACGGCGACACTGCCGAAAAGGTAACTCACAGCTATGCCGATATGCGCTACCGTTTACTTCCTCTTTTCTATTCACTTGCAAGAGAAAACTATGAAACGGGTCTTCCCCTGACAAGACGACTTGACATAGCATACCCTCAGTATAAGGAAAGCTCAAGAAATGATCAGTACCTTTTAGGTGACAGCATACTTGTTGCACCCATTTATGAGGGCGACCCTGCAACAAAGGACTTCACTCTCACAAGTGACGGCAAGCAGGGACTTAAGGCTGAATATTATGCAAACAGCAGCTTTGAGGGTATGCCTGAGGTTGTACGCTATGAAAATGAAATCTACTACGACTGGGGTCTGGGTGCACCGGCAGGACTTTCAGTTTCCGATTACTTTACAGTACGCTGGTCAGGTGAAATCACCGTGGGCGAAAAGGATATATTCTTCAATCTCTATGCCGACGACGGTATAAGACTTATAATTGACGGTGAAACAATAGTTGACGGGTGGGATACATATAACAAGACCTTCATCACAGAGCCGCTGGGAGCAGGCACAACCCACAGCATTACAGTTGAATACTGTGACGGCAACGAATATGCTCACATTTATGTCACTGCTCACAGTGAAGACGAAGCAAAGCGTGATGTTTTCATCCCCGACGGAATGTGGATGGATGTATGGACCGGAGAGACCTTTGTGGGTCCCAAAACAATTGAAGTTTCACACTCACTTGAAACCTCACCCATCTTCGTTAAAATGGGCAGTGTGCTTCCCTTGGCAGACAATATGAAAAACACCTCTGAAAAGCCTTGGAGCCACCTGACACTTGACATTTATCCCAGCGCAGATAACAGTGCTTCAACTATGCTCTATGAGGATGACACCCAAACCGTTGCCTATAAAGACGGCCACTACCGCAAGACAGATATAACACTTTCAGGCAACGAAACACAGACCCTCACAATAAACGCTGCAGAGGGTAGCTTTGAAGGTGAGAGAGCCTTTGGTCAGCGCAGCTATACGGTGCGTATTCATCAGAGAGATGACTGGGGCGCACTTGAAAGTGTTAAGCTTAACGGTGAACAGATCGATTTCACGGTTCTCGAAAAAGATGCAGACGCTCAGCCTCTTGCTGCAGTTGGCGGTACCCGCACAGGTAAGGTATATGAAATTACCTTCACTGCAGATGTTTATGAAAAGAGCATAGTTGAATTCGAGTTTGAAAGTGCAGTAACTGACGGAATAAATGCAGACTATGACGACACAATGATTGGTCTTGAGCTTTCAGTAAACACTCTGAACAAGGATGCAGCTCACATTGAAATTGACGAAGACTGCGACGATTTCATCCTTTACGGTCTTAACTGGGGCTATGACAGCGTAAGCAAGAAAAATTCCGACAATTCCCTGAGCAATATGTCATACAGGGGCAAGCTTGATATCTTTGACGATAACTATCCTATCTCATGGAAAAACGGAGATATTATCCCCGATGGCACAACCACCAACGGTATAGTAGGCTACCACGAGTTTACAACAACCCTTAAATGTGACGGAGAAGATGAATTCAGATTTTATCTCGGCGGTCACAAGTCAGTTGCCACCTTCACTGTAAGAGACCGTAGCGGTAATGTGGAAACAGTTACCTTCGGCAACATTGACGGCAACTATCATAAAGAGGTTATTCTTGACACCGTTGGTGACGGAGAAGTCTATGTCACATATACTCTTCAGTGCGGACACAATATTGCAGCTGCAGGCTGTGTAAAAAACTGAAATAAAGATAAAGGGGCTGTAAAAAACTTTCGTTTTTTACAGCCCTTTGTTTCATCTCTTACTCTACCACTTCATAAGCCGTTTCCAGCATAGTCTCAGCAAATATGCCGTAGCCCCTCTGAGGGTCATTTATCAGCACGTGGGTCACTGCCCCGACGAGCATTCCGTTCTGGATTATAGGCGAACCTGACATTCCCTGAACAATACCGCCGGTCTTTTCAATAAGATTTTTATCAGTTACCTTTATTACCATATGCTTGTTTTCATTATTCAATGGCGATATTTTTGTTATCTCAATGTCATAGTACTGCGGGCCCTTTTCATCTACTGTTGATATTATCTGTGCATAGCCCGTTTCTACCTCATTTTTCCGTGCAACGGGAATGGCTGTTTTTCTCGGCAGGGTGCTTGTCATAATGCCGTAAACTCCCTTGCGGTTGTTAGCATAAAGTATACCCTTGCTTTCACTTAAAAAGCTGCCGCAAAGCTCACCCGCCTTGCCGTTTTCGCCTTTATAGCAGCCGCACACCTTTGCAGAAACAATATCACCGTCACTCAGGGGCAATATTTCACCCGTATCTATATCACAAACTCCGTGACCGAGGCCGCCGAAAATCTTGCTGTCAGGCTCTAAAAATGTCAGGGTGCCTATACCTGCAGCACTGTCTCTTATCCACATACCTGCTTTATTTTTGCCTTCACTGAGGCTGTAAGCGGTGCTGAGTACAGTATTATAGTGCTTGCCGTCTCTTATAAAGACCACCTTAAAGGAGGTTTTTTCCTTATCGCCCAGGAGCCTTGCCACCTCGTTGCTGCTTGTTGCCTTAATGCCGTTAAGGGAGATAATTATGTCACCAACCCTTATGCCTGCATTTTCCGCAGGGGACACACTGCCCGAAGAAGAATCTACCTTTTCGGTTTTCACAACAACAACGCCTTCGGTGAAAAGCCTGAGACCGAAAATTTCACCTGAGGGAATAACATAGTGTCTGCTGCTGACGGTAAGAGATGAATTTTTAATCGGTATGGCTCCTAAAAGGCTGACATTGACATTATATCTGCCTTCTTCACGGAGAAATTCATCATCATCGCAGGTTACTTTATAAAGGTGGTTTACCTCTATGTTTTCGCCTTTGAGAGAATAAATTTCATCGGGTACCGTGTAAAAGCCGTATACCGTAAGCGAGAGCGTCAAAACGGTGACAGCTATGATTAAACACCTTAAAAACTTTATACCTTTAACCATTTTTCACCTCCGCTTGCGACTTTCTTTCAGGTCGCACTTTTATTTTCAGCTGAAAAGTGAAAAATATTATTTATAAAAATTAGCAAAAAAATCAGCACTGTATTGACAAAAAAACACCCTCCAAGGAAGCCCCTGCAGGGGTAGTTTGATATCTGTTGTCCTCGCCAGACAGGCAATACTTTTTCCTACCGCGGAAAAAGTATTCAAAAACCAGTTGATGCTTTGTATGCGGTATCAGAC
>JAZTYQ010000003.1:0-9750 GCA_045637065.1 Acutalibacteraceae bacterium
GGGCGGCCCCCCATCAAGACACCGCGTTTGTTTTTTGTTGTTCCCCCCGCCTGCCGCTGACCCCGATAAAAACAAAAAGCTCCCTGCAAGGAAAAGCCCTGCAGGGAAAATACCGATTATATTCTGCGGGCAGAAACTACCCTTTTAATGTGTGTCTGTCGCAATTCCGAATTCCGAATTTACCAAATAACCTTTGTTGCAATTTCTTCGCTGACGAGCTTGATGAAATCTTCTGCTGCCATTGAGCCCTGGTCACCGTGTCCGCGTTTTCTGACAGAAACTGTGCCTTCCTCTGCTTCCTTATCACCGATAACAAGCATATAGGGGATCTTTTCGAGCTGTGCTTCACGAAGCTTGTAGCCAAGCTTTTCACTTCTGATGTCAACATCAACATCGTCAATGCCTGCAGCGGCAAGAGCAGCCTTAACTGCATAAGCAGCATCCTGATGGCGGTCTGCAATAGGCAGGATTCTTACCTTTTCAGGTGCAAGCCATACAGGGAAAGCACCTGCATACTTTTCAATAAGAAGTGCAAGAGTTCTCTCGTAACAGCCGATTGATGTTCTGTGAATGATATAGGGATTCTTCTTTGTGCCGTCCTTATCCACATATTCCATACCGAACTTTTCTGCAAGCATCTGGTCAATCTGAATTGTGATGAGAGTATCTTCTTTGCCGTGAACGTTCTTAATCTGAATGTCAAGCTTGGGACCGTAGAAAGCAGCCTCACCTATGCCGATTTTATAGTCGATGCCAAGGTTATCAAGGATTCTGCCCATCATACCCTGAGCTTCGTCCCACTGCTCTTTTGTACCGATATACTTTTCTGTGTCGGCAGGATCCCACTGTGAGAAACGGTAGGAAACATCTTCATAAAGACCGAGAGTTTTGAGCATAAATGTGCAAAGGTCAAGACAGCCCTTGAATTCGTCTTCAAGCTGTTCGGGGGTACACATAAGGTGACCCTCTGAAATTGTAAACTGTGTTACGCGGATAAGGCCGTGCATTTCGCCCGATGCTTCGTTTCTGAAAAGAGTTGAGGTTTCACCAAGGCGCATGGGAAGGTCTCTGTATGAACGGGCTCTGTTGAGATATGCCTGATATTGGAAAGGACAGGTCATGGGACGAAGGGCAAAAACCTCATCGTCTGTTTCTTCATCGCCCATTACGAACATACCGTCTTTGTAATGGTCCCAGTGGCCTGAGATTTTATAAAGGTCGCTCTTTGCCATAAGAGGTGTTTTGGTGCGAAGCCAGCCTCTCTTCTTTTCCTCATCTTCAACAAAACGCTGAAGTGTCTGGATAAGGTGAGTACCCTTGGGAAGCATAATAGGAAGACCCTGACCGATATAGTCAACTGTTGTGAATATTTCAAGCTCTCTGCCAAGCTTGTTGTGGTCGCGCTTTTTAGCCTCTTCAAGCTGAGCAAGGTGTGCTTCAAGGTCAGCAGCCTTTGTGAAAGCTGTGCCGTAAATTCTCTGGAGCATCTTGTTTTTGCTGTCACCTCTCCAATAAGCACCTGTGCATGAGGTCAGCTTGAATGCTTTGACTCTTGATGTATCGGGAAGGTGGGGGCCTGCGCAAAGCTCTTCAAATTCACCCTGACGGTAGAAGGAAATCTTCTCACCCTTGTCAGCGTGTTCCTTGATAAGCTCAACCTTATAGATTTCGCCGCGGCTTTCCATAAGAGCTATTGCATCGGCAGCGTCCATATCGAATTGCTCGAGTGTGAGACCCTCTTTGACAATCTTTTTCATTTCAGCTTCGATTTTCTCGAGAATTTCGGGAGTGAAGCTTATCTCACTGTCAAAATCATAATAGAAGCCGTTGTCAACTGCGGGGCCGATAGCCAGCTTTGTTTCGGGATAAAGTCTCTTAACAGCCTGAGCAAGAATGTGTGAGCAGGTATGCCAGAAGGTTTTCTTAGCATCTGCATCATCAAATGTGAGAATTTCTACCTCACAGTCACTGTCAAGTTTTGTACGAAGGTCGCAGATTTCACCGTCAACCTTTGAGAGACAAGCCGCCTTGAAAAGGCCTGCACCCAGGCTTTTGGCTACGTCCATTACGCTTGTGCCGTTTTCATATTCCTTAACGACACCGCCTTTGAGAGTTACGTTAATCATTGTAATACTTCCTTTCAATTGAGATATATACAAAAGAAAAAACTCCATCCCAAAGCAGTTTTTCTGCATCGGGATGAAGCGATAAAAGCTCCATGGTTCCACCCATATTCCGCACTGTGTACGGCACTCATAAGACTTTAACGCAGTCATACGGCATACCTTATTTCGGCATACTCTCAGGAGTGGTAGGCTTTGTTCCCCAAAATTACCTCACTTACAGCAAATGTGAGGCTCTCTGAAAATTCCGCTGAAACAGCCCTCTCCCTCAACGATTTACGGGATGTTATATTTTCGTTTGCTTGTTTTTTATTTTAGCACTGAGGGAGTGGTTTGTCAAGAGCTAATTACGAGAACAAATTATGGTCAACGCCGTTAAGGGTGAGCTGTTTTGCAAACTCTTTGGCGTTTTCGTAAGAAGGGTCAAATTTATATATAACTTCACCGCTGACAATAACCTTTACATAAGTTGCATATCATTCACGGCGAGAAGCTATTTCATCGATACTTCTGTAACTGTATTGCGTTTCACCTATCCAAAAAGGCCTTTTCATCAAAGGTCAGCACAGGGCCTTTACTGCGTATCACTTCATAAAAAAATAAACCGCCCTTTTTCCTTGCTTTCAGAAAAATAGGCGGTGATATTATAATTATTCTTCGAATATGCCGTCCTGAATTGCCATAATCTGGTCAATTCTTCTCTGGTGTCTGCCGCCCTCAAATTCTGTGTCAAGGAAAACGTCAACCATTTCAAGAGCGAGACCTGCACCGACAACTCTGCCGCCCAGACAAAGAGCATTTGCATCGTTGTGAAGGCGTGTGAACTTAGCACTGAAGTAGTCACTGCAGCAGGCTGCTCTGATACCCTTGACCTTGTTTGCCGCCATTGAAATGCCGATACCCGTACCGCAGCAGAGAATTGCCTTTTCACATTCACCGTTTGTTACTGCCTTGCAGGTTCTGAAAGCAATTGCCGCATAGTCGATTGATTCGGGAGTGTATGTTCCGAAGTCTTTATATTCGATGCCTCTTTCTTCAAGATGCTTTTTTATTTCTTCCTTTAAAAAATATCCGCCGTGGTCTGCACCTAAAGCTATCATTTTTATCTCTCCTTTTGGTTTGTTGTTTGTTAATTGTATCACAAATTATAAGGTTTGTAAAGGTAAATAAATTTCCTTGATTTATATATTGCAATTCTGATAAAATTATGATAAAATAATATCACAAAGGAGGTTTTTTATATGATTAACATAAGACCAGTATCAGATTTAAGAAACAAATTCCCTGAAATAGAAAAGACGGTGCTGACAAATAATCAGCCTGTTTTTCTGACAAAAAACGGCTATGGCTCTATGGTTGTTATGAGCCTTGAACAGTATTCCCTGCTGACAAATGACATTGAAACGAAGCTGCTTGAAGCAGATAAAGCTGCCCTTAGCAACAGCACACGCCTGAGTGGTGATGATGTATTCAAAAGAGCGAGGGAAAGAATTGATGGATAAAACATACGATTTACGCTTTCTGCCCTTATTTGAGGAAGACTTGAATGAAATAGTTGACTATATTGCCTTTAATCTCAAAAACCCCTCTGCAGCCAAAAGACTGATTGACGATGTAGAAAAAGCAATTTATAAAAGGCTTTCCTGCCCCTTGAGCTTTGAGGCTTATCATTCAGCCAACGAGCATCCATATTCCTACTATCAGATACAAGTGCGAAACTTTTCGGTCTTTTATGTAGTTATAGGAAACACTATGGAAGTGCGCCGTATTATTTACAGCCGCAGAGATTTAACTGAACTAATATAAAAAAAGAGCTGTCACCGCACAGCTCTTTAATTCATAATTAATAATTATTTCTGCTTTGCCTTAAGCTCTCTTTCAGCCTGGGGAAGTCTTAAATAGACGGGGAGCAATTCCTTTGCAGGCACAGCCTTATCCGTGTACCCTGCCGCAGCAAAGCAAACACTGCTGCCTCTCTGATATTCGCTGCCTGCCGAGGCTATTTCGTAGCCGAGAGCCTTATGACAGAGCTTTGCGCCGTCACCCACAAAAACAATGTTTTCATAGTCTTCGAGGAGCTGCTTGAGGTCATCAATCTTAATTGCCATATCCTCTGTGAGCCTTGTTACCTCTTCACCGTCAATGAGGAAAATTCCGCAATAAACCTGATTGCAGCGGGCGTCCATAACGCTGACAGCCGTGCAGCATCTGCCCCTGAGATTATAGGCAAGTGCCTCAAGCGTGGAAACAGGTACGCACTTTTTGGAAAGGGCATCGCAAAGTCCCTTTATTGCCGCAACACCTATTCTTATTCCTGTGAAGGATCCGGGACCCACACTGCAGGCAAAAAGGTCAATGCTGTCAAGGGAAATTTCACCGTTTTTAAGCACTGAATCTATCATAGGCATAAGTGTTCTTGAATGAGTAAGACCCGTGTTGATGCTACTTTCAGACAGGATTTTGCCGTCTTCTGTAACTGCAACCGAGGCGCACACGGCACTTGTGTCAACTGCTAAAATTCTCATCTTCACCCATTCCTTCCACTGTTATTATTCTCTGATTTGCGCTTTCTCCCTGCTCAATGGTAACTCTGACGGTACCCTCGGGTAAAGCGTTTTCAATGTTTTCGCTCCACTCCACGGCAAGGACTGCACCCATATCAAGATAGTCAAAAAATCCGCTTGAATAAAGGTCGTCCCAGCTTTCCACTTTATACATATCAAAATGCACCAGGGGAGGGCTTCCGCCGTAATCGTTGTCAATTGCAAAGGTGGGGCTTGATACATCCTCTTTTATACCCATACCTCTTGCAAGTCCTCTTGTGAAGGCAGTTTTGCCCATAGCAAGACCGCCGAAATATGCAATAACGGTGCCGCTTTTAACCTGTGTGCCGATTTTTTCGGCAAAGCCTTCCGTTTCAGAAACGGAATTTGTTATAACTCTGAGCATAGCCCTCACTCCTTTTAAGCAGATTTTTTTAAGTAGATTTTACTGGTATATTGTATCATAAAAAATCAATAAGTCAACTTTACTCTTGAAATATTTATTCATTCATAATATAATAGACAGAGACGACTTCCACATAAAATCAGGATGTGATAAATTTTGCTTTGGAAAAATATAAAAAAAGCCCTTAAGGAAACAGATATTCTTCTTGTTCTCATATGCCTTGCTCTTTCCGCTTTCGGCATAATAATGGTTTTCAGTGCCACCTATAACGGCAGTGACCTGCTCTCCCGTGACGGTAAGGTTATGATTCTTGCCACGGTTATGGGACTTGCGGCAGCTCTTGTCATTTCTTTTATAGATTATGATATCATACTCAAACTCTGGCCTGTTGTAGGTGCAGCCTCGGTGCTTCTTATGCTGGGACTTTTTGTCTTCGGTGTTTCACCTGACGGCAGAAGTGATGCTTTTTCCTGGTACCGCTTCGGCTCACTTTATTTTCAGCCCTCGGAAATTGTAAAAATAGGTTTTATCATAACCTTCTCTTATCATCTGAGCAAGGTTAAAAATGATATCTCCTCACTGAAAAATGTTTTCTTTTTGTGCATGCACGCTGCTATCCCCATTCTGCTTGTTGTTGTAACAGGTGATATGGGTTCGGCGCTTATTTTCATTATTATGTTCATCGCTATGATGTTCACGGCAGGGGTACACTGGCTTTATTTCCCTGCAGGCGTGGCTGTTGTTGCCGCGGCTTCACCCATAATATGGCTGAAGATATTTGATGACATTCAGCGTAACAGAATACTTGCCCTTTTTAATCCCGATGATTTCGAGACAGAAATCTATCAGCAGAATCAGGCTCTCAAGGCTATAGAAAACGGCGGCTTTCGGGGTATGGGACTTTTTAAGGGTGAGCTTTCCCACAGCACTCTTTTGCCCGAAAGACAAAACGATATGATTTTCTCCGTTGTCTGTGAAGAAGCAGGCTTTATAGGCGCTCTCATACTTTTAGGGCTTTTCCTTCTTCTTGCAATCAAAATGGTCAAGGTGGGCAAGAGGAGCTATAATTTTGCCGCCGAGCTTATGTGCTACGGTGTAGCCTTTATGATAATAGCTCAGGTTGTTATCAATGTGGGTATGTGTACAAGACTTCTCCCCGTTATCGGTATCACACTTCCCTTTATCAGTGCAGGCGGTACCTCGGTGCTTTGTCTCTATCTTGCAATAGGTCTGGTGCTCAGCATTTACCGCTCCTCACACGGTCTCGGCTATGAGGATTTCCGCTATGCCAGAATGGCAAGAAGCTATGAGAAGTAAATGCAAAGTGCAAAATAACTCCCTGCGTCACGGCATAGCCGTGCCACCTCCCCCGGCGAGGGAGGCAGAGGAAGACTGAAGTTTCATCCCGCCAAGGGGTCAGCAGTGAGGCGGTTCCACTGCCGAACAATGTTCGGCAAGCGACCGAAGGTCGCGCAAAATCGCAAAGCGATTTTTGTGGAGCCGCCACCCAACCTCTTTATCCGCTTATAAAGATATTGCAGGTCGCTACCACGGTAGCGACCTGCCTTTTAATTAAGATTGATAAAACTTCAAGTCTCTGAGCTTTTACTCTGCGGGAAGGCATTATAAAAGTGGTCGAAGGTAAACCCGCGACCACAATTTTGCATTCTATCAATGTCCTTCACGGCATTGATTAATCCGGATAACCGGCAGGGTTTGTGCTCTGCCATCTCCATGAATCGGCACACATTCTCTCAAGGTCTCTTTCAGCTTTCCAGCCAAGCTCCTCATAAGCCTTTGTGGGGTCTGAGTAGCAGGTTGCAATATCACCGGGACGGCGCTCTACAATTTTGTAGTTGATGGTTACACCGCTTGCCTTTTCAAATGCCTTCACAACGTCAAGAACACTGTAGCCTGTGCCTGTGCCAAGGTTGTAAACATCAAGACCGCTTCTTGAAAGCACTCTTGCAAGAGCCTTAACGTGACCGAGCGCAAGGTCAACAACGTGTATGTAGTCTCTGACACCTGTGCCGTCGGGTGTATCGTAATCGTCACCGTAAACGCTCAGACATTCTCTCTTGCCGATAGCAACCTGAGTGATGTAGGGCATAAGGTTGTTGGGGATGCCGTTGGGGTCTTCGCCGATTCTGCCGCTTTCGTGAGCGCCGATGGGATTGAAATAACGAAGAAGAGAAATTGACCACTCATTGTCTGACTTGAAAAGGTCAGAGAGAATAATTTCAATCATAAACTTTGTTGTGCCGTAGGGGTTAGTTGTGCCGCCTGTGGGCATTGTCTCCTTAAGAGGAGAAACATTGTTCATACCGTAAACCGTTGCAGAAGATGAGAAAACGATTTTCTTGCAGCCGTTTTCTTTCATTACCTCGCAGAGTACAAGAGTACCTGCAATGTTGTTATCATAATATTCTATGGGCTTAATGCAGCTTTCGCCAACAGCCTTAAGACCTGCAAAATGAATTACAGCGTCGATTTTTTCCTGCTTGAAAACATGGTCAAGACCTTTTTTATCACGGATGTCGCACTCATAGAAGGCAAATTTCTTGCCGCTGAGTTCTGCTACTCTCTTAAGAGATTCCTTCTTACTGTTATAGAAGTTATCCACAACAACAATATCATAGCCTGCTTTCATGAGCTCAATGCAGGTGTGTGAACCGATATAGCCTGCACCGCCTGTAACAAGAATTGACATATTTAATCACCTCGTTTATAATATATGTGTTAATTGTAACTCACAATAAAAAATATTTCAAGATGTTATAATATAAAATTTTATTTTCAGGTGAAGTAATATGCAAAATTTATCCGATATTTCCGTTATAAGAAGCGTTCTTGAAAAACACGGCTTCAACTTTTCAAAGGCTCTTGGTCAGAATTTCTTAATCAATCCGAGTGTCTGTCCGAGGATGGCAGAAAACTGCCTTTGCGACGAAAACACAGGTGTAATTGAAATAGGTGCCGGCATAGGAGTACTCACTGCCGAGCTTGCAAAAAGAGCTAAAAAGGTGGTCTGTGTTGAGCTTGACACAAGACTTCTGCCAATTCTCGACGAAACCCTCAGTGAGTTTGACAACATTGAAATAGTCAACGCCGATGTTATGAAGGTTGACCTGCACGCTCTTATAAAGGAAAAATTTGAGGGAATGGATGTGGTTGTCTGTGCCAATCTGCCTTACTATATCACATCCCCCGTTATTACAATGCTCCTTGAAAGCAGATTGCCCATTAAGGCAGTGACCGTTATGATACAGAAAGAGGCGGCTGACAGGCTCTGCACTCCCGTAGGCTCCCGTGACAGCGGTGCCATTACAGTCTGCACCAACTACTATGCCGAGGTCAAGCAGCTTTTCAATGTTTCAAGAGGCTCTTTTATGCCTGCACCAAATGTGGACAGTACCGTAATAAGGCTTGATATCAGACCGTACCCTGCCGTAGAGGTGAGCGACGAAAAGAAGTTTTTTAAAATGGTCAAGGCAGCCTTCGCTCAGAGAAGAAAAACCGCTGTCAACTCCATAGCCTCGGGTATGGGCTTATCTAAGACGCAGGTGACTGAGGCCCTGATAAAAAGCGGTCTTTCCGAAACGGTGAGAGCAGAAAAGCTCACTATGCAGGAGCTGGCTCTTCTTTGCGAAAATCTCTGACAGAGGGTGATAAGGTGAAACGTTTTTTCAATATTTTTTATACAGCACCCTTCAAGACATTCTGTGTTGTGCTTCTTATTGTCTGCTCATGGCTTATGAATGCGGAACTGACAGGGATACTCAGTCTTTACAAGCAAGACAGAGCAACTCTTATCAATGTTTTTATCCAGGGTGACGAATACGATTATGAAAGCTCCTACATTTTAAAAAACTCAATAGAAGTTGCCATAGCCGATGTTATGGAATATTCTCTTGTCTATAACAGAAAGGCAAACTCGCCCTATGCTGAATACGATACTACGGCAACACAGGAATACAATGAGCTTATTGACCGTCTGCAGTCACACAGTAATTTTCGCTTTGCCCTTGTCAATCACAAGACAGACCTTATTGTTTCAAACATACCTTCTCTCAACGGCAAAAGCATTGAAACCAACGTCAGACGGTTTTTCGCAGAAGATAAAAATCTGCTTATAGTCCGCGATGTAAAAAATCCCATTTTTGAAAATGGACCCCTTATCGAATATGTTGATTTTGTGAGTGAAGAAGCAAAAAAATACACCGACGATTTTGATATTTATATATCCTTCGGTGACAGTCTTGAGTTTGCAGGAAGCAGTGAGGATTATTCACATAAGCACGCTCAGGTGCTTTCTCTTCTTAAGGGAATTTTCAAAAGCATAACCGTTTATCTTGTTTTTATGCTTCTTGTATTTATCTCCCTTTTAACGGTTTCGGGCAAGAGAGAGCTTGGCGGCAAAACATATCCGGGGGTCAGCGATAAAATGCCAAACGACCTGACACTTGTGCTGTTTCTTATTGTTCATCTTTCCATGGCATCTCTTTATGAAAACTCTCTTTATATGGCTCTGCGTGCAACCAAAGTTGAGGATTACTGGCTGAATCTTTCTCCGGAGTTTTATCTTGTGCGTTCAAATGTCAGTATGGTTGTGATGATTGTGGCAATCACCGCTCTGAGCTGTATTCACAAAAGGCAGATAAGCAGCGGAACACTGCTG
>JAZTYQ010000004.1:0-54192 GCA_045637065.1 Acutalibacteraceae bacterium
CTCACCTGCCTGATAAACGTGACCGAGTGCAGGAATTGTAACTGTATTAGTTTCATCGCAGTTTACACATTCATATGTTTCGCTACCCTCAGCTTCGCAGGTTGCCTTAACTGTCTTGCCAGCTACGGGAGTATCTGCCCATGTGTGACCCTTCTTTGGAAGAACAGTTGTTGTTGTTTCCTTACAGAACTCACATATTGTTACAACCTTGCCGTCTTCTGTGCAAGTAGCCTGTGTTGTTTCAGTTTTATACTTATGGCTTACTGTGGGAAGCTTTTCTGTAATTGTAGCATCACAGTTTTCACACTCGAAGGTGATTACGCCCTCTGTTTTACATGTGGGAGATGCTGTTACTACACCCTCACCCCATACGTGTGCAAGAGGCGGTACATCTGCTTCCATCGTTTTACCGCAATCACACTCCAGAGTCATCTTGCCGCCTGAAGCACAAGAAGCAGTTGACTTGACAATTTCGTCGAAGGTGTGTCCCTTTGCAGGTGCATCTATAAGAACATAATTTGAATCACAGGTTGCACACTTATAAGGTGTGTAGCCGCTTGCTGTGCATGTTGCAGCTACAGGAGTGCCGGCAACATAGTTGTGCTGAAGTTTTTCGAGAACAACTTCTCTTGTGTCGCCGCAGCCGTTTGCAGTACATGTATAAACAATCTTGCCCTTATCTTTGCAGGTTGCAGGTGTTATAACGCCATTATCATAGGTGTGACCTGTTGCAGGAATAGGTGTTGTAATTGTTGCTGTATCGCAGTTATTACACTTCGTTACAACTTCACCTGCAGCTACGCAAGTTGCGTCCTTCTTGGTGGTTGTGAATACGTGCTGTACCACTGCAAGCTTAACTGTAATTTCAACACCGCAGTTTGCATGAGCAGTACACTTATATGTTGCAGTGCCTTCCTTTGTGCAGGTTGCAGGCTCTGTGCTGTTGGGTACATTGTCAAAATCGTGACCGCCTGCAGGGAAGTTCACGGTTTCTGTGCAGCCGTTTGCACAGGTGCGGGTCATAACGCCTTCTGTTTTGTTGGTTGCCTCTGTTGTGACTTTCCATTCGCCCCATGAATGAGGAATAATGGGAAGTTCTTTATTAAGGAGTTCTTTTTCACACTTCTCACAAACTGTTACTAAGCTGCCTGTTTGTGTGCAGGTTGCTGCTTTAACTACTGTTGTCTTGGGTGTATGCGCATCTGCATTAAGAGGAAGTGTTACTGTGTGCTTTTCACCGCAACCACTTCTTGTGCAGGTGAATTCAACCTTGCCGTTTGTCTTGCAATCTGAAAGTGTTATGCTTTCGTTGCCCCAGATGTGACCGATAGCTGCTATTGTCTGTGAGCCGAGCTCTGCTGTGCAGGTCTTACATACTATCTTTGCATAACCTTCACCGGTGCAGGTTGCAGCACTATACTGAAGCTCTTCTGTGTGTCCGAGTTTTGAAAGTGTAAACTTCTGTGTTTCTCCACAATCGTTTACGCCCGTATGAATGGAACATTTACGAATTTCATAACCGTCTTCAGTACAGGTAGCAGCCTTTTCTTCTTTTACTTCACCGTCAACAAACTTATGATCGCCTGTTGCATCAAGTGTCATAACCTCGAGCTTATCGCAAGTTTTACAGGTTCTTGTCTGATAACCGATTGATGTGTATGTGGGCTGTTTTACTACTACCCAATCATTCCAATCATGTGCTGTTGTCTTGCTTCCTACTGAAACTGTGTAACTTGCAGTACAACGTGAACACTTATAGGTTTCAGTTGCTTCGTCAGCGCAGGTTGCATTGGTTGTTGACTTGAGTTCATAGTTATGACCGAGAGGCGGAACATCTGCTTCCATTGCTACACCGCAATCACACTTGAGTGTCATAGTGCCTGCAGTAAGACAGGTTGCTGTTGAGCCTGCATCTTCGTCAAATGTATGACCTGTTGCATTTGAAATAAATTCTACATATGAGCTGCCACATTCGCAGGTGTGTGTCATTGTTGCTGCCTGAGTGCAGGTTGCATCTGTGGGAGTGCCGGCAACATAGTTGTGCTGTTTCTTTTCGAGAACAACTTCTCTTGTGTCACCGCAATTCTTTGCAGTACATGTATAAACAATCTTGCCTTCCTTAGTGCAGGTTGCGTCTGTCTTGACACCCTCATCATAGGTGTGACCTGTTGCAGGAATAGTTGTTGTGATTGTTTCACCGCAATCACACTTTGTTACAACCTTGCCTTCCTCAGTGCAGGTTGCATCTGTCTTGGTTGTTTCGAATGTGTGCTGAATCATATCAAGCACAACAGTAACTGTAATAGTACAGTTTTCGTGATTTGTGCACTTATAGACCTTCTGACCTACTGCATCGCATTCGGGAGCAACGTAAGAGTCTGTATCTTCAACGAGATTATGTCCGCCTGCGGGGATTTCTACAGTTTCAACATGATTTGCATCGCGCTTACAAGTGCGTGAAACTGAACCGGGAACATCATTAGTAGAAGGTACTACAACCCAATCATTCCAATCGTGACCGAGCTTTTCAAGCACTTCAACCTTCTCTGCACCACAATTTGCTGCAGTACATTTGTAAATCTTACTGCCGTATTCTGTGCAGGTTGCATTGTTAACAACAGGATCACCCCAAGCGTGTTCTGTCTTGGGAAGCACCTGATCTACAGGCTTTGAAGGACAACCCTGACGTGTACACTTAACTACGATTGAGCCTTCTTTTGTACAGCTGGGCTGTGTGATTGTTGTTGCATAGTCATGTGCTGTGAAATCTCTTTTAATAGTAGTTGTCTTCTTTTCAGTACAATCCGTGCGTGTACAGCTATATTCAATCTTGCCTTCGGTTGCACAGTTTGCAGGTGTCACCGTGCCGTCATTCCATGCATGACCAAGTGCAGGAATAACTTCACTTGCAAGTTCATCCTCACATCTGTCACAAACTATCTTCGTGCTGCCTTCTGTATCACAGTCAGCTGCTGTATAAACAAGTTTCTGATCATGATCGAGAGCGGGAATATCCTCTGTATATGACTTGCAGGTTGTGTGTTCCTCATTTTCACAGGTGTAAGTCATCACACCCTTGGTTGTGCAAGTGGGCTCGAGAGTAACTTTACCAACAAAATCGTGGTCACCGATAGGTGCAACTGTGCCAAATTCCTCAGCACCGCAAGAACAAGCTCTCTTCTTTATACCGAAGTTTTTATCTGTAGGAGCCTGGATTTCTGTCCAATCGCCGAAGGTATGACCCTTTGCTTCTGAAGTAAATTCAGCATATTTGCTACCGCATGCGCAGGTATATGTCTTTGTAGCAGCTTCAGTGCAGGTTGCTGCCTTTTCACTTGTAGTGTAGGTATGACCTGTCTTAGGAAGTACTTCTCTATTCTTAACATCGCAGTCCTTACACTTAACAGTCATTGAGCCGTCTGTAGTGCAGGTTGCATTAACTGTTGTTACATTATCTGTTACAGTTTCGTCGAAAGTATGGCCTGTTGCAGGCTTTTTGTCGTCATATACATTATATGTATATCCACAAGCACACTTATAGGGTGTGTAACCGCTTGTTGTGCAGGTGGGAGGTACAGCAGCCTGAGCCACAAAATCGTGTGCCTTAACGGGCAACTCTGCTATACCAAAGTTCTTATCACAGTTCTCACATTCAACTGATATACTTCCTGTCTCTGTGCAGCTTGCATCGTCTGTTACAAGCTCAATATCGTGCTGTGCATAATCAAGCTCAACTGTAACTGTTATAGTGCAATTTGTATGATTTGTGCACTTATAAACCTTCTGGCCCTTTTCGTTACATTTTGGAGCTTTATAAGCAGTTGCAACTTCATCGAGATTGTGTCCGCCGGCAGGAATTATAAGAGTTTCAGTTGTATGACAAACTGAGCATTCACGTTCCCATTTACCGTCTTTATCATTGGTTGCATCGGTCTTCTTCCAATCACCGAAGCTGTGTCCGAGCTTGGGTACAGCAACAACTGTAGTTTCATTGCAGAACTTACACTTAACATTCTTTGTGCCGTCTGCTGTGCATGTGGGAGCAAGATCAGGAGTTTCTTCACCTACGAAATAGTGACCCTTAGCTGCAAGTGTTTCATTTGTTGTAAAATCACCGCAAAGTGTACACTTTGTTACAACTGAACCGGGAACTGTGCAGGTTGCTTGTGTAACTGTTGTTGCATACTGATGTGCATTTGCATTAGTTGTAATTTCAACTTCATGTATATCGTTACATCCTGTGCGTGTGCAAGTGTATTCAATCTTGCCCTTGTCTTTGCAGGTTGCAGGTGTTACAACACCTTCACCGTATAAGTGGCCGAGTACGGGGATTTTTTCTGTGTAGGTGTGGCTGTTGTCATTCTGACAGGTGTATGTAATTACACCTTCACCTTCACAAGTGGGAGCAGTTGTTTCTGCGCCGATGTAATCATGACCTGTTGCAGGAATTTCAACTATATCTGTTTTACCACAATCTTTGTGTGTATCACAAATGTAGTTAATTACACCCTTTTCGGTACATGTGGCATTAGTTCTTGAAACTTCCTTAAATACATGTTCACCGGTTGCATCAATAATCTCAAATTCAACAAGCAGACAAACGCTACAGGTTCTTGTTTTATAACCGATTGAGCTTTCAGTTGCGCTCTTCTTTACTTCCCATGCGCCGAAGCTGTGATTTGTTGCCTTTTCGCCAACGGAGATAGTGTAGCTTGCTGTGCAACGTGAACACTTGAATGTCTTTGTTGCAGCTGCAGCACAGGTTGCATCTTTAGCAGCGGCAGTGTCCTCAACATAATCGTGACCCAGTGCAGGCACTTTAACTGTTGTGTTATATTCTGTGCAGTTTTTGCAGGTGATTGTCATCAGACCTTCGCCTGTGCAGGTAGCTGTTGATGTGCCTTCAACAAGAGTGTGGCCTGTTGCGGGCTTATCTGCATCATAAACATTGTATGAATCACCGCAAGTACACTTATAGGTTGTGTAACCGCTTGTTGTGCAGGTGGGAGCAGCATATGCAACAGGAACATAAGTGTGAGCAATCATTTTTCTTACTTCGTTTGTAACTGTCTTGCCGCAAACTGAGCAAACAGTCTTTACATAGCCTTCTTCTGTGCAGGTAGCATCCTTCTTATCTGTAATGAAGTTATGCTGTTTGAGTGCAGCATCAACTGTAAGCGTAATGCCGCAATCAGCATGATTCTTACACTTATATACAGTTTTACCGGCTACAGCGCAGGTTGAATCTGTGCTGTTTTCTTCGTCAACAATAAGGTCGTGGTTACCTTCGGGAATGGGCACACTTTCTGTGCAGCCTCTTGAGCAGGTGCGTGAAACTGAGCCGGGAGCATTATTCTTTGAAGGTGTTACTGTCCAATCACTCCAGTCGTGACCAAGCTTAGCAATAACAACTATGTTTGTTTCGTCACAGTTCTGACACTTATATGTTTTGTAGCCATCATTTTCACAGTCAGCATCCTTTGAATCAACAGGAGTTTCACCCCAGATATGCCCCTTTTCAGCAAGCTCTGTTGTTACGGAATATGTGCATCTGCTACAAGTTGTAACAACACTGCCCTCTCCGCCGCAAGTTGCATCTGTTACTGTTGTTGTGAGGTTGTGACCCTTTGCAGGGATGGTTTCAGTTCTTTCAGCATCGCAGCCGTCAGTTGTACACTTGAAGGTCTTGATGCCCGCTGCTGTGCATGTAGCATCTTCACCCTCTTCTATAACGCCTTCACCGTAGTTATGAGCTATTACGGGAATTACCTCATAGAGAATCTGTTCGCCGCAAGTATTACAAATCACCTCTGTTGAACCAGCTGCAATACAAGTGGGAGCATTATAAATGATTTCCTGTGCATGACCTGTTGCAGGAACAGGCTTAGTATAGTTTGCTGCGCAATCATTATGCTTCGTGCAGGTGAATGTTTCTACACCCGGCTGTGTACAAGTTGCAGGAGTTGTAATTTCGGATGTAAATTCGTGATCGCCTATAGGTGCAGTTGTTCTGTATTCATATACATCGCAATTATTACACTTTCTCTTTTCAACGCCGTTTCTGTCTACGGTTGCTTCACTTACAAGCTCCCAAGTGTCACTCCACTGGTGACCAACAGCAGCTGAAATGAATTTTGTATATTTATCACCGCAAGCACACTCGTAATCTTCCGTTGCAGGTGTGGTGCAGTCAGCAGTAATGCTGTTCTTGAGAACATAGCTGTGACCTGTTGCGGGGATATCTTCTGTATAGCTTTCTGTGCAGCCGTTATTATCACAAGTATATGTCATTAAGCCGTCAGTTGTGCATAAAGGAGCAGTTGTTTCTACACCTTTGTAGCTGTGACCTATTGCAGGCTTTGTGGCATCATACTCATTATATGAGAAGGTGCAGCCTGTACACTTGTAGGTTGTGTAACCGCTTGTAGTGCAGGTAGGAGCTACAACAGTACCCTTATCAAAGCTGTGCGCCTTAACGGGTGTGGGAATTTCGCTGAGAACTGTCTTACATACACTGCAGTATGTTTCAATTTTGCCTTCAGCAGTGCATGATGAAGCAGGATTTTCTCTCTGTGCTATAGTGTGCTGAGCGAAGTCGAGTTCAATTTCAACCTTAACGCTGCAGTTTTCGTGTGCATCACAGATATAAACTTCCTTGCCCTTTTCGTTGCATATGGGAGTTTTTGAGTTCTGAGTATCCTTAACGAGAGTGTGACCGCCCTTGGGGATAACTACAGTTTCAACATCCTTGCAGTTTGCACATTCGCGTGTCCATGAGCCGTCTTTATCGTTGGTTGCATTAACCTTAACCCATGTGCTGTAGTTGTGGCCGAGCTTGGGAATAATAACAGTTGTGGTTGCATCACAGCGAGTACACTTAACTGTTTTTTCACCGTCGGCAAGGCAAGTTGCAGCATTGATAACTGTTTCTGTGCCTTTGAAATCATGTGTGAGAGCAGTTGAACCGCTTACATATTCCACATAGTTGTGGCTTGCATCGTTACCGCAGACATATTCAACATATGCACTTGTGGTGCAAGTTGCAGCATGACTTGTTGTAGTCCATGCATGATCTTTTGCTGTGGTTTTATCTGTGATAAGCTGTGCGCCGCAGTTTGCTCTGCTACATTCCTTAAGGGTGTAACCGCCTGCAGTACAGGTGGGAGCAACTACCTCTTTAACTTCATAGTTATGAGTGAGGGCAGCTGTTACTTCGCTTGCAATAACATTGTTACACTTTGAACAGGTCTTTGTCTGATATCCTGTACCTGTGCAAGTGGGTGCAATTACCACATTCCATTCCAGCGAATCAAGGCTGTCGTGCTGGAGTGCATCGATTGAGCCGATGTTAACATAGCCACATTCTTTACAGGTCTGCTTCTTGACACCTGCGATACCGCAATGTGCTTCGGAAACTGTTTGCCATGCGCCATAGTTGTGGGCAACAATATCCGTGTAGTTGTCTCTATATGATGAGCCGCAGTTTTCATTCTGACAGATATATTCATCGTAGCCCTTTGCTGTGCAAGTGGGAGCAACTGTTGTCTTTACATAATCGTGACCTGAAGCGGGAACAAGCACATGCTCACAAACGCCGCATTCAACGCAAAGTCTGGTATCTATACCGTCACGGTCGCAGGTTGCGGGAGCAAGGCTTGACACTGTGCTAAATAAATGACCCTTAGGCTCTATTTCTGTCTCATCCTTGCGTGCATCACAAAGGGTACAGTGAATTGACTTTGAACCGGGATTTACACAAGTAGGCTTTAAGTCAACTGTGAAGTCAGTTTTCCAGACGTGGTCACCGAGCTGATCACCGCCGTCATATTTAACATAGCCGCAGACCTTACAGGTATATTTTGTTGTGCCTGCCTGAACACATGTTGATGTTACGGTCTCTATTTTCCAATCGTGTGCCTCTGCCGTATAAACGGGAGAAATTACAAGGTCATCAAGAACTGATGTATATTCATTTGAATCCCAACCTGTGTATGTATAGTGGTTTTCAGCGTCAAAGTATGACTTCTGGTCTTCGGGGAACTCGGGAGCTGCTATATTTTCTTTATACTCTGCCTCTTTATCGTATTTGAGAATTGCACCCAATCTGTCAAGGAAGATAACAGCAAAGGTGTTGGGTTTAAGACCTGCAATTGCATCGTTGATAGCCTGAGCATAAGCGTCAACTGTAGTCTGCTGTGTTCTGCCAAGGTCTCTGACAACTGCACTTATAGCATTTTCAAGAGCAACTCGGCTTGCAAGAGTATATTTAAGCTCATATTCTGTGCCATATTGTGCCTTAATAGCATTTGCAGCCGCAATAGCTTCATCAACTGCTGTGTAATTAGCTTCAACAAATTTACTTGAATATGTAGCATTATATGTAACATCCTTTGTGATTGTTGAGCTATAAGCAGGAGACCACGCAGAGAAAGTCTTTAAATAGTCACCTTCATAATATGAGGGTGCTGTAGGCCCAGTTATTGTGTCACCGTGATAACCTTCTCTTTTTTCCGTTGCTGTAGAACTTGTAACAAGGTCATCATTCTGTGTCTCATAATTGAAAGTTGCAGTATAATATGAGTCAGTTATGGTGAATTCTTTTGAATCCGACACACTTCCCCATGTTGCAGTTACAGTACCAATTTGTGTATCAACATCAGATGAAATGTTAGCAGCATTTGTTAATTGAATGTTTGTGCCTGAAGCTGCACCGGTAGTTGTGACGGAGATACCATTGTTGCCACACAGACTGCCCTTTACAGACCAAGTGGGATTATACATCTTAACACCATATTGATCATATGCAGTTACAGCAACTGGTTTACTTATAGAACCTTGCTTCGGACAATCCATATCTTCTGGAACTTTTGACCATTCAAATGTAGTTGCTTCAGGTACAGGCCATTTTCCAGAAAAATTCCAATTATCAACAGAACCATTATATTCAAAAGTAACATCATCTTTACCTTCTATAAGTAAAACACCCCATGTGTCTAAAGTATATCCATCATCGAAAATGACAACATTGTTGATCTTAACTTTGAGAATTCTAGCATTAGCAAGATTTACAGTACCTATTTCGAACTTTATTTTCGATGGCCAATACGTTAGCGTAAAGGATTCATCTCCTACTATTCCTTCCTGGGCATTATACCAATTATGTTCATCTGCTGTTCCAGCAGAATTATAAAAAGTAATTTTATGCGTGTTTTCAGCCTTATTAGGATTACTATCGTTTACCTTGCCAGTAGTTACGGTAACAACATAATTGGTTTCAGCCGCCTCTGCCTTCTGCGGGGCAACCCAAACCCAGCATGACATAATCATAACTACTGCCATGATGAGTGATAATGCTTTCTTAAAATATGTTTTTTTCATAAAGTATCATCTCCTTATAAGATGTAATTTTTTGGCTTCTCAGCAGTCATTTTTCACCGAATACAACTGACCTCCCTGTACTTTTTGCCGATGATAATTTCTGCCTGAAACCTATTGTGTCCGGAGCCGAGTATAAGGCTCCAATTATACATAATAATAATATCACTATATACATTTTTCGTCAATAGTTTTCGGCAAATAAAAAAGCCTTCTCTCGTTTAAAGAGAAGGCAAACGGCGGGGAAGCACCACAAAAGGCACTCCCCCGAACGCGTACATGTTATTTTTTCTCTGCAGCCTCTTCATACTTTGCAACCTGCTGCTTGATTACATCGTAAACGCCTTCCCAGTCAGCGCACTTTTTGTCACCTCTGCGGTCGGGCAGATCATAATTTTCTTTGAGATATTCAGCGAAAAACTCAGTGAATTTTTCAGCGCCGTAGTAGTTTACGTGGCCGTCGTTGTAAAAATCAGCCTCAAGGTCATAAATGCTCTCGTCAATGTCGAGTACCATACAGGTGTAACCGCGGGCTTCAAGATAATCACTAAGGGTGTTGAGCCTGCCTGCCTCGGTCTTGGTACGGGTGCTTGGTGTCTGCAGGAAAAGCACCTCGTAATCCTGCTTGCCGATATAGCTCAGGAATTTGTCAAGCCACGTCTGAGCAACAGGGTCAAGAGGTATTCTCTCATCGGTTTCAACCGTGGGCGTGTAGTCGAGAATGGGGCTTATGGTGTTGACATTGTGCATATAAAAGCCCATATATTTTGACTTGGGGTTTTTCAGCTCGTCGAAGGAAAAACCCTCCTCCTCCCACATTCCGTGGTACCTGACAAAGCTGAGGAAAAACGATATGTCAATTGCAGGCGCATCCTCAACCTCTGCCTGACGGATAGCCTTGTGGGTATTGATAATAGCCTCAAGTCTCGTCATTGAAAATAAGTCGAGTATATCAATTGCTCTTCTTGACTGTACATCAAATTTTTTCGATTCTTTAGGATAGCTGCCCACAAATGAACGCATATCCATAACCACAAGCTTGAGGTTCTGTCTCTTTTCAGCCTCTTTAAGCATAGGAAGTGTTACCCATGAGGGCATACCTTCCGTTGTTACGGGGTACATTGAAATTCCGTGTTCCTCATAAGCCTTTGCGCCAATCCAAAATCTGTCCATACCGCTTGTACCGATCATAACAGCATCAACGGAGTTTTTCTTAAGGTCCTGATAGGTCTGCAGTCTCTGTGAAGAGTGGTCGTTATTGTATTCAAATAAATTGCACAGTGTAAGAAGAAGTGCAAACACAAGCACTCCGAAAACAAGAGAGCGAACTAAGTTTTTATTTTTCATAAAGCGTTCCTCCCTTAATAAGCCTGATAAATAAAGTCTGCAGCATCATAGGCAGGACCGTATATGCCGAAAACTAAAATGAATATCAATGCTATGAAATATACCGCCCAACGGAAAACTATATTCTGCTTTGACAGGGTTTGGCGTACCTTCATACCGTTTTCCTGCAGCACGCTGACACCTAAAAGGATAAGCGTAGCAACAAAAAGCACAAACATATTCTTCTCGTCAACGCCGAGAGTGAATATTTTTCCGTCAAGCCCGAAGATAAAGTCAAGGTTTATATCAGTGAAAAGGCTCTTTATGATGTGGAATGCTGCGCCTATACCCGGTGACTTGACAAGAATCTTTGATATGCCAAGCACAAGGAAGGTGCGTACTATTGTAAAGAGTTTCCAACTGAAAGCCTCTGTGTTAATATTGAGTTTCTCAATTGCCTTTTTAAAGTACGGTGCGAGAGCAACACTGCCTGCAACTATGGTAGCATTGTAAAGACCAAAGGCAACATACTTCCAGTTAGCACCGTGCCATATACCGATAAGGAAGAAGACAACAAAGGGCGTCACCACAGAGGGTACCAGCTTTGCGAGCTTCGCCTTGCCTGCTTTTCTCAGAGCCTTGCTGATCTTTGTCAGAGGCTTTGAAAGCATAACGGGATAGAACACATATTCACGCATCCATGCGCCGAGGGTAGCATGCCATCTTCTCCAATAATCTGCAACGCTTGTTGAGAAGTAGGGTCTCTCAAAGTTCTGCGGCAGATTGAAGCCGAGCATCTGTGCAGCACCGCGTGCTATGTCAATACCGCCGGAGAAATCGCCGTAAATCTGAAGGGCATACATCAGCATACCAAAGAAATAAACCGAACCGTTGTAGTCGGCGTAGTTTTCACTGAAAATCGCAGAAACTACGGGAGCCGCACGGTCAGCAATAACCATCTTTTTAAAGAAGCCCCAGAGCATAAGCTGAGCGCCGAACTTCAGGTTTTCATAATCGAAGCTATGTTCCTTTTTGAACTGCTCACCTAAATCACCGTAACGGTTAATGGGACCCTGCACAATAGTGGGGAAAAATGACAGGAAAAGTGCAAGTCTGCCGAAGTGTTTTTCGGCCTCATATCTGCCTCTGCCTATGTCAATGAGATATCCGATAGCCTGAAATGAATAGAAAGAAATGCCCAAGGGAACTATCATTTTCTCTATAGGAGACAAGTAAGCATCAAAATTAAAGAAGGTAAACAGCGAGTTCATATTCTCAATTGCAAAGTTGAGATATTTCACAACTGCAAGCACAAGAAGTACTGCTATAGCTGAAGCAAACTGAATCACACGGATTTTGTTGCCGACCTTCTTTTTAAGCTCCTGCTTTTCTTCTCTTGTTATGCCGGGGCCTATTGCCGCCAGCTCTGCCTTATAGGCATCACGCTTTTTCTGCATTAGCAGAGCTGAAACATATGTCACTACCGTTGTGCCGAGAATGAAAGCCAGCTGTTTAACACCGCTGAAAAGATAGAAGGTATAGCTTGCTGTTAACAATACTATCCACTGATACTTTTTAGGCACAAGGTAGTAAACCGATATAACCAGCCCTAAAAACGCCAGAAATCCTAATGACGTATAAGCCATAACTTTTTACTCCTTATCAATACACATAAGCAGCCTTTATAGCTGCTTACGGTAACCTTAGTTTTATTAGTCCTCGTCCTGAATTCTGAGAATCATCTCATACATAGCTTCAGCACTGTTGAAGTTTTCCGCTGTCATATCGTCAATTGAAATATCAATGTCATATTCCATTGTAAGCTCGCTGACGATTGAAACAATGTCAAAGGAATCGAGCACACCGTCATCAACAAGTGTGGTTTCGTTCTGAAAATCGATGTCGCTTCTGATCTGCTGAAGAATGTCAAGTAACTTTTCCATTTTGCACCTCTGAATTTTTAAACTTATTTTTCACTGTCAAGTGAAAGTATCTCATTCAATAGTTTATATTAAATTATCTCTATTGTCAATAGTGATAATTATTTAAGCACCTTACGGTTAATTTTTCCGTTGGCTGTTTTGGGAATTTCATCTGTCTTTTCGACAAGCTTAGGCACCTTGAAGGCTTCGAGATACTGAGCCATAAATTTTTTAAGCTCAGTTATATCAACATCGGCATTTTTCTGCTCAACTATATTAAGCTTGGGCACACATCCACCCATTCTGTCTTCAACGGCAAAGCAGGCACATTCTGCAATACCCGGGAAGCGAAGAACAATATTCTCAACCTCTGTGGGAGCTATTTTAAGACCGCCTATGCTGATAACATCTCCGCGTCTGCCGAGCATATATACAAAACCATCCTCGTCGATATAGCCTATGTCGTTGGTGTAAACTACACCGTCAACGAGAACTTCCTTTGTAAGCTCAGGCTCGTTGTAGTAGCCCTGCATAGTCATATCGCCTCTTATTGCAATAAGACCCTGATTGTTTTTGTCGGACTTTATTTCCTTGCGGTCATCATCAACAATAAAGATGTGAGCGTTTTTGTTGGGCTTACCTACACAGCTGATAAGACCCTTATGCTGTGAATAGTCAAACATACTTACACAGCCTGCCTCAGATGAGCCATAAGCAAAATACAGCTTTGTTTCGGGAAGAATTTGACAAAGGGTTTCCTTATCAGCTTCGGGGAAGGCTGCTGAGCCTGTGTGAATGTGATGAAGCTGAGAGGAATATTTTGCAAGCCGCTTCTTTGACAGAAGAAGCAACATTCTTACCGCTGCGGGAGGCATAAGTATGGAAGTGACACCGTAATCCTCGATGCACTTATAAAATTTTCTTATATCCTTGAAGCCGTCAAGAAGCACAACCGTTGTGCCTGTGAGAATGCTCACATAGAGCTTTCTTATTGCCGAAGCGTGATTTATGGGGGCGGGAACAAGGTAAACATTATCCTCAATTATACCCGCGCCGTACTGAACATTTTCAGACACGGCAACAACTGCTCTGTGCGACACTGCAACGCCCTTTGATTTGCCCGTTGTGCCTGTTGTGAACATAATATCGCAGGTCATATCGCTTGCGGGGAAGTCGAAGGAAAGACTGTCGCTGTAATTTTCCGCGCCGATTTCACGTACCCTGCCGCTGTCTGTGAGAACAAAGTCGCCTTTTGCCTCAAGGTTTGAAATAACCATCGACGCGCTGAGCTGGCGAGCAACATCCTCAAGACCGCCTACACCTATAGTCTTTTCAAGAGGCACATGAGTGTTGCCGCTGAGGTGAATTGCCATACATGAAACGGCAAACCATATATCAGAATCAGATTTCACAATAATTCTTGAGCCCGCAGGGAAGCCTAAGGACTTTATATATGCGGCAAAGCCCTGAACCTCTTTCCAGAGTTCACCGTAGGTTATCTTGTTGTCATTGGCAATTACCGCTACTCTGTCAGGCCTTTCCTGAGCGTACTTTGCCAGAGCTTTAACTATTGATGTCATTTATCTTTCCTCCCCTTTAATTATAAAGGTTGATTGTTTTTATACTGTCGCAGTTTTCCAACGAGCAGATATTGCCAAGAAGCTTTCTCCGCTGAGTTTCACTCAGCAGACCTTCGCTACAGGCACTGAGTTTTTCTTCAATATCCTGCCATGTGAAAGGCTTTTGAGCATCGCCTAAAGGTATAAGCACAGTTTTTTCATATTCACTGCCGTCTGAAAGTGTAACAACCACTCTGCAGCCTCTTATACCTTCATCACGGTTTTCCATTGACGGGTCGGGAATCAGCTCTGTTGCTTCAATGAGACGGAGAGTTTCACTGTCAATTTTTGAAACATCCAGATCAGAGAGATTGAAATGGCCCTTGCTGAGTGCGGTAACAAGAGCGTAATGCACTGAAAACTTTGCATCGTCATTTACCTCAGGAACTTTTATCTGCCCTGCTATATCAATTGCATTTTTATAAATATATACCTTAACATTTTTTATTTCCGCATCTGCAGGCAGTCTGTTTCTTATATCAAGAGCACATTCAATTCCGCAGTGGGTGTGTCGGCAGGAGGGATAAGGCTTCATATAGCTTTCGCAGATTGTGAATGTTTCACCAAGACCTTCGGCTATCATTTTTTCATCCACTTCATCACTCATAGCGTGGAAGAAGCCCTTTTTGCTTTCGAGAGGATAAACTGAACTTTTCACGCCCTTGGCAATGAGCCTCGCCGAAACGATGCCCGTCTTTGCCGCATTGGCAGGGTTTATCGGCTTACAGCACTGTCCGCTTTCGGCAATAATTATAAGTCCGCTTGACTGAATTGCCGACAGAGCCATTGTGTTGTAAATTCCCTCTTCGTCCATACCCATAAGCTTTGCCGCTGCTGCACCGCAGGCAATTGCACCTGCAGTACCCGTTGAATGAAAGCCTCTGTGCACAAGTCCGGGCTGAACTGCTGCAGCTACACGGTTATAAACCTCGTATCCCACATTTATTGCAGTTATAATATCCTTACCGCTGACGGGAAGAATCTGTGCAAGAGTAAACACGGCGGAAATAACATGAGCACCCACATGCCCCATAGCTTTACGGTTGCCGTCATCCATATCAGCTCCGTGAGCATAGCAGGCACTTAAAAATGCCGCATTGGGAGCAGGTATTTTCTTGTCTGAGAAGATGAAGTCGCACTCCTGCTTGCCGCCCATATCGAGAATAACATCATTCACTGCTTCATTGAACAGAGTGTTGACCTTAATGCCGGCAAAGGCTGCTGCATAGTAGTCCGCAATAAATTTTTTTGTTGTGTCAACCACTTTTTCGTTAAGGTCTTCAAACTTAAGATTATATGAAAATTCACTGAGTATCTTTGTTGCGTGTATCATTTTTCTTTTACCTCTCATTGCAAAATACACCACAGTAGATTTTAACACAGCTACACTTTAAAAGCAACATGTTTCGATTATTTTTAACAAAATACAATAAATTGAAAACAGTTCACAAGCCTAAAGCCTGTGAACTGCCGTAATAATCATCAAACCGTTCTTCTTATATATTTACCTCTGCCACACTCAGCAGTGATAACTCCGTCCTTCTGAATTATCTCTCCGCGGCTTATGGTGTACTTAGGCCAGCCCTTAAAGGTCATGCCCTCATAAATTGAGAAGTCACTGTAACCGAAAAGCTCGGGTGTTATAGTCTTTTCGAGATTAAGATCAACTATTGCAAGGTCAGCATCTTTGCCGATTGCTATTTCGCCCTTGTCCTCAAGTCCGAAAACTCTTGCAGTGTTTATGCTGTTAACCTGAGAAAGGGTATGAAGAGGAATACCGCGCTTGTGATAGCCTTCACTCAAAAGCACGGGCAATATCACGCCGGGGCCGCCGAAGCCCACATAAACTCCCCATATATCGTCGCCTCTTTCGTACTTCTTGGCCTTGTCAACAGGCACATTATCCGTACCCATTGTCTTGACACTGCCGTTTCTTATGCCTTCCCAGAGTGCCTCGATATCACTTTGTGCGTGAAGGGGCGGATTAACCTTGGCAAGCAGTCCTGCTTCGGCTTCGTCTGTCAGCGTCAGGTACTGAGGACAGGTTTCAAGAGTTACATTGCCACCGAATTTTGCCTTGAGGGTTTCATACATTTCAACGGTACTGCCTGCAGCAGTATGTACCACATACATATTGCCGTCAACTACACTGTTTATCCACATTGAATCGGCAACACAGGCTGTTTCAACAAAGGTAGGTCTTGTCTTGCCGAAGTTTGCAAGGGAATATCTGTCAATATCCTTTTCCTTGAGTTCTCTTTCAAGGGCGCGGAAAACATCAGGGTCTTCGCAGTGTACACAAAGAAGGAGCTTGGGAGAAATCTCACGAAGCTGCTTTAAAATGTAATAAAGGTCAGCCTTGTCAAGTGTAAGCGCCTCCTCTTTAGGGATATCATAGAAAAGGTGTGCTATATCCTGCTTATCGAAGAAAAACTTGAAGGAGGTGATACCCAAATCCTTGATATAGCCTTCAATCTGTGTCAGGTGTACCTTTGCACAAAGACCTAAGGAAATGGCAAAGTCTACAAGAGAATTGTTTTCACCGTCATCGATAGCTTCCTTGACAGTTTCAAAGTAGTTGCCCTTGCCTCTGTGATAGTTGATAAGAGTTGTCAGCCCCCCCACAGCCTGACGGGGTGTGTCATATCTGAAGGCATCACCTAAAGGCTTATAAAGACCTAAGTGCATATGCGGGTCAATAGTGCCGGGCATAATATAAAGTCCCTCAGCATCGATTATTTCAGCCTCGCCCTCATAGGTGCCGGGGGCAAGTATAGCCGAAATCTTTTCGCCGTCAATAAGCAGGTCAACCTTTTTTTCTTCGTGTTCAAATACTACCGTACCGTTTGCGATGAGTTTTTTCATAACCGTTCTCCTTTTCTGCGATATTTTTCTTTTACCAGTGCCATGAACCGCACTTACACACCTCATTAATACCTAAGAGCTGCCATATTCTTACCAGGAAAAATCCGATAACATACTTAAATCCGTATTCGTGACACCAGCAGCTACAAAAATCCTTTGCTTCGCCTTGCAAGACATCCTGTATATTCCACACCTCATATCCAAGACTTACTGTTATTTCACTGTAATTCTGATAAAGCCACAATCTTACCTTGACATCATAATTATCAACCTTGTCAACAACAGTAAAAGCATCGATATCCCGATCAATGTCAGTAGTGCTCGTCTTTTCAAGTGTTCTGCCGTCTTTATAGGTTATTTTGTATGTAATATCCTTTATTCCGCTTTTTTTGTCGGCATTAAAGCCTAAAATAGTAATGCTTTCAAAAGGAGACATCAATTTTTCTCTGCATACAACCATTTCGGCATCAAGATAATAAAGTCGGGCACCTTTATAATATTCGGTTATACCCTCATTGTTTTGCTCTTGCTCAAAATACTCGAAATCTGTATATATCTCACCTAAATAATAACATTCATATTTTTCGTCATAAGCAAAAGTCAATGTTTCTTTCTTGCCGTCATAAAACTCAATCTCAAATCTTTTTCCTTTGAATACCTCATTGATATTATCACTGTTAAATGATGTCGGAGTTGTATCGACTATGCGGATATCTGTAACAAACGCATCCACTATTTCTTTTTGAGTTGCAAATTCATAATTTTCCACTTTACCGTTTAATCTTTCAATTTCAACACGCACGGTAACATCGACCCTTGTTTTGCCTGTGTCTATGGCATTCTGACACTCGTCACGGTTTACAAATTCATAAATATAAAATTCTTTGACTCCGCAATACAACATCTCATAGTTAAAATAACCGTCAGCAGACAGAGAACCGCCGTTTGAGAAGTTCACTTTACTGATATACTCGTAACCGAAGCCCAGGTCATAGAGCCGCACCATTCCCGTCTCATCAACCCAATTATTCTGAACATATTGGTTTGAAATCGGCATACTGTCTGTAAACTCAGCACTCACGGGAACAGGCTGAGCCGCAAAAACCTGTATAGGCATTACACCGAAAATCATAATAACCGCAAGTATGAGACTAAATGTTTTCTTCATAACAAATTCTCCTTTAGCTTTATTAAACAGAATACTCTGCATTCTGCTATATCAATAATAGCACAAATGCAGAGTTCAGTAAACCATTATAAGAAAATTTTGTTATTTTTCTTCCTTGAGGCTGTAGAAATATTCCTTTACATAGTCACTGTTTATAACATCGCCGTACTTCATCCATACATCAAGAAGGGCAGCCTTGTGTGAAATTGTGATACGGTCAAAAAGGCAGTCCTCAACATAGCCGAGATTGTAGTTTCTTGTAACGGCATCAACTGCAGTTGCTCTGCAGCAGCCACTTGTGGAGCCACCCACGATAATAACAGTGTCAATGCCCAGCTTTACAAGATAGCTCTGAAGGGGTGTGCCGTAAAAAGCACTTGCATAGCTCTTGGGGATAATCATCTCATTGGGCAGAGGCTTCACGCAGGGCAGAAGATCTGCTTCGGGTGCGCCGTCAATATATTTTGTCTGGTCACGCTTTGTTTTTGTTGCAAAGCTGTCGAAAGCATTGGTTGCATTCTGCACATTACGTGTGTAGAAAATGGGTACACCGCACTCTCTTGCAACATCACGAAGCTCGAGGATTTTTCTTACACCTGCCCAGCTTTCAGCACCGCCGCCTGAAGGCCATTCGTCAAGCTGATCTTCAATAGGCTTATCAGCACCTATATAGTTGGGCTGAAGGTCAATTATAAGAAGCAAGGGCTTTTTTCCGAAGCCTCTGGGCTGACCGTAGTGTCCTTTTTCAATAACAATTCTGTCAACATCTGTTAAACAATCTTCCCATGCGTGCATAGTTATCTCTCCTTTACATACCTAAATATATCTTTTTAAGGTCTTCACTCTCCGATATTTCCTGAGCCGTACCTTCCATAACAATTCTGCCTTGCTGCATAACATAGGCTCTGCTTGCCATTTTAAGCACATCCTGAACATTCTGTTCGGTTATAAGAATCCCGATACCTTTTTTATTTATAGTTCTGATAGCCTCAAACATATGCTGTGTGGTAATAGGTGACAGACCTATTGAGGGTTCGTCAAGAATAAGAAGCTTCGGCTCAGCCATAATACTTCTGCCTATTGCCACCATCTGTTGCTGACCGCCACTGAGGTTGCCGCAAGCCTGCTTTTCCATCGTTTTAAGCTCGGGGAAAACAGTATAGACATATTCAAGATTTTCCTTTTCGCTGCCTCTTGCTCTTTTTGAAAACGCGCCCATTTCGAGGTTTTCTCTTACGCTCATCTGAGCGAAAAGCTTTCTGCCTTCCGGCACCTGAACAATGCCCTTTTCCACAACCTTATCGGCAGAGAGGTCTGTTATATCTTCACCGCCAAAGAAAACAGTTCCGCCGCTGATTTTATTAAGCTTTGAAATTGCCCTTACAAGAGTTGTCTTACCCGTACCGTTAGCACCGATAAGAGCCACAATTTCACCGCTGTCGATTTTCAGGGAAACGCCCTGAATTATATTCACCTTGCCGTAGCCGACAAATAAATTTTTAATTTCAAGCATACTTTACACCTCCGCACTTTTGCCGAGATAGGACTCGATAACCTGCTTGTTTGCCGAAACCTCTTGGGGTGTACCCTTGCAGATAAGTCTGCCGCCGTCGAGAACATAAACCGTGTCCGAAAGTGACATCAGTGCAGGCATAATATGCTCAATCATCAAAATGGTCACACCCGAAGCCCTGACTTTTCTGATAAGCTCCACCATTTCGGCTGATTCCGTAGGAGTAAGACCCGCCATTACCTCGTCAAGCAGAAGGAGCTTCGGCTGTGTTGCCAGGGCGCGTGCAAGCTCAAGCCGTCTTTGCTCGCCGGTGTTGAGACTTGCAGCATCGAGGTTTTCCTTGTCGGCAAGACCGGTGAAGGTTATACACTCCTTGGCTTTTTTATACGCGTCCTGCTTGCTGCTGCTCTTGTTATAAGCACCCACCACTGTGTTTTCAAGCACGGAAAGTCCGTGGAAGGGCTTTGCTATCTGGAAGGTTCTGCCTATACCCATACGACAGATAACATGAGGCTTTGCATTTTCTATATTTTTGCCCATAAAGGTCACTTCACCGCTTGTAGCTTTATAGTAACCTGTCAGACAGTTGAAGAAGGTAGTCTTACCTGCGCCGTTAGCACCGATAAGGCCTACGATTTCGCCTTCGTTTATTGTCATATTCACTTTTTCAACGGCTTTGTTACCGCTGAAATATTTGCAGACTTCTTTAGCTTCAAGTAAAATCATTTCTTTGCCCCCTTCTTATCCTTGACTTTCATAATTCTGCCGAAAAAGCCATCGGGACAGAAAAGAATGAAGGCAACTATAACCGCACCATAAACAATCATATTCACACCGCTTATTGATGTGAAAAGTGAGTTGCAGACTTCCTGAAGAGGAATAATAAGCAGCGCACCTAAAAGAGGTCCGAAAAGTGTTCCGCTGCCGCCGATTATACAAGGTACAATAGCCTCAACGGAAATTGAGGAAGCAAAAACAATTGACGGGTCAATGAAGCCGTAATACTGAGCGTAGAAGGTGCCTGCAAGTGCAGCAAATGCCGCTGATGAAGATATAGCAATAAGCTTATATTTCAGCACATTGACACCCAGAGCCGCAGCAGCCTCCTGATTTCCTTTTATGGCTATGAGGTTAAGACCAAGCCTGCTCTTTGACATAAGCGCAATAAACACCGTTGCAAGAGCAACAAAAATGAGAATTACGTAGTAATAGGTCTTGTCACTTGCGAACTGATATTCGGCAGGATTTTTAAGATAGGGAATGAGTATGCCCGTTGCGCCGCCGAGGCTTTTTGTGTTGTTGACAAGGATGCGGAAAATCTCTGCAAAGGCAAGGGTTGCCAGTGCAAAATAGTCATCCCTGAGCTTATATCTGAATGAGAGGAAGCCTATAATTGCACCCACTGCAGCTGCAAGACCTGCACCGAGAATCATTCCCACCCAGGGAGTAACACCGAACATAGTATAAAGAACAGTTGATGTGTAGGCACCTATGCCGAAGAAAACGGCATGGCCAAAGGAAAACTGACCTGCATAGCCGCTCATTATATTCCAGCTCTGACCTAAAAGTGCGGCAATAAGCACATTTATGCCGATGCAAAGCACATAGAAGTCAGCGAAAAGCGGAAACAATACACCGAGAAGAAGCAGTGCAGTAAGAGTTATACGGTTAATATTCTTAGTGTTCACGTCTATTGCTCCTTCCGAAAAGTCCTGAGGGTCTGACAAGAAGTATAAGTATAAATGCAGCATAAACCGTCAGGTCGCTCCAGCTTCCGCCTGCAACATAGCCTGTTACAGATTCAACAACACCCACAATAAGACCTGATATTAAAGCTCCCCAGAGGTTACCCATACCGCCAAGAATTGCAATAACAAAGCACTTGAGCTGGAAGGTTTCACCCAGAGTGGGATAAATGCTGAGAATGGGTGTGAGCAGTGCACCTGCAATGCCCGTGCAGAGTGCGCCGATACCGAAAGCAATTGCGTTGGTCTTTTTTATAACGATACCCATAAGCTGAGCGCCTTCTCTGTTTTGTGAGCAGGCTCTTATTGCCTTGCCTGTGCGGGTACGGTAAAGCATAACATATATTGCGGCAGTAACCACAAGCACAACACCGAAGGCAACTAACTTTTCAGGGCTGACGGTAATTGAACCGAGCTTTATTGAGCCTTCAAAATCATCAACCTCAAGAGTTTTGTAGTTAGGTGTGAAAACTGCAAGAAGTCCGTTTTCAAGAATGTAAGCAACACCCAGTGTCAGAAGAAGCTGATTGTGTGTAGGCGCTTCCGAAATTCTGTCTATGAGAGTGTGCTGAACAACATAGCCTAAAACAAACAGTGTTGCCGCCGCAAAAATAAGCGCTATATATGGACTTATTCCCAAACCTGTTGACACCACATAAACGGTATACATACCCACTGTCATCATAGCACCGTGGGCAAAGTTTGTTATTTTCATAACACCGAATATAAGTGAAAGTCCGAGAGCTGCAAGAGCATAAACGCCACCCATAAGCACGCCGTCAAGCAGTGCCTGAAAAATCTGCATATTCATCACTCTTTGCTCTCCCCTTTTCTTATAATTTCATTCTCAGCGTATTGTTCGGGATAAACAATAACCTGCTTACCGTTCTGAATCTGGATAAGCACACCAGCCGAGTTGATATTTTCGCCCGCCTCATCAAAGAGAATTTCATTCTGAGGAAGAAGATGGTCTGACAAATCTGTTTCGGCAAGGGCGTCTCTCAACTTTTCGTGGTCGGTTGTACCTGCACGCTGGAGGGCATCTGCAATAACCATAATTGATTCATAACCGTAAATTGCACACACGGGAATTTCTTCACCGTAAAGCTCGCGGTACTTACTGAGCAGATAATCCGCCTCTTCGCTGTTTGGATTATAACGGTAGTTTATGTCAAAGAAGCCATCTGCAGCAGTACCGTAGGTATCGGTAAACTTAGCATCTGAAAAAGCACCGTTTGCAACACCCATAATCATAGGAAAGGAAACATCTCTGTCTATAATTTCCTTTGCAAGAAGATTCTGGTCAGAATAATAGCCGATGGGAATGAGAATATCCGGACCCAGTGAAATGAGCTTAGTAACCTCTGAGCTGAGGGTTGATGCCGAAGCACTATAGGGAATCATGCCGATAATTTCAAGGCCTGTCTTCTCAATATTCTCTTCGATATAGCCTGCAATACCTGCGCCGTAGTTTGAATCCTCATAGATGATAGCAACGGTTTTCATATCGTCTGTTTTGATTGAGGGAATATACTCGATAAAATTCTGTGAGAAAGTTACAGTGCTGGGCTGAATTCTGAAAGAATATTTATAGCCGTTTGTCAGCAGTGTTTCACTTGCAGCAACAGTCACCACAAAGGGTACTGAAAACTTTTCAGCAGTACGGGACACAACCTGAGCAGAGCCGCTTGTGTAAGTACCTGTAAGGGCGCAGACATTCATGTTTATAAGTTTTTGTGCCGCCGTTGCAGCACCGCCTGCTGTGCCGAGACTGTCAACAACCTTCAGCTCAAGCTTTTTGCCGTTGATACCGCCTCTTTCATTGATAAGGTCGATTGCTATTTTCTGTGAGTTGACAAGAGCCTGACCCTCATAAGCCATACTGCCCGTGAGAGGATGAATTGAGCCTATACGTATAACGTCTGTGTTTTCTTCATCATCGCAACCTGTCAGTGAAAACATTAGACCTGCCACAAGCACAAGGCTGAGCAATACACACATAAGTCTTTTCATAAATCGCAATCTCCTTTATCGGTTTTATAGATATTATAAATCGGTTTTATCAATAGAGAGTATAACAATAACCTATAAAATAGTCAATAGAAATAATCTTATTATCTCTTTAAGAAAATGTAAATTATAATTATTTCTTATTGCACATAATTTTCACAAGCGCTCCCATAGGCTTGTTGACATACTTGTCTTTTTTATAGATAACAGCAAGCTCTCTTTTAAAATCTGCCTGCTCAATATCATAGAAATTCAGTTCTTCACTGAGATTTCCGTAATCACGGTAGCTTGAGGGCAGAAGCATTACGCCCATACCGTTTTTGACAAGTGAAATAGCCGTTGAAAGCTCCGACACGCTGATGTGCCTTTCAGGGGAAATACCGCTTTTTTTGCAAAGAGAATAAAACACCTCCGTAAGAAGCTGGTTTTCTTCAAGAAGAACAAAGGTGAAGTTTTCCGCCTGGCTGAAATCAATTGCACTGCCTTTTATGCTGCGGTTATTCTTTCCTGCAGCAAGCATTATTCTTTCGGTGTCAACGCCTGAAACCACATATCCCTCCCGATCAAAACCGTCAGGCACAACTGTGTAAGCAAAATCGATATTGCCCTCATAAAGATTTTTCATTATGTCCTTAGATTTGCTTTCAATGAATTTCAGTGTAACATCGGGATAAAGCTCACTGAACTCTCCTATAACCTTTGGAAGCATAAAGCCCGCCCTTGAAGGCGAAAGCCCTATGCGTACACTGCCGAAAGCACCGGCATCAGCATCACAGATACCGTCAAGAGTTTCGGCATAAGAGTCCATAATTTTTCTTGCACCCCTGGTATATATTTCACCGTACTGTGTGAGTTTGAGAGGTGTCACAGACCTGTCAAAAAGGCTTACACCTATTTCCTTTTCAAGTTTCTGAATATATTGACTCAGAGTTGACTGAGAAATGTTCAGCTGCCTTGCCGCCTGAGAAAAATTCTTATATTCACTCAGTGCAAGCACATATTCAAAGCGTTTAAGATCTGTCATAAATCCAACTCCTTACAGTTATACACTATAACTATACTCCAAGGCAAACTGTTTGTCAATTAAGGAGAAATTAAAAAAGTCGGGAGTTATTCCCGACTTTCATATTATTTAAAAAGTATATTTATAAGCTTCAGAATGAACTTGAATATCTTTTCAATTGACTGAAGAACAGATGTTGAGGGTACCTCCACCTCAGGCTCATTGTTGTCGTTATTGTTATCATCCTCTTCCTCTGAGCCTATCGGGCCGTCAAGGCTGTGGCTTGAAAGCCATGAAAGGAAGGTTTCTCTTGTGTTGAGCGCAATGGTGTTACCGTAACCGTCAAGGGTTATCATATTGCTGTAGAGCTTACCGTTGTTCATTACAAGGTCATGGGCAACAGCATCCCATGAATTATGTTGGAAAAGCGAATAAATCGGGTCGAGCAAAGGTACAACACCGTCAGGGTTAACAAGGGGAGAAATAAAATATGTCCAGCGGTTAACACCCACACAGGATGAGTTTGTCTTCCAGTAGTTCCACATATTAGTGGAAATGGCATGAGCGTTAAGGCTCGTGTTTATGTAGTCACTTCTGCAAGTGAACATCCAGACGGGTGTATCCTTTAGCGCTCTGAGTTCAGAAGTCGAGGGATTGTAAACGGAAGACATAGGGAATATTGCCGCAAAATACCCGGGGTATGCTGCTGCAAGTCTTACGGTACCCTTGCCGCCCATTGAAAAGCCTCCGAGATAAATTCTTGAGGGGTCAATATTTTTCTTATGTTTTGAAATAAAATCATCAATTGATTTCTTCAAATCGCTGACAGGGCCGTTCCATGCCATATCAAGCTGCAGTGTAGGGTCACGGGGCAGGAAAATAAATGCACCGCCGGTACCTTTGATTTTTGCCTGATATTCTTCACTTGACCAAAGGGCAACCTCACAGTTTTCAAGCTGATAGCGCTTATAGTCACCTGAGAACTGACCGTGAAGCCATATTATAAGAGGATATTTTGTGGTGTCATTTGCTTTTTTGACAGGGGTATAGTAAACATAGTCAAAGTTATTCTTTCCGTCTGCAAACTGAGATTCGAGTGCTTCAAGTCCTTCGCTTACGCTCATTGCCGAAGCAGTAAAAGCAAAACAGGAAAGAGTCATAATCATAACAAGTAAAAGAGATAATGTTTTTTTCACAGTTCGGCCTCCTTTAAGCATATTTTTAAGTCATCGGTAATATTATACATTTTATTTTGTGATAAATCAATGTATAAATCTTTAAATATTATTACATTATTCTTTCACAAATGTGCAATATGGATAAAGTCGCACCTTTGTTCACAGACTAAAACCGACATATAAAACGAGGAGCAACGACTATGAAAATACTGTTTTACGATACCAAACCCTATGACAGAGAATCCTTTGAAAAGGTAATGCCCTGTTACCGGGATATAACCGTAGATTTTCTCAAAACTGATATCTCGCACCGTACGGTGCTGCTCGCAAAAGGCTATGATGCCGTCTGTGTTTTTGTGGCATCACAAGTGAATGAAAATATAATCCGCGCCCTTGCTTCATCGGGAGTAAGGCTTATTTTGCTAAGATGTGCCGGCTACAACAATGTGGATGTACACGCGGCGAAGGAGTGCGGTATAAGTGTTATGCGTGTGCCGGGGTACTCTCCCGAGGCGGTGGCTGAGCATGCTCTCGCCCTGGCTTTTGCAGCAAACAGGCACATTCACAAGGCATATATTAAGGTCAGAGAAAACAATTTCAGCCTTATGGGTCTTACAGGCTCAAATTTTCACGGTAAAATCGCAGGCATAATAGGTACGGGAAGAATAGGTGCTGCCATGGCAAAATGCTGCCACGGTATAGGTATGAAAGTTCTGGCATATGATATGCAGAAAAATCCTGATCTGCCCTTTGTCGAATATGTAAGCCTTCAGGAGCTTTTCAGTCAAAGCGACCTTATTTCTCTGCACTGTCCCCTGACAAAAGACACTTATCATATGATAAATCTTGAGGCTATTGAAAAGATGAAGGACGGAGTTATTCTCGTCAACACCTCAAGAGGAGCCCTCATCAGCTCGGAGGATTTAATAAAAGGAATCCGTCAACTGAAATTTTCAGGCGTGGGACTTGATGTTTATGAAGAAGAGGATGAAAATGTCTTTGAAAACCGTGAGGATGATATTCTGGAAAATTCAATTACGGCAAGACTGCTATCTTTTCCCAATGTTATCATAACCTCTCATCAGGGATTTCTCACTGAGGAAGCACTTGAAGCCATCAGTAAAACCACCCTTGAAAATGCCAGAAGCTTCAGTGAAGGATCACCCATAAAAGAAAATCTTGTGTAAAATATAAGAGCAGGTCACTACCAAAGTAATGACCTGCCGAATTTTATTCCTCTATACTTTTACCTGCAAAGGCGTTAAGCTCAAGACCTGCTATGTTGCCGCTGAGATATTCATAATATCCCTGAGAGCCTACCATTACCGCATTGTCACCGCAAAGAGAAAGCTCCGGCAGATAAAGCTTCCAGCCGTGTTTTCGGCAGAGCGCCTCAACATCACTGCGAAGCACACTGTTAGCTGAAACGCCGCCTGCAAGCACAAGAGTTTTATATTCTGTATCAATCATAGCCTTTTCGGTATTTTTCATCAGGCAATTTGAAACCGCCTTCATAAAGGAAGCTCCCAGATCGGCCTTGTTTATCTCCTCACCCTTCTGAGAAGCATTGTGAATTGTGTTTATGACGCTTGTTTTAAGTCCCGAAAAGCTGAAATCATAAGGACAGCCCTCAACCTTGGGAGTGGGGAATTTAAAGGCAGTACTGTCACCGTCTTTTGCAAGCCTGTCCATATTAAGTCCGCCGGGGTAAGGTATGCCCATTGTTCTTGCGGCTTTGTCAAGAGCCTCTCCTGCAGCATCGTCTCTTGTTCTGCCTATAATCTTAAAATCGGTGTAATCCTTCACCTCAACCATCATAGTGTTGCCTCCACTGACAACAAGGCAGAAAAAGGGAGGCTTCAAATCCTGATGAGTTATATAGTTAGCCGCAATATGTGAGCGCAGGTGGTGTACGGGTATAAGAGGCAGACCCTTTGCATAAGCAAGACCCTTTGCATAGTTTACACCAACAAGAAGTGCGCCTATAAGTCCGGGAGCATAGGTGACTGCAACTGCATCAATACCGTCGAGAGTGCAGTCGGCATCCTCGAGAGCCTTTTCTACAACACCGCTGATTGCCTCAGCATGACGGCGTGAGGCTATTTCAGGCACTACACCGCCGTAAATTTTATGCTCGGCAACCTGAGATGCCACCACATTTGAAAGTACCTTTCTTCCGTCTTCAACCACGCTTGCCGCAGTTTCATCACAGGAAGATTCTATTGCTAAAATTTTCATATTATTTTCCCTCACTAAGAAATTTTGTCATAATAAGAGCATTTTCCACAGGGTCACGGTAGAAATTCTTTCTCTCGCCCTGAGAAACATATCCGTGTTTTTCATAAAGTTTTATTGCAGGAATGTTGCTCACTCTCACCTCAAGAGAGATAAAGGCACAGCCTTCTTGTTCAGCGGTTTTCTGGGCACATCTGAGCAGAGCATCTGCAACTCCCCTTCGTCTGAAAGCGCTTCTGACTGCAATATTGGCAATATAACACTCGTCAAGCACGATGTGCATACCCAAATATCCTGCAGTTTCGCCCGAAATTTTTGCAGTGAAAAACCTTGCAGAAGAGTTACCGAGTTCACTTCTTATTCCTTCTTCGCTCCATGGTTCACTGAAGCACTCTTTTTCAATGAGGGCAACAGCAGACACATCATCTTCGCTCATAGTTGAGATTTTCACCGACATAAGCTCGTCAAGGGCTTTGTCAATTTCATCTCTGCATTTTCTGTACGCGTCACAGTCACCGCCGTAAGGGTCAGCTATGCCCCCGCCGAGAACAGCAATTTTTTCCTCAGGCACTAGCTGTGACAGTACCGCCTTATGAGAAGCACTCATAACAATGAACCAATCATATTCATCCGCCATATATGGACTGAACTTTCTTGCTCTGTGAGAAGATATGTCAATACCTTTTTCAGCCATAGCCTTCACTGCATTTTCACTGACAGCATCACCACTGTAGGCACCCAGTCCGCAGCTGTGGGCTTCTGCACAAAGACCTGTTTTTTCGATTTTGCTTTTCATAAGAGCCTGAGCCATAGGACTGCGGCAGGTGTTACCCGTACAAAGAAACAGTATTCTCATAATTACTTTCCTGTCTGTTTAAGTTCTTCTTATATAGTAAATCTTTTTGCTTCAAAAGTAAAGTTTTTTCTTATGTATTTTTGCTTATTCTCAAAACCTTTAATGTTGATATGCAGATTTTTAACAAGTTTTTACATTTAATTTCCAAAAAGTAAATATTATGTTCATTCAGTGTTATATAATTATTCTATCTGTATAATACTCGGAGGTATTAGTTATGAAAAAGTTTACAGCAATACTGCTTTCAGTAGTATTCATCTTCTCATGTATGGCTCTTCCCGCTTCGGCTATCGAAGACATCCCCGGCAACATCGGCGGCAATTTAGGTCTTGAACCCGATGAACCCATCATCTACGGTATCACATATGAAATAGACACTCTTGAAGGTGTTTCCATTATGTACAAGCCCAGCCCCACCTTCTCATTCTCATCACCCGGTACATACACCGTAACAAACGACACTCCCCTTTCAGTTGACTACGAGTTCGTTTGTTGGGAGCATAAGGATACAGGCAAGCACTACTATGCAGGTGACAAGCTCTATATCGACGGTCAGGAAGTTCTTCTTGCAGTGTGGACACCTAAAACAGATAGTCACATCCGTCCAATAAGAGTTTTCCTCACAGCTATAGAAACCTTCAGAAGAACACTCGGTGCTTTCTTCGGCTTCTATAAGGTTATCGACGATTTCAAGGCTGACCTTGCAGCTCCGAAGCCAACCTACCGTTATTCATCACTTGCTGACCTTGGCGCAGAAATCATCAACATCAATAACGATGACACCTATGCTGAGCATCCCAGACAATATACACTTGTTATCAAGTCAGACAATGTTTTCGACACTGCATTTGAAACTATTGATGTCAACTTCTACGGTGACAAATATACACCCATTACAGGCACAGAGTATCCTGCTCATTTCTCAATCACATCAGAAACAATGGAATATGAAGGTGAGCAGTGTCAGTATATCACTATCTCATTTGTTGACGGCGTACCCACTCCTGTAACAGGTACAAGACTTACCATCACAATTCCTCAGGGTTATCTCCAGTTTGACACAGGCGCTGTAAACAGCCAAAATATGCCTGTTTATTCAGCTAATGAAGCTTATACACTTGATTTCCTTGTAACAAGCTATGTATAATATCAATACCGGGCTGTGAAAACAGTCCGGTATATCATATTTGTCTGAGCAAATATATCATACGCTCTCAAGCGTATCTGATATCGTCCACAGCGTTATCTCATTAATACAGCCTTACATCGGGTAACACTCTTTCCGGAGTGCTACCCGATTTTTTTACCTTCAGCAACCGCAACCGTTGTCGCAGCCACAGCCGTTATCGCAACCGCAACGGTTATTGCCACAACCGTTGTTACAGCCGCAACCGTTACCGCCGAAAAGACCGCCGTCGTTACCGCAGCACATTGACAAGATAAGAAGAATTACAATCCATGAGCAAGCACTGCCACCAAATAAACCGTTATTACACATTATGTTTACCTCCTTTAATCTGAGGGTTTGTCACCCTTCAATTTCATTATACGCAAAGGTTGTTGTTGTGTTACTGAATAAACAAATGGCGTATGATAAAAATAAATACATATAAACTGCGGAGGCTTCTTATGAATAAACACAGCTTTAAAACATCCCCTTTTTTATCTGAAACAGCTATTGAAGGTCAAAATATTACTGACCCCTTTCAAAGTGCTGAAAGGTCAAAATCCTACCCTCACGAAAACAGATTGAATTATTCTGAAAATCCTCAAAAATCATTAAAAAGCGAAGAAACCAAGAGCTGATTTCAAAATTCAGAACATTTCAGTTTTATTTTGACCTTTTTTGACCTTTGAATTTAAAGGTCAAAAATATATAATAAAGATGATGAAAGTCAAAGATAGTCAAAGTCAAACAAAGGATGTGATGACAATTAATCTTTCAAATCTAATAGCACAGATGATAACGGATATGCTTGAAGATAAAAGTGAAATTGAAATTCAGCGCAATATCTTAGCTCAGAATATCGGCTGTGTGCCAAGTCAGATAAACTATGTGCTTTCCTCACGCTTCACCCCGGAAAGAGGTTTTATAGTAGAAAGCAAACGAGGCGGCGGAGGCTGTATAAGAATAACAAGAATAAGCTATGACGAAAATACTCTGCTACTGCAAGTTCTCAGAAGCATAGGTTCAGCAACAGACGAATCCACAGCAGAAAGCCACATTATAAATCTTATGCGTCATAGACTTATCACCCAGCGCGATGCCGCAATTATGTCGGCAGCACTCAGCGATTCAAACTATAAGGGTCTGCCTGCCGAGGTCAGAGATATTATACGGGCAGGCATACTAAAGCAGATGCTTCTGTCAATAATGCAATAACGTACTTTAAGGAGGATGATATTTATGTTATGTCAGAACTGTAAGAAAAACGAAGCAACCACACACATTAAAAGAGTAATTAACGGCGAGGCCACACAGAGCCATCTTTGCAGTGCTTGTGCTCAGGCTCTGGGCTACAACAACTTCTTTGACGATTTTTCATTCAACCTTCCCTCACTTTTCTCAGGCTTTTTCGACGACAGCATTCTTGCCCTGAGTGAAAGCAGATTAGACCGCTGTGAAATCTGCGGCAGCAGCTTCGACGATATTATTAAATCGGGCAACGTAGGCTGCGCAAACTGCTATGAGAAATTCTATTCAAAGCTTCTGCCTTCATTACAGAGAATTCACGGCAGAGTAAAACATGCAGGCTCTGTTCCCGAAACAGTTACAGACCCTATAGTACCTGAAGAGAAATCGGTCGAAGATAAAATAGCAGATTTGCAAAAAGAAATGAGCAAGGCTATCGAAGAACAGAATTTCGAAAGAGCCGCCGTTTTAAGAGACGAAATCAAAAAGCTGAAAGGAGATAACTGATATGAACTGGTACCGTAACACCGCTGAACAGGGCGACATCTGCCTTAGCACAAGAGTACGCCTTGCAAGAAATATAACACAGTACCCCTTCCCTGCGAGACTTTCATCACAGCAGAAAAAGGAAATAGGCGAAACCGTAAAAGAAATTTTCAAAGATGAAAGCCTCAGCTATATTGATATGTCAGCACTCTCCCCCGCCCATACTGTTTCCCTTGCCGAAAAGCATCTCATAAGTCCCGAATTTGCCTGTGACACCAAGGGCAGAAGTCTCCTTCTTTCAGAAGAAGAGGATGTGAGCATTATGATTTGCGAGGAAGACCACATCAGAATTCAGACTGTACTTCCCGGTCTTTCACTTGACGAGGCTTTTGCCGAAGCTCAGAAATACGATAAATTTCTCGGCAGCAAGCTCTCATATGCTTTCAACGAGCAGTTGGGTTATCTTACACAGTGTCCCACAAATATAGGCACGGCTCTGCGTGCAAGCGTCATGCTTCACCTGCCTGCCCTGACAAAAAAAGGCGCAATTCATCGCCTTGGTACCACTGTTGCCAAATTGGGTCTTACCCTTCGTGGCTCTTACGGTGAAGGCTCCGAGGTCAGCGGCGACATCTATCAGCTCAGCAACCAGGTAACTCTCGGAATCAGTGAAGAAGCCGCAATTAAAAACCTTAATTCAATAGCAATGCAGATTATCACACAGGAAAAACAGGCTCGCGCTCTTCTTGTGAAAGATGACGATTACCTTGACCATATTTCAAGAGCCTACGGCATACTCAGAAGCGCCCACAAGCTTACCACTGACGAGCTTATCAAGCTCATATCTTATGTGCGCGTGGGAGTGAGCGAGGGCATACTGTCCATTCCCGCCGAAAAGCTCAAAGAACTCACAGTCGTTTTACAGCCTGCCACTCTCAACACTGCCAGCGGCAAAATTATGAACCAGAGTGAACGCGATGTTTTGAGAGCGCAGAAGGTAAAAGAAGAACTGAAATAACGTCAAATATAATCGGACTGTTTGTTGAAGATACTCTGTATTCTTGACAAACGGTCTTTTTTTAATCTACTACACAGGAGGATTTATCAATGTATAAATTTACAGGTTTCACCGAAAAAGCCAACAAAGCTCTCAATTCAGCTGTAGAAACAGCCGAAAACCTGGGACACACATATATAGGCAGTGAGCATCTTCTGGCAGGCCTTGTAAAAGAGGGCGACAGTGTTGCCACAAGTATGCTCGCATCAAAAGGAATTAATTTCAGTGCCGTTGAGCAGGAAATCAGGCGCACTGTCGGTGCCGGTATCCCAACAGTGCTGACACCCGAAGATTTTACTCCCAGAAGCAAGCACATAATCGAGCTTTCGCTTTCTGTTGCCCGTCAGAAAAATTCAGGCTATGTAGGTACTGAGCATCTGCTTACGGCACTTCTGAGTGAAGATGACAGCTGTGCAGCCTTCATACTTTCACAACTCGGAGCTTCTTCAGGTGCAATTCTCAGCGAAATAGACGCACCGAAAAATCGAAATTCCTACTCCTCACCCTCATCCCGTGGTTCCCGTTCAAACGCAAAAAGCACAACACCTACTCTTGATAAATACGGCAGTGATCTGACTTTAAAAGCACAAAAAGGTGAAATAGACCCTGTAATCGGCAGAGAAAAAGAAATAGAGCGTGTAACGGAAATTCTTTCCCGTCGCACAAAAAACAACCCTTGTCTCATAGGTGAACCGGGTGTAGGTAAGACTGCAATTGCAGAAGGACTTGCCCTTAAAATATCAGCTGACGAAGTACCCGAAACCCTAAAAGGCAAACGCATTGTCAGCCTTGACCTGACAAGCATGGTAGCAGGCACAAAGTACCGCGGAGACTTTGAAGAGAGAATAAAAGGCTGCATCGAAGAAACGGTCAAAGCAGGCAATGTAATTCTTTTCATTGACGAGGTACACAATCTTATCGGCACAGGCTCGGCAGAGGGTGCTGTTGATGCGGCTAACATTCTCAAGCCCTCCCTTGCAAGAAGCGAGCTTCAGGTTATAGGTGCCACCACCCTTGAGGAGTATCGCAAATATATCGAAAAGGACAGCGCCCTTGAAAGACGATTCCAGTCCGTTAAAGTAGGCGAACCGACGGCAGAAGAAACTGCTGAAATTCTCAAGGGACTTCGCAGTAAATACGAGGCTCATCACAAGGTGAAAATCACAGATGATGCGATAACTCAGGCTGTTAAAATGTCCGTCAGGTATATCAGTGACCGTTTTCTCCCCGATAAGGCAATTGACCTTATTGATGAAGCCTGCTCAAAGGTACGCCTCGGCTCATTCACACTGCCGCCGGAGGTTAAAGAAATAGAAAGTCAGCTCAAAGAAACTACCGCAGAAAAAGCGGCAGCAATAGACTCCCAGGATTTTGAAGGGGCAGCAAAGCTCCGTGATAAAGAAAAGGAGCTGCTAAGCAGACTCACTGCAGCAAAAACCAACTGGAAAGAAGAAGCAGCACGCACCTACGGCGAAGTAACAGGCAAGGATATTGCAAAGGTTGTATCCTCATGGACGGGAGTACCCGTAAACGAGCTTACTCAGGAGGAAAGCGAAAGACTTCTCAGGCTTGAAGAGATTCTCCACGAAAGAATTGTAGGTCAGGAAAAAGCCGTAGAAGCCGTTGCAAAGGTAATAAGGCGAGGCAGAAGCGGACTTAAAGACCCGAAAAGACCTATGGGTTCATTCATTTTTCTCGGCCCCACAGGTGTTGGTAAAACTGAGCTTTGCAAAGCCCTAGGCAGTGCCATGTTCGGAGATGAAAATGCCGTCATACGCCTTGACATGAGTGAGTATATGGAAAAACACAACGCTTCCAGACTTGTAGGCTCACCTCCCGGTTATGTGGGATATGACGAAGGCGGTCAACTAACTGAAAAGGTCAGACGAAAGCCCTACAGCATCATCCTCTTTGACGAAATAGAAAAGGCTCACCCCGATGTTTTCAATATGCTTCTTCAAATTTTAGACGATGGCATCCTTACAGATTCTACCGGCAGGCGTGTTGACTTCAAAAACACGGTTGTCATAATGACCTCAAACTTAGGCGCAAAGCATATAGCTTCAAAGGGCAGTTCAATAGGCTTTGGTGAAAACTCAGGTGTACTCACTGACGAGCAGATCAGGTCCGCTGTAACAGGCGAGCTAAAAAAAGCCTTCAGGCCCGAATTTTTAGGCAGAATAGATGAAACAATCGTTTTCAGTCAGCTGACAAAAGAAGAAATCCGCCTTATTGCAAGACGGATGACAAATGAACTTACAGACAGATTACGCGCTATGGAAATTGAAATGACCTTTTCCGAGAAAGTCACAGACCTTATTGCAGATGCAGGCTTTGATACTGTCTATGGTGCAAGACCACTGAGAAAAGCGTTGCAGAAAAAGGTTGAGGATAATCTCTCCGAGGAAATCCTCTCAGGAAAGATATTGCCGGGTGGCAGATACACCTGCACCGTTAAAAACGGTGAGGCAGTTTTTGAGGAAATATCAATCTGATAAAAAAATCCACCCGAAAACGGGTGGATTTTGTGCTTGCAGCACCCGGCGGCTCCACACAAGCACCCGCAGGGTGCTTGTCCCCGAACGCCTGCAGGTGTTCGGGGTGCCGGATGAAATCCGGCAGCGGAGCCGCCTCACCGCTGACTTGCCGTCAGCCGATTATTTAGTTTTCAACTGCGTCCATACAATGTGACCTATACCTCTTACGCCTTTAACTATATAGCTGCCAAGGTTGCCGTAAAGTCCTGTCATAACGGGATTTTTCAGGTCTTTTTCACTTTTATTATCTTTTTTGCTCTGACCGATGCTTACATTTTCACCCTCAAATGGTACAACAGCACTGCCCTCACTTGCCACAGCCACACAGCCGTCTGCAAATGCACAGACTTCACTAAGCAGCTCATCTGAAACGGTACCCTCAAAAGCATAAAGTCCGAGAAGAGCTGTTTCACTCACACCATTATAAGAGGGCACAAGAGGCTTACCCTGGGCAGCCACAAGAGTATATGCATCAAGCACCTGCTCCTTTGCCCTGCTGAAATGGTGTCTTTGGTTGCCATAATATGTTCCGAAAGGATTCATTCTGACGGTTTTAACCTTTTCAAGGCGCATAGGACAGTGAGCCATTGAGGAAAGCACCTGACGAGCATTAGCAATAATAAGACCTGCCTTATCATCATAAAGGCCTGTCATACCTGCCGTAAGCTGATGATTGAATGAAGCTATATAATCGTTTTTACTGTCACACTCTGGGAAAGACTGTGTTCTGAATGAGGAAATATCATCCATAAAATTACGCTTGATAACACTGATATCCCCTGAAAGCTTAGGCGTAATCTGGAAGGGCACAGTCTCTTGCCACTGCATATCCGTATATCTGCCGAGAGATGAGTTTTCCGTTGAAATTGACACAAGCTCAGGAGTATAAGGATAGTTCACCGTTGCTCTGACAAACACTGCCTTGCTGTCCACACCTGTGAAGAAATCGTAGGTGAATGAACCGCCCTTTTCTTCTTTAGGCAGATGTATTTCACCTTTTACACGTACGCCCTCGCCCTGACCTGCAACACTGAGTGCTTTCGCTGAAACATTCTGAAAATCATATCTTTTTCCGCCATAGGTTATGAAGCTCTGCAGGAATTCGTCAGTGCCGAGTTTTTTATCTCCAAGCTGTACCCAGGCTATCCTGCCCTTATCACTGAAGAAAACACTCAGGTCACCTGCTGAAAGAATGTTGCTGAAAACAGGCTTTTCTTTCTCACCGTCAAAGGTTATTTTTATGTCATACTTATTTTTGATTTCACTGAATTTCATCATAAGATAAGCCGAGGAGTTATCGTCAGCCATGCTGACCGCAGTGAAACAGTCAAGATATTTGCCCGTAACATTGAGTTTTGATATATCTGCCGGTTTTTCTTTAAGGTCTACCTGCACACACTGGAAGGTGCTGTCGTTTATATTGTAAATTGTGAAGCCTTTGCTTTCGGGCATAGCGGCTTTTTCTTTTTCAATAACCTTTTCAGCCAAGTCGAGAGCAGTTTTCTCTCGCTGAATATTCAGCACCGGAGTTGCAAGACCAAAGTGAGTAGTCGAAAGAAGAATAACTCTGTCAAAAAAAGAAGGTGATTCGCTGTCTTTTTTTGCAGTGACCTTTGCCATAGCCCTTGCCCTTTCAAGGCTTGTCCATATTCTGCGGTTGAAGGGCTTCTCGCTCCATGAAGCATAACCTGTAAAGTTGCCGTCAGCAGTATCGTGAGTGAAGTCCACTTCGCCCACAGTGCCGTGATTTTTAAGGTAACCGCCTACAGTATCGAAAACAACATAAGGCAGGTCTGCCACCTCTTCAACAAGGCCCTTGATACCGTCTGTGTTGGCAAGCTTGCCGGTGAAAGGACCTAAATCCATTGTCTCCCAGAAGATTGCATCAGCATCCATATTGATAAAAAGAAGCAAATCTCTGTTAATAATTCCCTTTTCCTGCTGTCTTCGCAAATCCTTGACCCATGCACGCAGTGTGCCTGCATCGCAAACATCGGAGTTGCTGTAGGTGGGGATAATTGTCATGCTCTCGTTTTTATATGTATACTTAACAGGGTTAAAAGCATATTCATCACAGAGCTTCGGCACAAGTGTGCGAAAAGCGTCGAAGGGTACACAGCTGTAATAAAGACAGAGAGCCTTCACACCGAGCTTGTTATAAAGACTGACCTGAGAAGGCGTAAACATAACCTCCTGAGGTCTGACTATCTTCTCGTATTCGCCAAAAATATCCTTGAGGCCTGAACCTGCTTCATTTGTCACAGCAAGCTCAATACTGGCGGTGAATTCGTCCTCGGTCATAGCCGAGAGTGCGCCGTTGTTATAGCCCATTATGATGTTTTCATCGCCGTACTTTGCCACACGCTCCTTCATTTTCTCAATGATTTCAGGGGCATACTCCGGGAGAATTTTCTCGAGGGAGAAAAAGTTTTCACTGTCCCAGGTACCCTTGACAGGTATGCCCCTTTCGTTAAAGTCCGTAAGTATATCGAGGATTTTGTTTATAATTCTGATGTCGGAGCCGAAACCTAAATTGTCATTGGTATCTCCTCTGTAGGAATGATAGCAGTTGACGTGAAAGCCGTAGGCTATGTGGATTTTGTTTTCTTTCATAATATCACCTTCATTATGTTGTTGATATTATAGTAGCATATTTGCCTGGAGTTGTAAAGAGCGTTGTCGGTACGCGGGATGCCAAAGCAAAAACGACAGGGGTGAGGCCGCAAAAATACTCCCTCAGTCTTTTTGCCAGAACAAAAAGCCGGCTCCCTCAGTGAGAGAGCCAAGCTGGCGATTATTTTAAATTAACTGCAAATCTTGCCTTCCTCTCTGACGAAGGTGGCAGACCGCAGGTCTGACGGAAGGAGTTAGTTATCAGTGCTTCACACCGCAAGCGCAGACTTTATTCTTGCCAAAGAGCTTCTGGAAGAAGTTGATTATCTTCCAGAAAAAGTTTGTTATTCCGCCTGAGTGGCAGTTGCAGGAGCAGTTTTCTGCAGGATTATCGGGTGTGTCAACTTCTTCGCCACCCTTTGCAAAGTGAATTTTTGCATTGAGAAGGCATTCATTTAAGTCAAGAATCTCTATCTGCTCCCACTGTTCCTTACTTCCTGCATAATAAACATCTGTTATTCCTGTGCAGTTCAAAAAAGCTCCCAAACCGATATATTCAAGATTTTCACCGATTGTTACAGTCTTCATGGAGCTGCAACCTTCAAAAGCATAGTAACCTATTTTTTCGAGTTTGTCGGGAAGAATAAGATTTTCAAGGCTGCTGCATCTGTTAAAAGCCATATCTGATATATATGTCAAATTTGCAGGCAACTTAACACTTCTGAGCTTTTGACAAGACTGAAAAGCCTGATCAGGAATCATATCAACGGCATCCGGAATTTCGATCGAGGTAAGACCGCTTGCAAAGAAGGCACACTTCGAAAGATATTTGAAATTTTCACCGAATTCGAAGCTCTCAAGCTTCTTGCAATTATAAAATGTATTATAATCTACACTTTCTAGACTGTCAGGCACCACTACACTTGTCAGGTTAACTGCTCCGCAGCACACACCCGAACCGATGTTCTTTATTCCTTCACTCAGCACAACTGTTTCTATATCTTCAAGGTTATCCCACCAGGGCAACAACTCACTCTGACTGATATTGAAATTATAGAAGCTGTCCATATAGCCTTCACCGTCAAAGGACAATACACCTGTTTCAGTATCGAGTGTCCAATTGATGTCGCCGATATAATCGATATAGATATTGTTTGCACCGCATTCACCGCTTAAAATAACGGCATTTGCTGTCATAGGCAACATTAAAATCACCGTAACAAGAACTACGCTTAAAATTTTTCTGAATGTTTTCATAGTTTTTTCCTCCTTTTATTTATAATTCAATATTACTCCTCAAAAAGAAATAAGTCAATATTTATTCATTTGTTTTTTATCTTATAACGCAAAACAGGCGGGCATAAAATTTCCGTTCTAACTGAGCGCGTACAAAAAAGCAGCCCCGAAGGACTGCTCAAGTTTATTTGTTTTGCCCTCGCCGGGCGGGCATTCTTTCTTGTAAGAAAGAATCAAAGAACTTTACTCGCTTTTGCTCATTGCTCTCTGAATAGCCTTCACAATTTCAACTATGGGGATAATGAGAACTGAAATTCCCAGAGAAATAAGGTATGCCTTCAGGTCAAGATGTGCAAAGCCGAAGAGATTTGAAAGGAAGTCAACTTCAACAACTGCAGTTGTAAGAAGGAATGAGCCTACCATAGCACCGTAAAGGGCAACATTGTGGTGTCCCTTGAAGAGCATAGCAACTGATGAGGCTCTCTGTGAACGCATATTGAAGGAGTGGAAAATCTCACACATCGCCATTGTGAAGAATGCCATTGTCATACCCTCGGAGCTGTCGTGGATATTTGTCCATGCAAAGGCAGCACCCGTTTCAAGGCATTCAAGATATTCACCTATATAGAAAGCAACAACTGTGAGTATGCTTACGAGTATGCCCTGATATGCACAGTCAAAGCCGAGACCGCCTGCAAAGATACCGTCAGTTTTGTTTCTGGGCTTTCTTCTCATTATGTTTGCCTCAGGCTTTTCAAGTCCGAGAGCAAGTGCGGGAATACTGTCTGTTACAAGTTTGATGAAAAGAAGGTGAGGTGCTTCAAGAATGGTGAAGCCCATAATTGTTGCAAAGAAAATGGAAACAACCTCAGAAAGATTTGAGCCGAGAAGGAACTGAATTGCCTTACGGATATTATCATAGATTCTTCTGCCTTCGCCTACTGCAGAAACGATAGTTGCAAAGTTATCGTCTGTGAGCACCATATCGGCAACATTCTTTGTTACATCAGTACCTGTGATACCCATACCTACACCGATGTCGGCACTCTTTATTGAAGGAGCATCGTTAACACCGTCACCTGTCATGGCGGTTACATAGCCTTTACTCTTCCATGCGTTAACAATTCTTGTCTTATGTTCAGGCTGAACACGGGCATAAACGAAGATGTTTTCAACTATCTTTTCAAATTCTTCGTCAGAGTACTTGTCAATATCTGAGCCCATCATAGCCTGACTGTCATCGGTAAGAATACCAAGCTCTCTGGCAATAGCCTTGGCAGTGTTGATGTGGTCACCTGTAATCATAATAGGTGTAATACCTGCACTGCGACACTCAACAATAGCATCCTTAACCTCAGGACGTACCGGATCAATCATACCTGTAAGGCCAATAAAGGTCATATCATATTCAAGTGATTCTGAATCAAAGGTTTCGGGAGCGGCAGAATACTTTTTATAAGCTACTGCAAATACACGCAGTGCCTTATTGCCCATTCTTGTGTTTTCTGCAGCAATTTTCTCACGGTATTCGTTATTCATCTCGAAGACTGCGCCGTTTATATCAATGCGGCTGCACTTCTTGAGAATTTCATCGGGTGCGCCCTTGGTGAACTGAATGAACTCACCGCCGTTTGAGTGAACCGTTGACATCATCTTTCTGCCTGAATCGAAGGGTACCTCGCCTATTCTGGGGTACTTTGCCATAAGCTCTGCCTTGGGCAGTGAAAGTGAAGAAGCATAGTTGATAAGTGCCACCTCATCAGGCTCACCCGTACCCTTGCCGTCTTCTGAAACATCAGCATTTGTGCAAAGAGCCATAGCTGTTGCAAGCTGATTTTCATCGGGAGCATAGTGATCAACAACAGTCATTACATTCTGTGTGAGTGTACCTGTCTTATCTGAGCATATTATCTGTGTGCAGCCGAGAGTTTCAACTGCATTCATTTTACGGATAATAGCGTTTTTCTTTGACATATTTGTTACGCCGATCGAAAGAACAATGGTCATAACTGCAACAAGACCTTCGGGTATAGCTGCAACGGCAAGAGCAATAGCAGTTATGAAGGAATCGAGTGCAACCTCATAGAACTGACCCTCTGCACCGGTAATAAAGTGCATCGCAATATTATAACCGAAGATAACAACACAAACAACGAGAACGAGCTTTGTGAGAACCTTTGAAAGCTGTTCCAGTTTGATTTCAAGAGGAGTCTTGCCTTCTTCTGCAAGTGAAATAGCATTGGCAATTTTGCCCATTTCAGTGTCCATACCTGTTGCGGTTACAACAGCCTTACCGCGGCCGTAAACGAGTGTTGAGCCCATATATGCCATATTCTTACGGTCACCCAGAGCAACCTCGTCATCAGCCTTTTTGCCCATAAGTGCATTTACAAGCTTTGTTACGGGAACTGACTCACCTGTAAGAGCTGCCTCTTCAATTTTCATACTTGCGCACTCAAAGATACGGCAGTCTGCAGGAATAGCATCACCTGCATCGAGAAGAATAACATCACCTACAACAAGGTCTTCACTCTTGATGGTAACAATTTTGCCATCACGCAGAGTTTTGGTTGTGGCAGCTGACATTTTCTGCAATGCTTCAACAGCCTTTTCGGCTTTGCTTTCCTGCATAACACCGAGAACCGCATTGATAATAACTACTGCAAGAATTATAATTGTATCGGTTGGGAAAAAGCTGTGACCCGCAGAGGAAGCCTCAATATATTCTGTTACGGCTGAAATAGCAGCAGCAATAATAAGAATAATAATCATAGGGTCCTTCATCTGGTCGATGAACTTTTTGAAAATGGAATCCTTTTTAGCCTCTGCCAGCTTGTTTTTGCCGTTTGCTTCAAGTCTTTTCTCTGCTTCAGCACTTGTGAGGCCTTCAACAGAGGACTTCACCTCAGCAAAAACTTCATCTGTTGTGTGGAGATAATGTTTCATACATTCTTTCCTTTCTTTTATCAGTATCACTGATTTAATATTATTGAACCGAATGTGAGAATATATCCTTACAAAGAAATTCAATAAAAAAACCTCTAACAGAACATGGGTTCCGTTAAAGGTCTTGCTACCTGTAATCAGGTCTGTAAACCAGCCTGTCGGCGGTTGTTGATTTACAGCTTTGAGCTACTCCCCTTCTTTAAAAGGTACTTCTCTTAACACCGATTATGTTAACACATTTTTTGTATATTGTCAACAAGTGACAGCCTCTTTTTCGGTTACGGTTTCCACTGTTTTTGCATCGTTTTTAGCCTTTTTCAGCTTTATCTCAAAAGAAATGACAAAAACAATAAAGGATATTATACTCGTTGTGCTTGCCAGGGACATATCATAAACCGTATCGTACATTCTTATGAGCAATTCATTACCCACACCGTGGCCGAAAAGTCTGTAAATAAGCACACTGTCTGTAGGCTCCCACATAAAACCCTGATTGGTGGTACCCCATATGAAGTCACCGATGAACTCCGTCATTTCGTGTATGGGGATAATTGCAAGTGAAAACGCCACTGCAAAAAGGCCTATGGCAAGATTTGCCGAGCGTCTACCGGGTCTAATGAGAGTGAGGGCTATATAGTACCCTGCCGCAGCACCGATAAAACCTGACATAAAGTGAAGAAGCGTATCAAAACGGCTTGCATAGGCATACATACCCACATAGTTGCCGCAATATGAGCCGAGGAAAGCTATAATTACTATAAGTGTCTGCACTCTGTAATTGATTTTGCAGAACATTGAATCCTTCGGAAAAACAAAGTGGAGAATGCTTATTGCAAAAGTACCCAGAGTGATTACACCGAGAAGAGTTGCTTCCGCTCTGTTTTCCATTGTGAGGAAAGCGTAAATCATAACAATTCTTACGCTCCACCATAAAAGCATATCCCAGATATTTGTCTGAGTCTTTATCTTGTCAATTTCATAGGAAATTTTCTCTCTGCAACGTGAAGGGACATTCCCAAGCGAAAGGCTTATCTTCTTTTTATTATTTATAAACGCCTCTTTATTTTTAATTCGCAGATTAAGATAAAGCACTGCAACGCCTATAAATGCACCTATAACGCAAAGAGTTATATCCTCGCTGAAATCTATGAGGTACCACTGCTCGGGCAAGCTGCCCATAGTGCCGATAAGACTGAAAAGCCAGTGGTCATCGCCGGGCATTTCACAGTGAACAAGGTTTCTGCCGGTAAAATAGTCGGTGAAAAACTGCAGAATTTCCTTTGGCACGACAAAAGCGCAGGAAACACAGAAAGACATAAAGGAAGTGAAATTAAAATCCTTGCCCGTAACAGGCTTTTTCAGGGCGATGCTTATGTAATAGCCGATTGCCACACCGATGATGCCGCCGAAAAGACTCAGAGGCACATCATATTCAGGGAAGCTCTGAAACACATCGAAGCCAAAGCCCACACCTGAGCCAAGAGCAGCCACAAGGCAGACACAGGTCTGAAAACGAGGGCTCAAATCCTTGACAAGCTTACCAAGTACACTGCCAAGAAATGTTGCAATGAACGCCAGAACAACCATCATCTTTTTAGGGGTTGTTTCTGCAAAGAAAACTGCAACTGCGAGAAAAATTCTCACTGCCCACCAAAGGCAGATTTCCAATATGGGCGCACCTTTCTTTTGTGAAATAGTTTTATTCATAGTAATTACCTTCCAATATTCATTATATAATGCTGTCAAAAAAATAATACCTTCCGAATAACAGAAGGTATTATAATACTATTCACTCGTTTTGTAAAGGAAAGTAACGAAATTGTAATCTTTTTGTCACTTACTTAGCATTAGTCAACAAATATTGTTGCAATCTTTTCATCACAAAAATATATGGCTGTAGGAATAAACAAGCCCTTATACACCTTGGCAGTCAGATAGAAGCATTCATTTTCATTTAATTTGTCCATTTCCAGCTGTGAAGTTTTTCTGTTTATTTCCCTTTTGTCCACCCCTTCTTCCAATTTGAACTCGTCAGCTCTCAATTGCCTCTTTTCACGGTAATATTTCTCTTCAAACCAGCAGTCGCTGTCACTATTTTTATCAAGCTCAGACAATTGAGCAAATCCGTCTTCACCAATAGTCACCGCTACTTTTTTATTGTAAAGCCTGTAATCATTTATGTAATAATCAAGACAATCTCTTATATCGGTCGGGTCTGAGCTTGCGCGGTAATCAGAAAAATACAATAGCTCTATTTTGATTTTATAATCTATACTGTGGTTAATTGCAAAATTCCTGACTGTGTAATGATTATAAAGAATAGCAGCAGGAATAAGAAGCTGAACAATAAGAGTTAATGCTATAATAATCTTAAACTTTTTATTCATCGCTCTGCACCTCCTCACTTATTTCGGAAACAGGTGTTTTCTGCTTGGTGCGTGAAAGTCTGAAGTTAATTGCAAGGAGTACCCCGCCAAAGATAAGGAGCATTATGCCGTTGCCCATCATTGACAGACCTGACTGCGCCACCGCAACCACCGTAAGACCTGCAACTGAAATAAAGCCGAGATTTATGGGAAGAAGCTTCTTTTCTCTTCCACCTGAAATCATAAGGATAATATTTGCCGCAAGAGCAATAATTCTCAGTGCGGTTAAAAAGGCTCTTGCTCTGTCGTCATCATATTTTTCAGGCATAGCATAAAGGCTCACGGTGTAAACAATAAACGACACCACCGCAACTGCAAGATAAGCGAGGAATACCTTATCAATCTTTTTAGGTCTGACATAAGCAATAACCGCAGGTATTGCAAGGAAGCACACCGCTGTGAAAATAACATTATATTTATCAGCCTTAATATCATCAATATAGAATGCACCGTACATAAAAATCATCAGGCTTGTCAGCACAAGACCCGGAATTTTATAAGGCATAGCCATATCTCCGTCTTTGAGCGACAGCACAAGAAGACATATACCCGTTGCACCGATGCTCATAAATGGCAGCACTAAACCACCTTCTATTCCGATGCCTATAAAAATCGGGAAGAGAAGCACTGCAAGCATACTCAGCCAATGTGCAAAAAGACTTCTGTGGCTTTTGTTTTCTTGCTTAAGCATAAATGATGAGTAAACACAGCCCACTACAATAAGTGCAATTGCAGCAATAAGTGCAAACATTGATTTCTGTTGATCAAGCAGAGCAACTATCCATGTTATTGCACAGCCGTAATATACAGCCAGAGGTGAAACACATCTGAGAAGCCCCATAACGGGCATAATTGACAGAGAAACAAACACCAGCACTGTGTACCAGAATATTCTCAGATCAAATATGTTATAAATCATTGCAAAGGTTGCGGCAATGCCTGCTGTCCAAAGAATGCCTGCACCCTCACACCAGGTAAGCTTATCCTTCTTTTTCATCAGTACGAACAAGCCTGATGCCTGACCCGCAAGCAGAGGTATGAAGGAAAGCACTCCTTTTGAAATCATAGGCATTTTCTGCCAGAAGGTAATGAAAACAAGCACGACGCCTACACCTACAAGAAGCGCACCTAAAATTGAAAAAACAATCATCAACGTGCTGTTATAGTTGGGCTTTTCCGTTTCAAGTTTTATGTTATGCTTCTTGCCGTAAATCAGCTCTTCAATTGAAACTTCAAAAAGCTCAGACAACTTGCCAAGCATTTCAATATCAGGCTGTGTTCTGTCATTTTCCCAGCTTGACACAGACTGACGGGAAACATATAACATTTCGGCAAGCTCTTCCTGAGTTATGCCTTTTTCGTTTCTCAGCCGTTTAATTGTTTTTGAAATTTTTGTCATATTATCATCCTTTCGGCAAAGCAGAGTTTTTGCGCTTTGTCAAGTATATATTATCATTTATATACCTTAAAGTCACGAAAAAGAGGCCAAAAACCTCTGCTACATTTTGTTGCGAAGGCGTTTTCATTCCATTAGAGAAATAATGCTGTCAATTTCTCGGCTGGTTTCAATCAAAAATTCACGACAGGCTTCATCAGCGTAAAGCAGTCTGCCAACCTTTTTCACTCTCCATAAAAAGCCTCGGTCAAATTTAACTTCATCAAAATGAGATATAAGCGGACACACATTCACTCCCCTGATGTCGGGAATGACCCTGATTTTACCCTCAGGTGTCACATAAGGGAAGAAGGGAAATATACGGCAGGAAAGAGGCCTTTCATATCTTTTGCAGCTGCCTTCACACACAGCAAGGCGTACCCCGTCTTTTTCCTTTACGGTGAGAGTGGTCTCCTCAAACGGAAACAGCAGCATACCCGTATCGCTATCGCCCTTACAGCAGGCTCCGTCACAGATTTTTCCGCAATCTTTTTTCAGCGGAGTTTTACTTCCTATTATTCTGTTTACTTCTTCATAAAGTTTTTTTATATTTATCTTTCATTTTCAGCTACTCCGTAAAATTATTTGTGCAAATATTATACAATATTTCCTATAAGAATGTACAGTTTTATTCTTGAAAAAATTATCGGTTTATGGTATATTAATCTTTGGTAGTTTTTGAAAGGGGTGTATTTATATGAAAAAGATAGGATTTGACAATAATCAATACATCACAACTCAATCAGAACAAATCAGAAACCGTCTGTCTCAGTTCGGCGGTAAGCTCTATCTTGAATTTGGCGGAAAGCTCTTTGACGACCATCACGCCGCAAGAGTGTTGCCCGGCTTTGAGTCTGACAGTAAACTCAACATGCTTCTTCAGCTTAAGGAAGAGGCTGAAATTGTTATCGCCGTAAGTGCAAAGGCAATTGAAGAAAAGAAACTTCGCCGTGACCTTAATATATCCTATGATAAAGAAGTTCTGCGTCTTATTGACCTTTTCAGAAGCGTTGGACTTTATGTGGGTTCCGTTGTTATAACTCAGTATGACGGCCAGGGTGCTGCCGATGCTTTCAAAAACAATCTCAAGGCTCTGGGTATCAAGGTTTTCACCCACTATAAAATCGCAGGCTACCCCTCAAACGTACCCCTTATAGTATCCGAAGACGGCTACGGCAAAAACGAATATGTTGAAACCGAAAGAAAAATCGTTGTTGTTACAGCCCCCGGTCCCGGTAGCGGAAAAATGGCAGTATGTCTCTCACAGCTTTACCACGAGCACCTCAAAGGCATTGAAGCGGGCTACGCAAAGTTTGAAACCTTCCCCATATGGAATCTGCCGCTTAACCACCCGGTCAATCTCGCTTATGAGGCCGCAACTGCTGATCTTAACGATATGAATATGATTGACCCCTTCCACCTGGAAGCCTATGGCAAACCCACAGTCAACTATAACCGTGATGTAGAAATTTTCCCCGTACTCAATGCCATATTCACAAGGATTTACGGCTCATCACCCTATAAGTCACCAACGGATATGGGTGTAAATATGGCAGGTAACTGCATTGTAGACGAAAAAGTTGTATGTAACGCCGCTAATCAGGAAATTATCAGAAGATACTACAACGCTCTGTGTGACGCGCGCCACGGTGCCGACACAGCAAAGGAAACGGAGAAAATCCTCCTTCTTATGAATAAGGCAGGCATCACCGTAAAAGACAGAGCAATTATACAGATAGCAAACAGACTTGAAGCTGAAACAGGCGCACCTGCTGCCGCAATTGAGCTTCACGACGGCAGAATTGTTATAGGCAAAACAAAAGAGCTTTTAGGCTGTGCTTCTGCCTGTGTTCTCAACGCACTGAAGGCTATTGCGGGCCTTGACGATAAGCTTCTGCTTTTACCCTCAAGCCTTATTGAGCCTGTGCAGAATCTTAAAGTTGACTATCTCGGCTCAAAAAATCCGAGACTTCATGTTGATGAGGTTCTCGTTGCCCTTTCGGTCAGTGCCGCAACTGACGAAAATGCTGCAAAGGTTATGTCTTGTCTGCCCCACCTCAAAGATTGTCAGGCACATATTTCCGTCATTCCCTCAAGCATTGACAGAGAGATGTTCCGCAAGCTGGGCCTTCATCTCACCTGTGAGCCTGAATATGAAAACGACAACCTCTACCATATTTAATTAAAACATCAACGCACCGTACTCTGCCGAAAAGGCAAGCACGGTGCTGCTTTTATTTATATTCAGTAAGACTCTTGAAGATATATCCCTCTGCCCTTGCCTTATCAATGATATCACTCAAGGCATCCGCATTGTCTTTTGATACACTGTGAAGAAGTATAACTGCTCCCGGGTGAAGGCGGGACATAACCTTTTCAACAGCGTATTCCTTCCCGCGTACCTTACTTGTATCCCAATCGTCATAAGCCACTGACCAGAAAACACTTCTATAGCCCAGAGACTGTACAAGCTCAAGTGCGTTCTCATTATACTCACCTGCAGGGAAGCGGAAATATTTTGCCGCATAACCGAAAGTTTCACGAAGATAGTTTTCCGTCTGCTCTATCTCCTTTGCCATTTTAGTACGATTAATAGTGGCGAAGCTGGGATGCGTTGTGGAATGATTACCCACAATATGCCCCTCTTTAATCATACGGGCAATTAAATTTGTTTCCTTTTTAATATGGTCGAGTGTGCAGAAAAATGTTGCGGATACTCCTTTTTCTTTAAGCACATCGAGAACTCTGCTTGTAAGATTTTCATACTCATAACCGCAGTCAAAAGTAAGATAAAGCACCTTTTCCCCTGTGGTGTCAAGAGTAAAAGCCCCATATTTCTCAAACTCTTTCTGAAAACCTACAACGGTATGATGCGCCTTACCTCCGCTTGCAGGGCCGTGGGAATGACTTTTCTTTGCGGTGGAAAGACCTTTGCTGTTATTCGCATCAGTCACACTATAGATGATTTTGTTTAAAGGTGAAAAGCCTGATAAAGCACCAACGTCGGGAGTACCCGTAATAATCATATTCTTTTTTTTCGATAAATTTTCACCGTTTAACACTGTGGATTCTATAACCTTAGGTGCCTCAGCTGTGCTTTGCGTTATTTCTTTTTCAATTTTGTTTTTCTGATTTTCTGTGATTTTTGTCCCGGTATATGAAACAAGAATTGCCATCACACATATCCCGAACATAATTGCAACTGTTCTTTTCATAGCATTACCTCCTATGTACTCGGCAGGCTCTTGCCCACCGAAAAAGCATCACTTAAACATATATTTCATGTCGCCTACGAGGCCTTCCATACTCTTCATTGCTTTTTGTGCCTTTCTTCTTGCCTTGCGCTTCATGCCACTGCCTGCCATAGCACCTTTAAGATATGCAGAAGCTCCACCGACGGCTACACCTATGCCGATGCCTGTCATAATGCTTTTCATCATAGCTTTTTTCTCCCGTTGTTTTTTTCTGTTCCCTTTCGGGACAGTTATATTATCCGACAATAAAAACTTTTTTATGTGCGACAAAATTTAACTTTTTTGTTTCTTTTTATTTTAATTAATGATATAATGAAGCATCAGAGGAGGCGACAAAAATGTCAAAGCTTAATATAGTTCTCGTTGAACCGCAGATACCTCAGAATACGGGCAACATTGCCCGCACCTGTGCTGCAACGGGAGCCGCACTTCACCTTGTTAAACCAATGGGTTTCACCATTGACGATAAAAAACTCAAAAGAGCAGGTCTTGATTACTGGTACCTTTTAGACATTACTTATTATGACAGTCTTCAGGACTTTTTTGATAAAAACAAAGACGGTAAATTTTTCTATTTCACTACAAAAGGGAAGCATATTTATTCCGACGCTCAGTTCCCTGAAAACTGCTACATCGTTTTCGGCAGAGAGGATGCAGGTCTTCCCGAAGCTTTGTTGAAAGACAATCCCGACAGCTGCCTTCGTATGCCTATGATCAGCGACGCAAGAAGTCTCAACCTTTCCAATACAGTTGCAATTGCCACCTATGAGGTGCTTCGTCAGTGGGGCTTTCCCGAGCTTCTGTGTCAGGGAGAGTTAACTAAATACTCTTGGTAAAAAAAGAGACAGGAAGATAATTACTTCCTGTCTTTTATAATATTCCTTACCATGTTATGTCATAAATGAGCATATCGTTTATAAGCCTTGCTGAACCTATTATATCTGCTGAAAAAACCTTTACATCAGCAGTTATATCTATGGCAATATTATGTGTTATTGATTTAACTTCATCGGTTTTCGGGTCATAGGTACAGCTGAATACACAGTCACGGTAAATCAGGTCAAAGGTGTTCAGATTAATGCCGGGCAGCTTGCTTACAACCTTATCGACCTCAGCCTTGATATCCTTGATAGCCATAGGCTGCATTACACCACCATGTGCCGAAGGAGCAATAAGTGTGTCTGCAGGTGTAGGCTCTGCGTTATATTCCTCTTTGAGTGAAAAGCTGATTTTATATGTACCGTCACCTAAGTCTTCACACTTCGCCCATAAGACTGCATCATAATCTGTAAGTGTGCAACCTTTTTCTGCGCCGTGTATAGGAACATCGTAAAGTATTTCCTCTGCCCCTTGCTGACGGATAAGCTCTTCGCAGTCCTCCTCAGAAACCATATAGTTTGCAGCTATACCCAACACGGAATTAATTGCAGAGCTGAACTCGCGATATTCTTCGGGCAGTGCCTGGTATTCCTTTTTCTTATATGCAGGCTTTTCCTTTTTGAACTTATCAACTAAAAATGTATATTTATCGATTATTTCCTTAGTCGAAGTAAGGGGTGAAATTTTATCGGATGTGTCTTTATTTTCTGAAGGAACTGAAACATCTTCATTCGCTTCAGGAGCTTTTGTTGTCGGCTCCGCTGTGTTCACAGTGCTTTTGTTTTCCTCAGGCACCGCACCTGCCTGTAAGCTTGCCTGCCCTGCACCGTCTATTTTCAGTGTACCTGTTGCAGAAAAACCGAAGCTGCCCATAGTCACAACGAGCAACACAACAACAAGACAGCATACTGCTGTAATAAGACCGCTTAAAATATAATCATTCCTTTTCATTTTTCTCACCTCTGATTTTATTAGTGCTATTATATCACAACATCACAGTTTTTTCAACGCTTTATCACTACATCAACATCACCCCGCCTGTTGGCGAGGTGATTTCTTTATTGTATTCGGAGAATCCGACCGCAATCTTTGATTGCTCGTCGAGTCGTTTTTTTTATTTATAAGACTTTACTTATAAATCAATAGTGAACTGAAGTACAATAGCATTCCTTGTGGATTTTAAATATCTTCCAGAAGAATCTGACAATCTTATAGATAAACTTGATGAACCAATTGTTATTATGACACAGACAACCGCAATTATTGTCAAAAGACTGTCCGCAATCATCACAAACTAAGTCACCGTTCTTATCGGTATGACCTGCCGCATAGAGGATTGTCTTTTCCTGAGTGCCGCATTCTTCACAAGCATATGTGATGTAACCGTTTTCTGAGCATGTAGGCTCTACTCTGTTCTTTTCAATTGTGAATTCATGTTCACCTGTTGAAGGAATAATCACAGTTCTGTTGCTGATTTCCTCGCCGCAGACTGAACAGTTGATAATACTTGTATATTTACCGTTCTTTCCGCAGGTTTCCCCGGTTACATTTGCTCTGATTTCCTCACCGGGAGTATGAGCTGCTACGGGGATAGGCTTGCGTTCAACACTGAGTGTCTTATCGCATACAGTACAGAATACTGTGATTTCGCTTACGCCTTCCTTAGTGCAGGTAGCCGCTTCAATTGTAGCAGTAATAGTTTCCTTCTTGTGTCCCTTTGCGGGAATAACTTTCTGAGCGGTGATAACTATACCGCATATCTCACAATGTGAGCCTTCTGTGAGACCTGTTGTTTCACATGTGGGTTCAACAGCCTTAGTTTCAACTACGCTATGCTTGAGTGCAGGAAGTGTGATAACGCGTCTTTCAATTTCTTCACCGCAAACAGAGCATTTTGTTAAACCGATGCGATAACCGTCAGCCTTACATGTGGGAAGCACTTCTTCAAGAATTTCTTCTGATGCGGGAGTATGGTCAAGCTTATCGATAACCATAGTTTCTGTGCCGAGCACCTTGCCACATGTTACACAGTAAGTTACAAGGTCATAGCTACCTTCCTTACTGCAGGTTGAAGGCACAATATTTTCTTTTCTTGTAGCCTCGATATGACCTGTTGCGGGAAATTTTATCTGAGCAGCAAAGACTTCATCGCATACCGGGCAATAGCTGCCTTCTGAGAAGCCGCCTTCCTCACAGGTAGGAGACTTTGAGGGAAGTGTAACTACTGTGTGACCGCCCACTGTGCCTTCTGTCTTGCCGCAGACTGAGCATGTCTTGGGTGTTGTGCAGGTTGCTGCTGTCCATGTGTGACCGAGTGCTGCACCGTCTGTTTCACCACAAACTAAACATGTTCTGGGAGAATCACAGTCTGCTGCTGTCCATGAATGTCCTACCATAGGAACAACTGTCTGTGCAACTGTAATATCACCGCAGACTGTACACTTCTTACCTTCTGTAAGACCTGTTGCGTTACAGGTTGCATCTACTGCAGGGATTGTTTCTTCAGTATGACCGGATGCAGAAACTGTAATTGTGTCTTTGCTTATAAATGCCTTACAGTTTTCAACTGAACAATAAACTACCAAATCATATGAACCATCTACAGTACAAGTTGCAGACTTTTCGTTCTCGCGAACTGCTTGTGCAGGTGTGTGAGCTACCATACCGATTATCTTTGTCTCTTTGCTGATAACTTCTGTCTTACCTGCTGCTTCACATACTGAGCAGTAAACTACTTCATCGTATGAGCCTTCTGAGTAACAGGTTGCAGGTACTTCATTTTCGCGAACTGCTTCACCGGCTGTGTGAGCTACCATACCGATTGTCTTTGTCTCTCTGCTGATAACTTCTGTCTTACCTGCTGCTTCACATACTGAGCAGTAAACTACTTCATCGTATGAGCCTTCTGAGTAACAAGTTGCAGGTACTTCATTTTCACGAACTGCTGCTGCAGGTGTGTGGTCAATCTTTTCTACAGTGCTACCATTTGCTTTCAATACTTTACAGCAAGAATAATAGATATCTCCTGTGTAACCTTCTTCATAACAAGTTGCTTCTTTTTCACCAACAGTATAGGTTTCTTTTGATGAATGGTTATCCGCATTCTTGGAAACAACTTCGCCGCCTTCAGTCTCGCCACATCCGTTTGCACAAGTGAGAACTGCTGTCTTACCTTCTGCAGTACAAGTTGCTGCAATTGCTGCAGATGTTTCCTGCATATCGTGACCCTTGGCAACAACTTTGTCTGCAACATAGCTGTCACCACACTTTGAACATGTATAAGTTGTATAACCCTCTGTTTCACATGTGGGATCTGTTACCTCTGTTGTGTAGCTGTGTTCTTTAGCAGGGATAACAACCTCTGCTGCTGTTGTTTCTGTTGTTGCTGCTGCATCCTTAAAGAGCTTACCGCAAGCTGAACATGTCCAATATTCAATATTACCGGGAATCTCGCAGGTTGCGTCCTTTGCATCTGTCTTTGTGAGCTTATGGGCAGCATCAACAAAATTCTGATTTTCAGTTACATCGCAACGTGAACACTTATAAATATCATAACCCTTATCAGTACATGTAGGATCAACTGTCTCCACATATACTGTGAAATCGTGACCCAATGCTTCACCTGTTGTTTCATCGCAACGATCACATGTTGCCGGAGTGTTGCAGTCTGCTTCACCATAATTATGTCCGAGAGCATCTATAAGTACTTCCTGACATACTGTACACTTCTGAGCCTCATTACATGTTGCTTCATCACCTTCGGTATGACCGGGAGCCTCGTCAACAACAGTGTTTCTGCTCATTTCAGCATCACAAACTGAACAGTATACTACTACATCATGTGAACCGTCTACAATACATGTTGCTGCTTTTTCATTTTCAATCTTTGCTTCACCGGCTGTATGACCGAGTGCATCTACATAATCACTTACATACTGTGAAGTACATTTGCTACATGTATAAGTTGTATAACCCCTTGCTTCACATGTGGGATCTGTTACCTCTGTTGTGTAGCTGTGTTCTTTAGCAGGGATAACAACCTCTGCTGCTGTTGTTTCTGTTGTTGCTGCTGCATCCTTAAACAGCTTACCGCAA
>JAZTYQ010000005.1:0-35993 GCA_045637065.1 Acutalibacteraceae bacterium
TACACTGATTTTCTCGGTGGACCTTGTTCAAAAAGAAAAGATATTAAGTTGCTGTCAACTAAATGCCAACCCAACAAGCTCATCTTGCTCAGCCACTTGTCTAATCGGTGATACATAAACGGAGGATAAACACGAAGCTTCCTGATGTATTTTTGGCTTGGATTCTTTTCAAATTTTTTTAGATTGGATAGCCAAGTATATTTTTTCTTCAACTTACACACCACCATTTTTTTATTTATATTATTTTATCATATCTATAAATAAAACACAATGGTGTTGACACTTTTCTGACATTTTGTTGACACTTTGAGGTTATATTCAGTTTTTATAGTATTGCTGACAAAAGAAAAAAGTCTTGAAAACGTAGTGTTTTCAAGGCTTTTCCTTTGGTGAGGATGAGTGGGCTCGAACCACCGACCCCTTGCATGTCAAGCAAGTACTCTGACCAACTGAGCTACACCCTCAAGTGCCTATGTATAATATCATAACACACTGCATTTGTCAAGAAAAAATTTTCGCCTTTAAAGTCTCACTTCAACTCTATCCCCTATAAAAACACTGTCTTCACTGACGGTGCAGTCAAGGGCAATTATATTCACACCGGACTTTGCTGCCCTTCTCAGTGCTTCGGCAAACTTCGGGTCATGGTCTTCGTTAGGCGTGAAATAAAGCACATTCTTCATCTGTACAACAAAAATAACATATGCCTCATAGCCCTCATTCATACATTCAATAAGTTCGTTTAAGTGCTTTGTACCCCTTTCAGTAGGTGCATCGGGAAAGGATACAACGCCCTCATTTTCAAGTGTGACACCCTTGACTTCTATGAAGGCTTTTTTATTGCCGTGTTCACAGTAAAAATCAAAGCGTGATTTCTTATAGGTACTCTCCGCCTTAAGCAAAGTTATATCACTGAAAAGTCCCCCACCTCTTAGCCACTCCCCTACTACCTTATTAGGTGCCTGAGAATCCATATTAACAAGTCTGTTGCCCTTTCTCACGGTGACAAGAGAATACTTATACTTTCTTTCTGCATTGTCGCTTTCTTCAAGATAAACCTCTGCACCCTTTGTGAGAAGCTCACGGCATCTGCCCGTGTTTTTAACGTGGCAGGCAATTTCTTCGCCGTCAATATCCACATATGCAACAAAGCGGTTAGGTCTTGAGATAAAACTTGCTTTTTTAATTTTACTGTATTTCATATAGCTTTCCTCTTAGTCAAATCAACCGAAAAATTCCTCTGCAAATCTGACAGTATCCATAGCATCTTTAGCATAATAGGATGCACCTATCATTTCAGCAAATTCCTTCGTCAGCACTGCACCGCCCACAACTGTTTTTGTTTCGGGGAGGCTTTCGTTTATGAGGCGTACCGTTTCAGCCATAGCTTCTGTGGTGGTTGTCATAAGTGCGCTGAGGCCTACAAGCTTTACCTTTTCAGCCTTTGCTGTTTCAAGCACTTTGGCAGGAGCAACGTCCTTTCCTAAATCAACAACCTCATAGCCGTAATTTTCAAGCAAGGTCTTGACTATATTTTTGCCTATATCGTGAATATCACCCTTAACCGTTGCAAGGATAATCTTTCCCTTGCTTTCACTTTTACCCTCAGGCAGTGTTTCTTTAACAGCTTCAAATGCCTTTGAGGCTGCCTCTGCACTCATAAGAAGCTGAGGCAGATACATTTTCTTTTTTTCAAAGCGCTTGCCTACGGCGTCGAGTGCAGGTACGATTTCTTCATTGATAACGCTCAGTGCATCCTTCCCTTGAAGGCTCACCTTTGCGGCAGAGTACGCATCAGACTTTATGCCTTTGATGATAGCCCTCTGAAGAGTACTCGTACTGTCTTTTTCTTCGACTTTGTTTGTGCTGCTGACAGACACGGTTTCGGTCTTGTTATTTTCGGCAAAATCTATATAATTCATACAGCCCTTATCCTGACCCGAAAGGGCAAGATAGGTGTAGTAGCTGCGCATCATTGCCACGCTGTAGGGATTCATAATAGCACAGTCAAGACCCGCACCGAAGGCAAGAGCAGTAAAAAGTGCATTGATGTTTTCTCTGTCTGGCAGACCAAAGGATATATTTGACACGCCGAGGCTCGTTTTAAGACCAAGCTTTTCCTTTATCAGGCGTACGCTCTCAAGGGTGATTTTTCCGCTTTCGTCGTCGGAAGATACCGTCATAGCAAGAGGGTCAACTATGATATCCTTTTTGTCAATGCCGTATTTTTCGCACTCTTTGACTATCTTTTCGGCAATGGCACATCTTCCCTCAGCCGTGTTTGGAATACCCTTTTCGTCTATGGTGAGTGCTATGAGTGTGCCACCGTACTTTCTCACAAGAGGCAGAATGGCATCCATACTCTCCTGTTTGCCGTTAACGGAATTGATAAGGGGCTTGCCGTTATAAATTCGCATAGCCTTTTGGAGTGAAGACGCCTTAACACTGTCAAGCTGTAAGGGCAAATCAAGCACACTCTGCAATTCCTTAACGGCGGTGACAAGCATTTTATCCTCATCAATTTCAGGCAGACCCACATTCACATCAAGAATATGCACCCCTTTTTCCTGCTGAGAAACGCCCTCATTTATAATATAAGCAATATTGTTATCGCGAAGTGCCTGCTTGAATTTTGACTTGCCTGTAGGGTTAATTCTCTCACCTATAAGCACAGGTGTTCTGCCGATTTCTACGGCATGAGTATAAGAGGAAACCATTGTTATATCCTTTTTAACAGGTGGAGTATAAGGCAAATCCTTTGTTTTTTCAACCACTTTTTCAATGTACGCGGGAGTAGTACCGCAACAGCCGCCGAGAATACTTACGCCCATCTGAGCCATATGCAAAGCACAATCTGCAAACTCATCTGCCGTAACATCAAAAACTGTTTTACCGTTTTCCGTTCTCGGCATACCTGCATTGGGATTGACAATAACCGGCAGTGAAGCATATTTTATATATTCCTCGGCTACACTCATCATCTGCTTAGGACCAAGTGAACAGTTCATACCTATAGCGTCAACTCTGAGGCTTTCGAGCATTGCTATCATAGCCTTCGGGTCTGCACCTGTCATAAGCTTTTTATTTTCATCAAAAACGTTGCTGACAAATATGGGGAGGCTGCAACTTTCCTTTGCGGCAATAACTGCAGCCTTGGTTTCGTAGCAATCATTCATGGTTTCGATTATCACAAGGTCAGCTCCGTGCTTTGCGCCGAGGCTTATACTTTCTGAGAAAAGCTCAACTGCTCTTTCAAAGCTCATATCACCAAGAGGCTCAAGCATTTTGCCCAGAGGCCCTATATCCAGGGCGGCAAAGCAATCTTCTCTACCGCTTTCCTTCATGGCATCCTTGACGATTTTAACCGCAGCAGAAATAATCTCTTCAAGATTGTCGAATTTCAGGGAGTTCGCGCCAAAGGTGTTTGTGGAAATAATATTACTGCCTGCACGAAGATAGTCAAGGTGTATATTCTTCACTGTTTCAGCATGGGTTATATTCCACATTTCGGGCTTTTCTCCCGCTTTAAGACCTGCCGCCTGCAGAAGAGTACCCATACCGCCGTCAAAATATAAGCGCTGTTTTCCAAGTAAATCTCTTATGTTCATATTATCATCCTTTTATTCCGATTATTGCCGTAACGCTTTTTTTAGGTATCATCATAAGTGAGGAATTAAGAGTTATGCCAAGTTTTCTCTGTGCATCGAGGAAAGAAAGTATATCCTCCTGATAAGAAAGGCTCACACCACCGTAGCCGGGAGAAAAGCGTGGCTTTGACTGTCTCGTGCCAACTGCAACTGAGTTGACCTCATCACACCATACCTCTATACCTGAGGAGGCTATACAGTCACAGACCATTCCCTCGGTCGCTGAAAGAGCAGAGCATCTCATAATAAGTCTGTCCACCACAGCACCTGCCGTGGCAGCAAATATAACTGCACTGCTGCAGCCCGAGAGATTTTTATAAAGGTTTTCGTTTTCTATTTTGCAGAAGCCGAAATCAATCACACCGTCATTCAGTGTTATAGGCACTTCTCTGTAAACAGCCTTATAGTCCGCCTCTTTTTTGAAAAGCTCAAGACATTCACTGTAAAGTTCTTCAAGGGCTTCATTTTTTCTGTCACTCTTGTAACCCATATAACGGCAGGCTTCTCTTTTGTCAGGCTCTATATCATTCCCTTTTTTGCTTATAAAAACAAGGCTGTCACTCATAAGTTTTCCTCTTCACTAAGCACACAGGGCGGGATTTTTATCCCGCCTATGCCCATTATTTTATTATAGCCGAAACATTATCCTTTATTGCCTTTGCAATATCAGGCTTATTCATTGAATAAACATGAACTGCATTAATACCGTTGGCATAAAGGTCTATTATCTGTTGTGTAGCGTAGGCAATACCTGCCTGCTTCATTTTTTCAGGGTCATCGCCGTATTTATCAACTATTCTGCAAAACCTCTGCGGCAGTGCCGAGCCTGAAATACGACAGATTCTTTTGATAGATTTCGGATTTGTTACCGGCATAATTCCCGGCACAACAGGCACATTTATACCTGCTTCTCTTATACGGTACATAAAATTGTAAAGTATATCGTTATCAAAAAACATCTGTGTAACGAGAAACTCTGCGCCTGCATCCACCTTTTCTTTAAGATAGCGTATATCGTCAAAGGAGGTTTCACTTTCAGGGTGACTTTCGGGATAGCATGCCGCACCTATGCAGAAGCCGCCGTAGGCTTTGATTTCGCGTGTAAGCTCGCTTGCATAATGATAGTCAAGGTGATCTCTTGTCATACCCTCGGGCATATCACCGCGAAGCGCAAGGATGTTTTCTATACCCTTTGCCCTTAGAGTGTCAAGCTGAGCCTCAATCTCCGCCTTGGTTGAAGAAACACAGCTAAGGTGCGCCAGAGCAGGTACCGAGCAGTTTTTCTCAAGGTTTTCTGCAATATTGACGGTGAATTCACTCGTGCCACCCCCTGCCCCGTAGGTTACGGACATATATGAGGGTGAGAGCAGAGCAATTTCCTCTGTTGCAGTTTTAACGCTGTCAAAAGCATCACTTGTTTTGGGCGGAAACACCTCAAAGGAAAGCGAGGGCTTATCCCTTGTTATAATATCAATAATTTTCATTGAATCATCTTCTTTTTATGTAATTGTCCTCGCCGGCATCGTCACCGAAGCGCCGCCCGTGGCGGATGCAGCGAGGCGAGGATGGCGCAGCGGTCAAAATTCATAGGCGCTCCAAGCCGCAATGAATTTTGGGAACCGCAAGAGGGAGGGTGCTTTTTGCTGCCGGCCAAAAAGAACCAAAAACGCGTTAATGCTCTATGTCTTAGTTCTTAAGCGAATGCATTGGTGCAGGAATTCTGCCGCCGCGTGCAATAAAGTCCGCTGATGAAAACTCGTGTACGGGCATAACGGGTGCTGAGCCTAAAAGGCCACCGAACTCGATAATTTCGCCAACCTTCTTGCCCATAGCAGGAATAATTCTCACCGCAGTTGTCTTTGTGTTGACAACGCCTATTGCCGCCTCGTCTGCAATAATTGCTGAAAGTGTTTCGGCAGATGTGTCGCCGGGTACAGCAATCATATCAAGACCCACTGAGCAAACGCAGGTCATAGCCTCAAGTTTATCGAGAGTGAGAGCGTTTTTAAGCGCAGCCTCAATCATACCCTCATCTTCACTGACGGGAATAAATGCACCTGAAAGACCGCCTACGTGGTTACTTGCCATTACGCCGCCTTTTTTTACCGCATCATTGAGCAGTGCAAGTGCAGCGGTTGTGCCATGAGTACCGCAGACCTCGAGACCCATTTCTTCGAGAATTCTTGCTACACTATCGCCCTTTTCAGGGGTGGGAGCAAGAGAAAGGTCAACAATGCCGAAGGGTACGCCAAGTCTTCTTGAAGCCTCTGAAGCCACAAGCTGACCCATACGGGTAATTTTAAAGGCAGTTTTCTTTATAGTTTCTGCCACAACATCAAAGGGCTGACCCTTGCATTTCTGCAGTGCGTGATAAACAACACCGGGGCCGCTTACACCTACATTTATTACACATTCGGCTTCGCCTACGCCGTGGAAAGCACCTGCCATAAAGGGGTTATCCTCAACTGCATTGGCAAAGACAACTAATTTAGCACATCCGAAACCGCCCTTGTCGGCAGTCATATTAGCTGTTTTTTTGATAATTCTGCCCATAAGCGCAACTGCATCGATATTGATGCCTGCCTTGGTGCTTGCAACGCTGACACTTGAGCATACTCTCTCGGTAGTAGCAAGAGCATTGGGAATTGAATTTATAAGATTGATGTCACCCTTGGTCATTCCTTTATGTACCAGGGCAGAGAAACCGCCTATGAAGTTTACACCTACCTTATGGGCTGCCTTATCAAGTGCAAGGGCAATAGGAGTGTAATCCGTCTCTTTGCAGGAAGCGGCAACAATTGAAATGGGCGTGACGGAAATTCTTTTATTAACAATAGGAATACCGAATTCCTTTTCTATTGCCTCGCCTGTTGCAACTAAGTTTTCGGCAAGGCGTGTGATTTTGTCATATATCTTTTTAGCCGTTACCTCAACACTGTCACTGCAGCAGTCAAGCAGTGAGATGCCCATAGTGATTGTTCTGACATCAAGGTGCTGATGGTCTATCATATCGATAGTGGAAAGTATTTCTTTCTGATTATGCATTATTCTGCCTCCTTACACCTTGTGCATAAGGTCGAAAATATCTTCACGCTGAATTCTGATATTAAGACCCATTTCCTCACCCTTTGCCTTAAGGCTGTCACTGAGAGTAGAGAAATCAACAGTACTTTCTGTCAGGTCAACGAGCATTGTCATTGTGAAAAAGCCTTCCATAACTGTCTGGCTGATGTCGAGGATATTAATCTTGCAAGATGCAAGAAGGGTGCATACCTCTGCGATAATACCCGGTTTATCTTTTCCTATTACGGTAATGATAGCTCTCATAGCTTTTTGCTCCTTTATTACATTAAAACATTATAATTATATTTTAAACAATAACAAGAAAAAGTCAATAGAAACATTAAATTCGTCCATATTATTGACTTTCTTTTTCCACATTGATAAAATCATTACTGACAAAAGTCAAAGGAGAAAATTTATGCTTAAAAAAGATACATTTGCCCTTCGCCCCCCTATGGGCTGGAACAGCTGGGACTGTTACGGTGCCGCAGTGAATGAAGAACAGCTTCTCGGCAACGCCGAATATGTCAGGGACAATCTGAAAGATTACGGCTGGGAATATATCGTCTGTGATATTCAGTGGTACGAGCCGAAAGCTACCTCTAATTTCTATAACAACTTCACCGAGCTTTGTATGGACGAATACTCCCGTCTTATCCCTGCCGTGAACCGTTTCCCTTCAAGTGCAAACGGAGTTGGTTTCAAAGATATTGCCGACAAAATACACGCTATGGGGCTTAAATTCGGCATACATATTATGAGGGGCATTCCCCGTCAGGCTGTGCATGGTAACACACCTATAAAAGGCACGAATAAAAAGGCAAGAGATATAGCCTCAGGCTTTTCGGTATGCGCCTGGAACACTGATATGTACGGCATTAACGCCCGCAGTGAAGGTGCGGCAGAGTACTATAACAGTCTTTTCGAGCTTTATGCTTCCTGGGGTGTGGACTTCGTAAAGGTTGACGATATAGCCAACACAGAGTTCAAGCCTCACGACCCCTACAGTGCAAGAGAAGAAATTGAGCTTATCCGCAAGGCTATTGACAACTCAGGCAGAGCTATGGTGCTATCACTTTCTCCCGGACCTGCGGTTATAAGCGAGGCTTTCCACCTTTCACAAAATGCCAATATGTGGCGAATGACAGGCGACTTCTGGGACCATTGGGACAAGCTCTATAATATGTTTGAGCGTTGTGAGAAGTGGGCGCCTCACGTGAAGGAAGGCTGCTGGCCCGACTGCGATATGCTCCCCCTTGGCAAGATAAGCAAAAACTGCTCCTGCCTCGGCGACAGAGACAGATATACAAACTTCACCTATGACGAACAGAAAACTATGCTCACCCTCTGGGCGATTTTCCGTTCACCTCTGATTTTAGGCGGTGAGCTTCGTGAAAACAGACCCGAAGACCTTGAGGTTATAACCAACAGAGATATTATCGAAATCAATCAGTATTCTAAAGGCAATGCACAGCTCAGAAGAAACCGTAACGAAGCCATCTGGACTTGTCTTGACAAAGACGGCAACAGAGTTATAGCTATGTTTAACCTTTCAGGCGAGGAGAGAGAAATCAGCCTTAATCTTAAGGAATTCGGCTTTGAGCTTGACGGCACTGTTACAGAGCTGTGGAGTAAAGACAGCTACAGTGTTGCCGACAGTGAGCTTAAACTGTCGGTCAGAAAGCATGGGGTTAAAGTTGTGAGATAAAACTCAAAGTACGCGAGTTCATTTTCGCGTGCTTTTTTGTGTTTGCCGCCATTGAATCGTTAATAGAGAATTAAAAATAACAGTTTTGTAATCTTTGCAGTTTTTCATTTAGATTTCACATTACTGCGTTATAGTTGTCTTGTTGCAAAATATAACCAATGAAAGGAAGATTATTTATGAAAAAACTCAAAACATTATCAGTGGCAATGTTCACAACTTTGATTGTTCTCTTTTGCTTTGCCTTTACGGCAAGTGCGCAAGACTGCGAATGGATAAAGCGTTTGCCTGAAGACACCATTGAATACAACTTCAGTGAAGCTACAGGCGTTATAGTTTTCAGAGGCGAAGGTGAAATCTATCAGGACTATTTCGGCACACCGGAAAACAGAGATGAAATTGCAAGCAAGATAAAAACCGTAATTATTGAAGACGGCATAAAAAAAATAGGCAACTATGTTTTCAGCGGTTTTCCTGAGCTTAAAAATGTAATATTGCCTTCTGATTTTAAAGCTATAGGCGATTATGCTTTTTCAGACTGCAAAGCGTTGAAGAATATCGATTTCCCCCAATTTTTGGAGGATATCGGCAAATACGCTTTTAAAAGCTCAGGCCTTGAGTATGTCTATGTGCCGGAATATGTTTGTTTTGGCGGCGGCTCATTCGATGACTGTGACAGTATGAAAAAAATAGTTTTCACCTATATATGGTGTCTTGTATCTGACTGTGATTCACTTATAGAAATTGTTTGTCCTCCCGATATGGATTACATAACTACGGATATAGACGAAAATCCTATTTGCACACTTGCAAGAAACTGTAAGAGCCTTAAGAAAATTACTTTCCCTGCAAAAAATGAAATCCATAATATCAAGGTAGCTGCTGCAAGCTATGGCACATTTGTTGAAAATTGCCCCAATCTGGACAGCATCAGCTACATCAATCATAGTTTAGCTCTTTTCAGCGATGTAGACTATGCCGTAGTAAGCAAATTGAATAAGAGTATCAAGAAATCAAAGGTAGCAGATTTCAAATTCACTCAGAAAGGCTACTACAACTCAAGACTTTCATGGTCAGAGGTTGACGGCGCAGGTTACTATCAGGTATTCTATAAAGACGGCAACAAGTGGAAAAGAGTGTATTCCGGTGCTGAAACCGAATTCACCTGCAGAGAATCAGGACAGTACAGAGTCAGGGCCGTATCATATGACGGAAAGACCCATGTTTACGGCAAATACTCGACCACAACCGTTAACTATGTACCTATGGTACGAAATATGAGACTTGAAGGCAATATTCTTAAGTGGGATGCTCTTGACAATGTTACAGGCTACAAGATTTATTATCTTGCAAAGGATGACCCTGCAGTAAAAGTTTTTGCAAAAACCTCAAAGAATAAAATTGATGTCTCATCACTCGGTGAAGTCAGAGATCTTATGGTTAGAGCTTATGATAAAACACCCACAGGTACTTTGTACGGCGGTATAGTAATCAAAAGTATGAGCCAGTTAAAAAAGTAAATTTTAAAGGACAGACCGTAAAAAGTCTGTCCTTCACTTTACTGTAAATGTTTCTCCTCGCTCGCCGCGGAAAAAGAACCAAAAACGCGCTGTTAATGATATTCAGGCAGCCAATCCTTATGCGCCTCAAGAAGCTCGTCAACCATAGCATAGATATCCTTGATGTTAAGCTCTGTTCCTGTGAGGGGATCCATCATAGCTGCATTGTAGATATACTGCTTTTCGAGAGTTGCAGCTGCTTCGATAGTGAGAAGCTGAGGATAGATGTTACTTGCATTCATAGCGGCAAGCTGCAAGGGAAGAGGACCCATGTGGCAGGGTGTGATACCGCTGCCGTCAACAAGCCAGGGCACCTCAACACAAGCCTCAGCAGGCAGATTGTCTATAAGGCCGTTATTGAGCACATTACCGCCGATTTTGTATGGCTTATTTGTCACAATAGCTTCCATTATGTATGAAGCGTATTCCTCTGAGCGCTCGTGAGTTATCTTGCCGTCAGCAAGGATGCTGTCTCTTTCCTTTTCCCAGCCTTCAATCTGGTTAACGCAGCGTCTGGGATATTCATCAAGAGGAATGTTGAATTCCTCAATCATTTCGGGGTATCTTGACTTGATGTAAAAGCCGTTATACTCTGCATTATGCTCTGAGCTTTCGGTGCAGTAGTAACCTAATTTATCAATATAGTCGAAGCGTACCATATCCTCGTGCTTTTCATTTGCGTTCTTTTCTTTTGCTCTCTTTTTAATTTCAGGATAGAGGTCATTACCGTCCTTATCTCTCACATCGAGAAGCCATGCCATATGGTTGATACCTGCAATACGGTCTGTTCTGCCCTCAACCTTATCTTCCATACCGAGCTTTTCAAGAAGACCCTTTGAACAACCCTGCACGCTGTGGCAAAGACCTACAGTTTTGATTTTTGTGTATCTGAGCATATAGCCTGTGAGCATAGCCATAGGGTTAGTGTAGTTGAGAAGCCATGCATCGGGGCAGACCTCTTCCATATCATCTGCAAAAGCCTTCATTACGGGGATAGTACGAAGGGCGCGCATAATGCCGCCTATACCCATTGTGTCTGCAATAGTCTGACGAAGACCGTACTTTTTAGGAATCTCAAAGTCGGTAACGGTGCAGGGCTCATAGCCGCCCACCTGAATTGCATTAACAACAAAGGATGCACCTCTGAGAGCATCTTTTCTGTTTTCTTCACCTAAATATGTAGTGATTTTAGCCTTACCCTCATTGATATTTCTGTTGATGGCTGAGAGAATTATCTCAGAATCCCTGAGTCTTTGCTCGTCGATATCATAAAGAGCAAACTCGCTTTCGCAAAGGCAGGGTGTACACATACAGTCACCTATAACATTTCTGGCAAAAATTGTGCTGCCCGCGCCCATAAATGTAATCTTCATAAATATATCCTTTCTGTAAACAACCTCTCTAACGCCTTGCTTTAAAGAGGTAAATTTGATAATATAAACATAGCACAGTTTTCCCAAAAATACAATATAAAGAGGAAAAATTATGAAGGAACTTAAATTTTATCTCATCAGCGACCCCCACTATTTTGCAAGTGAGCTTGGCTGTAGTGGCGAGGAGTATGAAAACTTTATGCACTATGAGCAGAAATGCTTTGCCGAAACACAATCTATCTGCGAAAGCGTTTTCGATTATCTCAAAGCTGCCGACGAGGCTGACATTGTGCTTATTGCAGGCGATCTTATTTTCAACGGTGAAAAGAAAAGCTACGAAGGCTTTTCCTCTCTTTTGTACGCGCTGAAGAACAGCGGAAAGAGGGTTTATGTTGTCACCGCCGACCACGATTTCAAATGGACTGACGGCGATACCTTTGCTTTTGGTGAAAACGGCAGATATTCACCTGAAAGAACGCTTCGTGAGGATATCCCCGAAATGTACCGTGACTTCGGCTTCGGCGATGCAATTGCTACTGATGAGGAGCATCTCTCATATGTTGCACAGCTCAGTGATGACGTAAGACTTCTTGCAATCAACTGCGATTTCAAAGAAAAGGGTAAATATTATTTCAAAGACAAGCAGTGGCAGTGGATACGTGAGCAGGCTGAGAAGGCAAGACAGGATAATCAGAAAATGATTGCCATGTGCCACTACCCCATTCTCCCGGGACAGCCCTTGTTCTCACTTATTTCACCTATTATGATAAAGGATGCCTATGAATTTGCAACAATGCTTGCAGACGAGGGCATAGAGCTTCTCTTTACGGGTCATATGCATAATCAGAGCATAAACTATATTGATACGGAAAAAGGTAATAGACTTTATGATATAACAACAGGCGCAATTATTGCTGACCCTGCCTACATAAGACTTGTCACCTTAAAAGACGGCGAAGCAGAAATAAAGAGTATTCCCACACCCGATTTCAATTGGGATACCAAGGGCAAAACCTGCAAAGAATATCTCAGAGACCTCTTTGACCGTATGATAGTTAACGTCATCACCGATATGCGTGACGACACTGAGCGTGTTATGAGCAAGCTCCGCATTGAAGATAAAGGCATCATCAAAAAGGTTCTTCGTCTTGCAGGCAGGTTTATCTGCAGTGTAAAGGTGGGCACCCTGGCAAAGGTACTGTTTATAAAATGTCCCCAAAGCATAAAAAAATTGCGCGCTCTCGACTATGCAACGGAGCTTGTCAGAGGCATTTTCAGAGGTAATCAGACCTTCGTGGAAGGCACCGACAAGGGCGATTTATGGTTGGCACTTTTAAAAAGACTCAAGCCCATACTCAAGAAGCTCGACATCAAGGGCTGGGACGGCAAAAAGGCTGACCTTTATGAAATTCTCAAGCACTCGGCAGGCAATTACGGCATTGACGACTATGATGCAGTGCTTAAACTGAAATAATTCAATGTAAAACTGAAAAAAAGCAACCGCACAAAACGGTTGCTTTATCTTTTTTATCTCGCTCGCCGCGGGGCGTTACTTTTCCTGGCGTGGAAAAGTAACCAAGACACGCTGATGTTGTTTTACCTTCTGAAGGCTCTGAAAAGAGGCAGGCATGCCGAGAAAAATGTCTTGTAGCTTTCACAGTAGTCGGCACTTTCTCTGTTTCTTTTACAGCCACCTGCACGGCACATAGGATAAAATCTGCACTTCTTGCACTTTTCAGGCACGGGAATGCTCTCTTTTATAAACTCGAAGGCAGTTTTGCTCTTTGCCATTTCTTCAAGGGTCATATCGTTGATGTTGCCAAGACACCACTCATCGGTACAATAGAAGTCACAGGGATAGATATTGCCGTTACCCTCTGCCACAAACTGATGTGTGCAGTGACCCATAAGGCCGCACTGCTCTGCCTTTTCACCTAAATACATTCTGACCCAGTTATCAAACTGTCTTACACTCACATAATTGCCCCTGACAAAGTCTTTGACATAGAGATTGAAGATTTTTATAAGGAAGTCGCTATACTGCTTCGGGGTCATATACAGCTCACTTTCAGTCTTATCCCCCATTGGCCTGAGGCATGGAATAAACTGCACATAGCCGTAGCCCTGAGCGCGGAAATATTTATAAATCCTCTCTGCATTGTCAGCGCAATAGCCCGTGAGTACGGTGAGAATATTAAACTCCGTCTTATGCTTTTTCAGCTTGTTTGCCGCAGTGATAATCTTGTAATAGGCATTCTGTCCACCCGCATCCACACGGAATTTATTGCCCTCATAGTCGCCGTCAAGGCTCAGCCCCACAAGAAATTTATTCTCTGTGAAAAATCTTGCCCACTCGTCTGTTACAAGAGTGCCGTTGGTCTGTATGGAATAGAAAATCTCACTGCCCTTTTGGTTGTACGCGTTTACGGTTTCGGTAAAGAACTTAAAGTAGTCAATACCCGCCATTAAAGGCTCGCCGCCCTGAAAAGCGAAAGCCACACTTGAGCCGTCAGCAAAATTCAGGGCGTCTTTTATAAGTTTTTCAGCCGTTGCTTCATTCATTTTGCCGAGGGAGAACACCTCTCGGTTTGCCGCAACATCACAGTAAAAGCAATATTTACAGCGAAGGTTGCAAAGGCTTGAAGCCGGCTTTATCATTATAGAAAGCGGCGGCATTATTCGATAATACCTCTTCTGTTTTCTCCGAAGGACTTCTGGATGCCCTTCAGCTCTTCATTCATCTTGGCTGAAATTTCGGGATACACAACAGTACGGTTGTAGTTTTCCTGATAGTCATCGGTAAGGATGTGGAGCCAGTTTTTACGGCTCTTATCGAAGAATGCTGAGTTATCATTAGGTGCCTTGTCGAAGTATTTGAGAGTGAGATAATCACTGTTCAGCACCTCATAATCATAGTCGGGATACATATCCTTGACCTTCTGTGAGGGTACTGTATATTGAATAGCCTTGATGTCTTCACGCTTCATATGAAGAATGGGATGCTCCTCGGTATGTACGGGAATGTCTTCCTTGATCACAGGTACAAATGAAACACCGTCAATAATTCTATCGGTGGGCATAGCATTGTTTTCACCGCCAACAGTGATGCCGCAAAGGTCAATAAGTGTGGGGAAGAAGTCAACGAAGGTTGCGCTGTTGCTTCTTGTGCCGCCCTTTTCAAAGAGACCGCCATTGTTATCCCATCTTATCATAAAGGGTACCTTCTGACCGCCTTCATAGGGAAGATATTTTGCACCGCGAAGGTCGGCGGTACTGCCCTCAAGAGCAGGTCCGTTGTCACTTGTGAAGATAATGATTGTGTCTTCGAGTACACCTAATTCCTCAAGCGTGCCGAAGAGCTGACCGAGGTAAGTGTCAAACTCTGTGATGCAGTCAACATATGTACCCATACCGCTTGCACCGTCAAAATCGTCACCTGCAAATACGGGACCGTGAGGCCAGGGTGAAGCATAATAAGCAAAGAAGGGTTCGTCTGAGCCGGTTACAGTGTCTGTAATCCACTGGGTAATTTCACCGTGAATCCACTCTGTGAGCTTGCTCTGATCTTTCTTGCCGTTTTCATCCTTAAGCTCTTCAACACCGTGAACTATTGTATATTCGCCCTCTTCCTCTGTTACGTGATAGAAGGGTGTCATATCGTTAACATGGTGTGAGCCGTAGAAGTAATCAAAGCCCTGGTTTGTGGGCAGATATTCACCGTAGTCACCCAAATGCCACTTGCCGAAAGCACCTGTAGCATAGCCTGCCTGCTGGAAAACCTCAGCAATTGTGATTTCGTCGCCGAGCATACCGTCAGCATTGTTGCCCATTTCGAAGGAGTTATAAACTCTTGTCATGGCAAAGGGGCTGAAGGTTGAAATTGTGGGATAGATAACATTGTCAGCATAGCCTCTGTAGCGATAACGGCCTGTGAGAGCTGCAAAACCTGCAGGTGAGCAAACTGAATAGCTTGAATAGAAATTCTCGAAGTTAAGACCGTTTTCACCGATTGAGTCCATATTGGGTGTATCATAGATAGCACCGTTGAGCGAGGTGTCACCGTAACCCATATCATCCATAAGGATAACAAGCACATTAGGTTTGCCCTCTGTATTTTTGTCAACCCCGTCAAGATAGTCGTCGTGGCCGTCCCAAAGTCTTTCTGTAACGGGCTTTGTTCTCAGGTTACCTGCAAGCACGCTGAGCACTGATGAAGCCATAAGAAGCACGCTGAGAGCAGCAGATAAGCCTGCCTTGAGTGAGACTTTATTAAAGCTCTTCTTCGCCACAAAGAAAAGACCGAGAAGTGAAGCAATAGCGGGAAGAGAGAGAAGCAGATTGCCTAAAATTCTTGTGAAAATGCTACCCTCACCTGCAAAGAGACTGTTTTCAACGCTTGACCAGCCTGTGAGACCTGTTGAGAATGCACCGAAGCCTGCATCTGCGCCCCAGATGATATGGAACAGCAAAAGACCTATACCCACAAAAGCGTAGCCGTAAATCATAGGTGCATAAACTTTTTTCTTGATGATGAGTGAAAGAAAAATCACAGCAGACATAACACAGCAATAAATAAGGCTTACAAGAGCAACAAGGTTAAGTCTTGTAATAAGCTGCACAGCCATAACTATGATGCCTATAACCATAAGAATTATAGGAAAGACTTTTTTTGATTTGTCCAATGAAAATTTGTTTTCCATAATTTTCAAATCCTTTCTCCGTAATAGATTTATTATATATTATTTGCTCGTCTTAGTCAACTGATTTTTAGCTTTCAACAAACAAATCGGCGATGTCTTTAATGCCGTATCTCTCTATTAAATCCTCCACTCCCTCTTTGACTTCTTCCTGAGTGTAACTGTGAGCATGAAGGAAGGCTTCATCTTTTTCTGCAAGGTGATAATAAAAAATCAACGCCGTTTTAAGGTGTATTCTGTCACCGTCGAGAGTTATTTCATAAAGCTCATTTTCGGCTTCATTGACAAGTCCCTCGTCTATCATTTTTATAAGTCTGTCAAGAGTCTGTTTTTCCTCGGCTTCTTTTATTACATCTTCCATAGACCTTGTTGTGTCAATATCAAAAAGCAGTTTTAAAAGCATACGTACCATTTCTTTGACGATGCGCATAATATAGTCTTTTTCGAAACTTGCAAACATAACTCAACCCAGCTTTCTAAGGTTTTTTATTGCATTAGCAATTACTTTTTTACCAAAGGCTTTTCCGCCATAAAACACAGGTGAAAATTTACTGTAACGGTAATGTTGCTCTGTATAAACTATCAGCCCAAGATATATCTTCATAAGATAAAGCCTTTTCATTTCTTCCTTACTAAAGGTTAAAGGCTCTTTAGCCACGGAATTGTAACCGGCAATCAGGTCTTTGTTTTTCTCTTTATCAAAAGCAGCAAGATAGTCAAGAGATATGAAATCGCCCATTCTGTCACCTATCATAGCTCTCTCACAGTCTATGAGAGCATATAGTTTATTATCTTTTACCATAATGTTACCTGCCCACAAATCAAAATGATTATAGCAAGGCTTCTCAACCGTTCTGAGCAGTTCTTCATTTTCACGGAAAATTTCTCTTATTTCATCAAGATAAGGTATCTTTGCCTTTTTGCTTTCGGCGTTTTTTATGACATTTTCAGCCATAGTCAGATAAGCCTTATCCCAAGCATCATATAAACCGTTCTGCAAATATCCGAAGCCGTCTTCGCAGGGAAGACTGTGAATTTCAGCCATTGCACAGCCAAGCTCGAACATAAGCTGACTTTCCTCACTTTTTGACAGTTTAACCCTGTTGAGCATTTCACCGTCTATAAATTCCATTATCAGATAGCGGTAATCGCTTTTTTCATCGCAGTTGCAGCCGTAAATTTCAGGCACCTTAACCTTTGTAAGAGAAGCAAATTTTTCGTAGAAATGCAACTCACTTTTAATAAGGTTCTTTTCGTAGGTCAGCACACTGACATCATCAGACGGTGCGATTTTTATTACATAACTTTCCCCCGAACTTACAGTTACCTTAAGCACACTGTTGAACATACCGCCCTTAAGAGGTGTAACCTCTTTTATTTCACCGAGAGAGTGTTTTTTAAAAATTACACTGAGAGTTTCCCTGTCAATATTTCTTTTAGTCTTTGACATATGTTTCACCTATCCTTGTGTTATGACTTCATTATAATTGCAGCTTTTCCCTTTGTCAATAAAATTCACCTCTGTACATTTGCCGCATTTTGTGATATTATATCCTCAGCAATTAAAACGAGGTGCAGAATGTTTATCATAAACGAAGATATACTTGCCCTGACCGGCAAAATAAAAAAGCTTGCGTTCAGTGACCGTAAGGACAAAGCCTACGAGTACACAAAAATAACCGCCCGACCATTTCAGACTAAAAAGGGTATAAAATGGCAGCTGGAAAAGCATAAAAACAATCAGGTGTTTCACGAGAATTTAAGTGAAGAGGATTTCCTTTCATGGTGCGAAGGCGCAGGTCAGTCTGCCTTCAAGCAGGCTTGTCTCACCGCCGAGGGTACCTCTGTGCAGTACACCATATTCCCCGACAAAACCAAACGCAAGGTGACAGGTAACGATATAGCTAAGGTGGAAACGGCACAGCACAACAAAGAGAAAAACTATATTCTGCCTCAGGGTGCAAACATTCCTGCCCTTGTGGATTTAGGCGTTTTTTCAAAGGATTTCACCGTTGTCAAGAGCAAATATGACAAGTATAAGCAGATTAACCGCTTCATTGAGATAATTGACGACAGCTTCTCAAAGATGAATAAGGATGAAGTTACAATTCTTGATTTCGGCTGCGGCAAGTCATATCTCACTTTCATTGTTTACTACTACTTCACCGAAATTAAAAAAGTTAAAGCAAAGGTTTTAGGCTTCGACCTTAAAGAGGATGTTGTTAAGCACTGCAACGAAACTGCAGAAAAATACGGCTATGAGAATCTTAAATTCTATGTCAACGATGTGACAAAGGGTGAAGTCTATAAAGATAATGTTGATATGGTTATCACTCTTCACGCCTGTGATATTGCTACGGACTTCGCTCTTTATCACGCCATAAGTCACGGCGTAAAGCACATTTTTTCCGTCCCCTGCTGTCAACACGAGGTCTGTTCTTCAATTAAAAAGGGCGGCGACTTTGATTTGCTTCTCACTCACGGACTTATAAAGGAGCGTTTCTCTGCACTGCTGACAGATAGCATAAGAGCTGAAATTTTAAAACAGTGCGGTTACGAGGTTGACATAATAGAGTTTGTTGACTTTGCACACTCGCCGAAGAATCTTATGCTTCGCTGTAAAATGAAAAAGCCTCTCACTCCCGATTTATCCCAGGTTGAAAGCCTTATGGAAAGCTATGGCTTTGAGCAGAAGCTTTATCAGTTGGTCAGAAATTAAGTACTGTTCCGATTGCATAATATAATACGCCGGCCCTGCAGGGAGTTTTCCTTGCAGGGCTTTTAATATGTGCAGGCGGGAAGCTGCGGCGGCTCCATCCCCGAATAAATTCGGGTCGGCGACCTGCGGTCGCCGTAAAATCGCACTCGTGCGATTTATGGAGCCGCCGCACCGCACACTGTCCTTTTCGTCAGTAACAGACCTACACCCTTGCACCCACAAAAAAACGGTCGCAGTTTTCACCGCGACCACAATGTGTACTTTATATTATTATTGCTCTCGCCACGCAGGCATTCTTTTTCCTGCCTCGGAAAAAGAATCAAAAACGCGTTGTTATTTTGACAAGCTTATAAGGTCTTGTCTTTATTATACGCGGCTTCAACGGCACTACCGACCAGTGCTTCAAAGCTGCCGTTCTGAAGCGCAGAAACACCTTCTATTGTGGTGCCGCCCGGTGAACAGACCTGATCAACTAAATCCCAGGGATGCTCATCACTTTCGAGAATCATCTTGGCACTGCCGAGAACTGCACCTGCAGCCACCTCGAGAGCCTGCTTTTTAGGCATACCGTTTTTCACAGCAGCTCTTGCAAGTGAATCAATAAACATATATGAGAAAGCCGGACTGCAGCCACCTATAGCGCTGTAAATTGAGAAAAGCTTTTCTTCAATTTTTACTGCAATACCAAAGCTTTCACAAAGATTTTTCACAAAGCTCAGGTCATCGTCATCAGCCTTTTCGTTACCGCAATAGGCTGAAACTGCAGCACCTATCTTGGCATTGATATTGGGCATAATTCTCACAATTCTGCCCTCATAGGGAATGCAACCACCTATAAACTCAAGTGTTTTACCTGCTGCAATTGAAATTATAAGAGGATTATTTTCTTTAAGCTCCTGCCCTATTTCATCGAGAAGTGACGGAAAAATATTGGGCTTTACGCTTAAAACAACCTTGTCACATTGGCGGGCAATTTCTTTGGCATCGGGAAGCACCTTTACGCCATACTCACAGGAAAGAGCCTGAGCTTTTTCTTCATTTATATCGAAAACGGCAATTTCTTCATTTATTTTGCCCGAAGATACTACACCCTTTATTATGGCAGAAGCCATATTGCCCGTACCGATAAAACCAAGCATGGATTATTCCTCCTCAGTTGCGGGAATATCTGATGTGCAGTGGGGACACTTTGTAGCTTCGATGCTGATTTCGCTCTTGCAATAGGGACAAACCTTTGTTGTGGGTGCTGCGGGAGCTTCTTCTTCCTTTTTCTTGCCGATTTCTGCAACCTTGTTAATAGTCTTCACAAGCAGGAAAATAACAAATGCCATAATAAGGAAGTTGATTATTGCAGTAACAAATGAACCGTAATTGAGAGTTGCATAACCTGCTTCCTTGGCAGCCTCGACTGTTGCAAAGCTTACCTCATCGACAGTAAGCACCAAAAACTTGTCTGCAAAGTTTGCACCCTTGGTTATAAGTGAAAGCACAGGTGACACAATGTCATTAACAAGTGAGTTAACAATAGCCTGGAACGCGCCACCGATAATAACGCCGACAGCAAGGTCAATTACGTTGCCTCTCATAATAAATTTTTTGAATTCTCCAAAGAAACCTTTCATTTTAAATTCCTCCTGAATTTATTTTTCGTTTTATTCTATCATAACTTTCTATAAAAAGTAAAGTCTTTTATACACCTGTAAGATCAAAATCGGGAATAAAATCTTCAGTTGCAGCGGTGTTTTCCTGGGTGAAGATGTTTTCGAAGCCAAGCTCTATGGCAAAGGAAAGCACTTTTTCATATTCGCGTTTTGTAATTTTCCTCTGCAGCTCACTGATATTTTCTATTTTTCCGCAGGGGGTATACTGCGCCATAAGGCTTATTGCAGTGTCCTTGCCCAGATTATCATAAATCCACCTGAGTACCTCAAGGCTGCCGTTGGTGTTTTTCGGCAGTATGAGATGCCTTACTATCATACCCTTTTGCATTATGCCCTTTTCATCGAACACATTTTTACCGCACTGCCTTTTCATTTCAAGGAGTGCTTTTGAAGCGTAGGTGAAATAGTCTTCGGCATCACTGTATCGCTTTGCCTTATCACTTCTGACATATTTAAGATCAGGCAGATAAATATCAACAAGACCCTCAAGACTTTTAAGGCTTCCTACCTTTTCATAGCCTGATGAATTGTAGACAACAGGCACGGTACTTTTATAATTTGTCAATACCTTTTTTAGCTGAGGCACATAGTGCGTGGGGCTGACGAGGTTTATGTTATGCACCCCTGAAGAAACCAGCTCGTCGAAAATTTCTATTAGCCTTTCCTCGCTTATAATTTTGCCCTCACCACCATGGCTTATAGCATAATTCTGACAGTAGACACAGCCTAAGCTGCAGCCTGAAAAGAAAACAGTCCCGCTGCCATTTGTGCCGCTTATGGGAGGCTCCTCCCAGAAATGCTTTGCAGCTCTTGCTATCTTAAAATCCCACGGCATACCGCAGTAGCCCTTTTCTACTTCTCTGTCTGCTCCGCAATTTCTCGGACAGATATTACATTTCATATTATCACCGTTTTAAACTGAGGCACCTCTTTTGAAGGTGCCTCGTGTTTTTTAATTTACAACTATAAGACAGGAATAACTGTAACCGCCGTCATCGGTTATAACGGTAATCTGACAAGTACCCTTACTCTTAGCAGTTACCTTTCCGCTTGAAGATACAGAGGCTACGGCAGGATTGCTTGAGAGCCATGTTACCTTCTTATTTGTTGCAGTTGAAGGATAAATCACGGGAGTAAGAGAATAGGTGAAGCCTACATTCATAATAAGACCGCCGGATTCCTTTATTGAAACGCCCGTAACAGCTACCTTTTTGACCGTTATGGTACAAGTGGCAGTTTCACCGTTTTTGGTTTTGCAGGTGATAACTGCAGTGCCGTTTGCAACTGCCTTGACAACACCCTTACTGCTTACGGTAGCAACACTCTTGTTGCTCGAAGTCCATGTAACAGTTTTAACCGTTGTGTTTGACGGTGTGAATGAAGGCGTAAGTGTTGCCGTACTTCCCTTACTGAGGGTTAGCGAGGACTTATTGAGCTTTACGCTTTCGGGATTGACTTGAGTGACCTTTACGGTTATCTCTGCAGTTTTCTTTCCTGAAACTGTTGTTACAGTTATAACCGCACTCTTGCCTGCTTTGAGACCCTTGATATTACCCGCTGCTGAAACCTTGACGATTGACGGGTCACTTGAAGTCCACTTAAGTGATTTATCCGTTGCGTTTGAGGGTGAAACGGTAACAAGATTTTTAATCTTATAAATCTCACCGTAGGGTACTGAAAGTGTAGTCTTTGAGAATTTAACCGAGGTAGGTACCACTGCCTTGACAGTGACCTTACACTTGGCTGTTTTGCCAGTGTCGAGGGTTTTGCAATAGATATAGGTTGTGCCGGGCTTCACTGCAGTGAGCTTGCCCTCTGCTGAAACCTTGACTATTTTTGTGTTATCCGATGTCCAGATAAGAGTTTTATTGGTTGCATTTGAAGGTGAAACAGTAGCCTTGAGCTGATAAGTGCTGCCGTGCTTGATTGAAAGACTTGTCTTATTGAGGGTAACCTTCTTGGTGTCGATAACCTCAAGCACAATAACCTTGCATCTTGCTGTGTATTTGCCGTTGGCTGTGGTACCTGTAATGTATGTAGTACCGGGCTTGAGGGCGGTAATCTTGCCCTTGGAATCAATCTTTGCTATTTTGCTGTTTTCAGACTTCCAGGTAACCTTTAAATTTGTGGCATCGGCAGGTGAAATCACCGCACTCATGGTCTTGGTTTTGCCCTCATAGAGCTTGAGAGAGGTGTTGCTGAGCTTTATGCCCGTTGCCTTGACCTTGACGGTAACGGTGCAGGTTGCGCCAACCATAGGATTATCTGTAGACACGCATTTTATTACTGCCGTACCGCCGCCGACTGCAACCACTCTGCCCTCAGCGTCAACTGTGGCAACCTTTTCATCGGAGCTTGACCATGTAACATTCTTGAAGGTTGCATCTGCAGGTGAAACCACATAAGAAAGCTCAAATGCCTGATTTTTATACATTGTGTGGCTTCTGTAATTTTCCTCGCCGCCACAGCGAAGCTCTATATTCTGAACGTGAACCTTTTTCTTGACAGTTACGGTGCAAATAGCTTTTATTCTTCCGTCAGCGCTTGTGCAGGTGATTACGGCAGTACCAGTACCTACACCTGTAACCTTGCCCTGTGAATTGACAGAAGCAACAGCCTTATTGCTTGTTGAAAAAGTCACACTCTTGTCAGTGGCGTTTTCGGGGAAAACAGTAGCCTTGAGAGTGAAAGTTTCTGTTGAAAAAATTGTGTTGGTACCGTAGTTGAGAATTATGTTTTCGGCTTTAGTGCTTACCGTCACCTTGCAGCTTGCCTTGAAGCCGCCGATTACGGTACGGCAGGAAATTACAGCAGTACCGTTGGAAACGCCCGTAACAACACCGTTTTCATCTACTGTGGCTATCTCAGGGTTTTCACTGAACCATTCGATAGATTTTTCCTCGGCAGTTTCGGGATAAACCGTAGCTGTAAGCTGTGTCTGTTCACCCACATAAACGGAATTTTCCTGCTTATCCATAACAACACCGCCGGGCATTGAGCCTACGCCAAGGAGTGAAAGGGGGAAGTAGTTTGCCCACACCTTCTGCAAAGCAGCTGAGGGGTGTATGTAGTCATCACTGTATTCGGGAAGAAAAGCGTCAGGGTCGAGAGGGTTAGCTGAAATATTGCAGAAATCAACATAGCCGTCATGCTCATTTGTTGTTGCAAGCCAGTTGTTGACATCCTTTGCAAGCTGCCAGTCCACCTCAAATTCAGCAGGAGTTCTCACATAGGTGCCGCCGTCACCGAAGTAGTCTCTTGTAGCACCCTTCCACTGGGTTATTCCCACTGCAATAACCTTTACACCTGCATCGTGGCAAGCCTTGAAAACTTCACGGTAGCCTCTGATAAGAGTGTCCAGCGAAGGCTGAGCTATACCCGGATATTGAACTATGCTGTCTGTGCAGACGGGGTGAATAATATCATTTACACCTATTTTTAAAATAACATATTTTACGCCTGACTGATTGAGGACATCCCTTGTAAATCTCTGCAGCAGTGATTCTGCATAAATATATGAGCCAAAGCCCAGACCCGGATAGAGCATGCAGTTGCCTAAAACACCCTTGCCCACAACGCCTACGCTTGTTACGTCTTCGTCTTCATAAAGTGCCTGACCGAGATAAAGCGGAAAATCGTTTGCAACAGTTGAGTCGCCCACAACCACAACACTGTAGCCAAGGTCGTGAGTGAGCACATCAAGATCTGTAATGCAAGGCACAAGCTTCATAAAGCTGTATGTGAGCTTGAGATTGATACTGCTGCCCATTCCGAAGCCTTCAAGAAGGCCTGCCATCAGATCGAGCACTTCCTCGTCATCAAGAACATCCTTGAGCATATCAAAGTCATCTTTCTTGAGAGCGTCACCTGTTGCCATGTATGTATCGGCTCCTGAGAGTCCCATCGTATTCACATCGAGGAAGGAGTCAAAATAAGTTGTAACGGCAATTTTCTGATGAGCCACAACGTCAAAGCTTATAGGGTCGGAGTATATTTCCTCACCGGGAGCAAGAGTAACACTCGGATAGCCGTCTCTGAAGGAAAGAAGCTTAAAGCTTGCCATATCGATTTTGCTTTCCTTAAGACTTTTTGCAACAGAAGCTCCGTTTATTGTTATAGGCTTTGTGTTATAGTGGTTTGAAAATTTTATTCTCAGCTTTGAACCACTTACGGTAGGTGTGATAACAGATCTGACGGTAACCTCTGTCAGGCTGTCGTCGCCTATAAGTTCACCGATAATTGAGCCTGCTTCACCCAAGCCGTCTATCTGTGCCTGAACGGGAGCAGTGCCCCAGGCGTTAACCCAGTTATCTTCATTTCCGGCAAAGGCATATGTTGCCATCACAGCACCAAGCACTGCCGTAATTGCAAATATGAGAAGGTTTCTTATTAGTCTCTTCATAATGTTTATCCTTTCGGTAAAGTTTATTTTCCGTTTTTTGAAGGAGGTCTTTTGGTATTCTGAGTTTTTTTGGTATTTGCTGTCGGTTTTGCTCTTCCTGTTGATTTTGTGTTCTGAGGTCTTTTGGCTGAGGTGTTTTTCTTAGGCTGTGTCTTAACATTTCTCTGTGAAGCTGCTATTTTTTTCTTGCCATTTGTTATAAATGCCATAATCTGTTTTTCATCGGTTATTCCGAGGTATTTGCAAACAAGAAAAGCCAGATATAATGCACACGCGAGGAAGATAACTATTGACAGCACAAGGAAAAGAGGTGAGCCTACAATTGATGAGATAACACTCATAATATATCCGCCTGTGCTTCTTTCAACATCGTTTGCAACCATAAGGTCAACCCTTGCAACCTCCTGACCTGCATAAAAGAAAACAGCCTGACCCATAGCGGTACCTGCCTTGACAGGTGCAGTCACAACGGAAGGCACACTGCCCTCAACTATTTCAAAAGAAACAGAAGCGGTAGAAACATTTGAGGGAACAAGAGCGGAAAGCTCCTTTGAAGGCACAAGTCTGACCTTGTCCGTATCCTTTCCTGCTTTTACATCCACAAAAGCTATACTCTGTTCAGGTGACACAACAACACGGTATCTGATATTGTTATAGACCCAGTCAAGCATATTTTTTGCATCGTTGAAGCAGGTGTTTTCCTTAGTGTCATCTTTGTCGACATTCGTCAGCTTGCCGCCCATAACAACAGTGAGATATGAATAGCCGTCAAGATTTGATATTGCGGCAACACATTCACCTGCCTCATCAGTCATAGTGTATTTTCCGCCTGTTACGGATTTATGATAATAATCGGCAATTGATGAATTCATAAGCTTGTTATTGGCTGTAACGGTTTTTTCTGCCCTGTCGCCGTAAGCCTTAACAATCAGCTTCTGGGTAGAAACGGCATCACTGAAAATAGGATAACCGAGAGCATATCTGAGAAAGTCTGCCATGTCTGCGGCGGTGGTGTACTGCCCCTTTTCATCAAATCCGTGAATATTTTTTATCACAGTGTTTTTACAGCCGATTTTTTCCATAAGAGCCTGCATCTCAGCTATAAAGCCCTCCAATGAGCCTGAAATCTCATATGCCACAATGCTTGCAGCATCGTTTGCGCTGTAAACAACCATGCACTTTATAAGGTCGCTCTTTTTAACCTTTTCACCTGCTTTGTACCCTGCCGTTCTGATGCCGTAATCATATTTCACCAGTGAGCGGTTTTTATCGGTAACTTCAACAACTTCGTCAAGGCTACCCCATTTTTCAATTGCAACAACGGCAGCTATAAGCTTGATAAAACCGGCAACAGGAACCTTTTTGTCAGCGTTTTTATCGAAAAGCACTGTTCCCTCATCAAGGCTCTCAAGATAGCATACATCTGAATTGAGCTTTGATATTACCTCCTCAGGAGCAAAGACAGCCTCCGATTTAAAATTCAGCGTAAAAGCTGTGAAACAGAGCATTAAAATAAGCAACAATGATACTGACTTCTTCATTATAACCACCTCATGTGTAAATTTTGTGAAATTTCCCCTATATATTTGCAAAAAATCAAATTTTGTGATATTATAAACGGGAACGGATAATCTCCGTCATTTTATTATACCAATTGCTGTGTAAAAAGTACAGACTTTTAAAATAACTTTTTGTTAAATTATGAGAGGAACGGTGTGAAATTATGATATATGTTACAGGTGATACCCACGGAATCGCCTCACGCTTCAATGACCCAAGGCTGAAAAAGCTCAAGCAAGGGGATACTCTCATTGTCTGCGGTGACTTCGGCTTTCTCTGGGACGGAAGCAAGGATGAAATAAATGTGCTGAAAAAGCTCAGCAAGAAAAAATATAACATCTGCTTTGTTGACGGTACTCACGAAAATTTCGATATGCTGAGTGCCATCAAAGTTAAACGCTGGAACGGTGGCAAGGTACACCATATAGCCTCAAACATTTTTCACCTTATGAGAGGTCAGGTTTATGAAATCGACGGTGTGAAGATTTTCACAATGGGCGGTGGCGAAAGCCCTGATATTGATATACGTTTCGAGATGGACACCTGGTCAGATATGGAAATTCCAACCAGAGAAGAGCTTGTTGAGGGCGTTGAAAATCTGCAGAAATACGGCGGCAAGGTGGATATCGTTATCACTCACGAGCCTCCCGCAAAAATCAAGGACTTCCTTATGCTGCAGACGGGCAACGATGCCAGCATCACAGCTATCAACACCTATCTCGAGGACGTAAGCAGAATATGCCAGTTCAAGCACTGGTACTTCGGCTCACTGCATATGGATAAATTCATTTCAACATCACACATCTGCGTTTTCAACAACATCATAAACGCTAAAACGGGAGAAATCCTGACAAGGTAAGAAATTTTCTAAACACAGAATATAATAGCAAAGCGGCAGGCACTGAGCCTACCGCTTATTTTTTCTCTTATGCTCGCCACAAGGGCGTTACTTTTCCCAGCGTGGAAAAGTAACCAAAACACGCTGATGTTAAACCTTAAATATTGTTGTGCTTCTGAATTCTTCCCCTGCTTTGAAGGTACACTGGGGGAAATTTGCCTGATTAGGTGTGTCAGGATAATACTGTGTTTCAAGGCAGAAGCCGTAGTGTTTCTCAAGAGCGATGCCGTTCTTGCCCATTTCACTGCCGTCAAGGAAGTTGCCTGTGTAAAGCTGTACACCGGGAAGGTCACTCATAACCTCGAGCTTTCTGCCGCTTTTTTCGTCTGTTACCTTAGCCACAAGACGAAGCTTACCTGCTTCACCGCCCACACAGAAGTTGTGGTCGTAGCCGCGGCACTGAATGAGCTGCTCGTCGTCAGCGCCGATATCTCTGCCTATTTTTTTAGGTGTGGTGAAATCAAAAGCCGTACCCTTAACGCTTCTTATTTCACCTGTGGGAATACTGTCTGCATCTGTGGGTGTATAATAATCTGCATTGAGCATCAGCTCGTGGTCGAGAATATCTCCGCCTGCTGTGGTGCCGAGATTGAAATATGCGTGGTTGGTCATATTGATAATTGTATCCTTATCACTGACGGCCTTGTAGTTTATCTCAAGCTCGTTGCGGTCTGTAAGTCTGTAAACAACAGTAACATCAACATTGCCGGGGAAGCCTTCTTTGCCGTCAGGGCTGTGATATGTGAATTCAACGGCATTGTCATCGATGATGATAGCCTTCCACACTGCACTTGAGTATTCTGCACCGCCGTGAAGACAAGTCTTGCCCTTTTCGTTCTGAGTCACCTGATATTCAGTGTCTCCTACCTTAAACTTGCCGCCGCAAAGTCTGTTGGCGTACTGGCCGATAACCTGACCTGTGTAGGTGCCTGATGTGATATGATAGTCAATGGTGTCAAAACCCATAATAATGTCACCCATATTGCCGTCTTTATCGGGGCAGGTGAAGGAGTTAAGAGTTGCACCCTTTGTGATGATGCCTGCACTTATCTCGTTATTGTTTGTAATAGTGAAAAGGTGAACCTCTGTGCCGTCAGGCATAAAGGCATAATGTGTTTTTGTTACGCTCATAATTTTATCCTTTCTTCGGTTTAGCGAATTGGTTTACCTTGTTATTGTATCATAAAGTGGTTGCTTTGTAAATGGGTTTTGATGTGAAGGTAAGTGTGCGGGCGGCTCCATACCCGAATTTCATTCGGGTCGGCGACGAAGTCGCCGTAAAATCGCTTCGCGATTTAATGGAGCCGCCCCACCGCTGACTTTATTTCACAAATTAAACTTTCTTTTTCTCCGGCAGCTGTGCCACAATTATTGCCGCGAACATCAATATGCAGCCGAGAGTTTCCCTCATAGTCGGCACCTGAGAGAGTACCACCATAGCTGTCAGCACACCGAAAACACTTTCCAGTGACATTATCATTGTGGCTATGGTCGGCTCTGTTTTCTGCTGACCTAAAATCTGCAATGTATATGCCACACCGCTTGACATTATGCCGGAATAGGCTATTGAGGGTGCTGCCGCCTTCAGTGCCTCAAGGGATACATCTTCCATAAGCAGCATAGGCACCGAGGCTATAATGCCTGCCACAAAAAATTGCAGCGCCGAAAGGCGTACACCGTCTAATCTTGGTGAAACCTTATCTATAACAAGAATGTGTATTGCATAACAGAAGGCACAGCCTAAAACATAAAGGTCTGAGCCTTGTACCCTGCCGCCCTCTTTAACACAAAGCAGATAGAGAGCCAATATAGATACGCCTACACAAGCCCATATTACGGGTCTTATTTTTTTGCCCAGAAAAACTGAAAAAATGGGTACAAGCAGAATATACAGCGCCGTTATAAAAGCCGCCATACCGGGAGCCGTTCCGCCGTCAATGCCAAGCTGCTGAAGACACGATGCTACCGCCAGCACAACACCGCAGACACCGCCGCTCATAAGAAGATATTTATAATCAGCCTTAGTCATCTTTTTATATATGTCAGGCTGAGCCTTTTTCTTTGCCATATCCATTACACCTATAACAGGCAAAAGCACCACTGAGCCTAAGAAACTTCTTATTGCAATAAAGGTGAAAGGTCCTACATACTCCGCACCTGTAGTCTGTGCCACAAAGGAGCTGCCCCATATTATGGCTGCCAGTGCAAGAAACACTGAACCTATTAAACTGTTTTTTCTTGTCTGTGTCATAATTTTATCAATCCTTATAATATAAATTACGCTAATGCAGGAATATACTTACCTAAAAAATCAAAGAAAAAGCATATAAAAGGCGCAAGCACCAATGCAGGGAAATAGTTGGCAACCTTGAACTTTGAAAGCCCTGTCAGGTTAAGTCCGAGAGCTAAAATCATCAGTGAACCCGTACAAGTTATTTCAGCTATTGCGCTGTCACTTAAAATCGGCTCAATAAGTCCTGCACCTAAAACAAGACCACCCTGGAAAACAAGCACAAAAACTGCGGCAAAAATTACACCTATGCCGAGACTTGCACTGAGCATACATGAAGAAAACAGGTCGAGTATACTCTTCGTGAATATGGTTGTATGATCGCCCTTAAGACCTGATTCAAGAGAGCCGATAATAGTCATTGCACCAACACAGAAAAGAAGACTTGCAGTTACAAAACCTTCAGCAACGCTTACTTTGTCAGTATCACCCTTTTTCAGCTTTCTTGAAAGGAAATCCCCTGCCCCGTTTAATTTGCCGTCGATATCAAGTGCTGTACCCATAAGTGCGCCTATAACCATAGATATAATTGCAACAAGCTGATTTTCACCCTTGAGCATACCCTGAACACCTATCATTACAGTGCAAAGACCTATGCCTTTCATAACTGCATCGGTATATTTTTCTGAAATACCTTTTTTGAAGATAAGTCCTACAGCACTGCCGATTATAACTGTTGCAACGTTAACTAAAACGCCTGTCATTTTTACATCTTCTTTCCTTTTGAAATAACCATCGTCGATTATAACACATCAAATGTCAAAAAGTAAATATCTTTCCCTGCAGATTACGACTTTTTTCTACCCTGTTCAAAGACTATAATTGTCTGAAACTAATTCTGAAAGGTAGATAACAATGAAAATAAAAGACGATGATTTATTCCTTGACTTTCCCGATATCTTCACTTTATCCTCGGAAGATAAAGATATATCACCTATTGTTAAAACGGCAGTGTTTGCCTTTATAGGTCTGTGCTTTTCTCAGCTTGATGCCCTTGGCAATATGTCACCCTTCACCACTGCCTTTGCCGCCTCTGTGGATTTTACATACTCCTTCCCCGTTTTCATTGCGGGTACTGTAGGCTATTTCATTTCACGAAGCCCCTTACAGGCACTGAAATATGTTCTCGCCTGTGCTTTGGTCTGCCTTGTCAGACTTTTTCTCAATAAGCGTAAAAAGCACCTTGATACGGATAAATTCAACTGTGTGAGCGTATTTTTATGTCTGCTTCTTTCCGGTCTTATCTTTCTTGCCTTCTCGGGAATGAACATAACAGCGGTCTTTCTTCTTATATGTGAAAGCCTTTTAGGTCTTTGCTCTACAGTGTTTTTCACTTTAAGTCTGCGCACGCCCTCTATCAAAACGGGTATTGCCAATCTGCCTATAAAGAACACCGCCTCGACGGTTATTTCTATGGGCATTCTTCTTATGTGTATGTCAGGCTTTAACATTGAGGGACTTTCCCCTGCAAGAATTTTATCTGCAGTATTCGTTATGTTCCTTTCGCTTTATAAAGGCTGCAGCGGCGGTGCAATTTCAGGTGTGATAACAGGCTGCGCTCTTTGCATAGCCCCCTCCGACCGTTTTCTTTTTCCTTGCTTTGCTCTGTCAGGACTTGTTGCCGGTCTCTTTTCCTCTTTCGGTCAGATTATAACCGCCACAGCCTACGGACTTTCCTTTTCACTTGTGTGCCTTATCAGCGAGCCAACGGGGAATTCGCTCATCTGCCTTGTGGAAGCCGCTCTTGCCGCCGCAGGCTTTATGCTTATCCCTGCCCGTCATATAACCGCATTTCAGGATTTCCTTCTCAAAAGAGGCGTTCCCTATGACGGTGAAATTTCAAGTCAGGTGTCCTCACAGCTTTTTGCTGCCTCTCAGAGCATTTATGAGGTGTCTGCCGTAGTATCTCAGGTCAGTGAAAAATTAGACAGCATCATCAATCCTGAGGTCAACCGTCTTTTTGCTCAGCTTCAGCACAGAGTATGCACCTGCTGCGATAACAAAAGCAAGTGCTGGAATAAGATGTTTGATTCCACTGCAAGTGACATTCTCTGTCTTGCAGGCATAGAAAAATCTCCCTCAGGCAGATTGCCTCTTGAAAAGCGTTGTCTTCGCCGTGAATTGCTGATAAACGAAATAGAAATAGGCCTGACGGAATATACAAATAATATGGCTATGAAAATGAAAGTCAGGGAAATGCGTAAGGTGCTCACTGATCAATTCACCGCCATGGGAGATTTTCTGTCAGAAACAGCTAAAAAGGCTCAATGCAGCCGTATTACGGACACCGCACGTTCAGTTGCAACCAAAACAGCCCTTAACGATGCAGGCATATACACCGATGCTCTGACTTTTTACACAGACAGTGACGGCAGAGTAACAATTGAAATAAACATAATTGACCGTGCCTTTGAAACTGACCGCAAGAAACTGAAAAATATTATAGAATTTCTCTGCAAAAAGCAGTTTGACGAGCCTGAGTTTTCTGTTACAGAAATAAAAACAACTATCACCTTCACCGAGAAGGCCTCCTTTCAGGTGCTTTTCGGCTCAAGTCAGAAGCCACTCAAAAAGGGAAGTCTCTGCGGAGACAGTGTTTGTTTCATCACCTGCCCTGACGGAAACAAAGCAGCTCTTATAAGCGACGGCATGGGTACAGGCTCACGGGCCGCAATAGACAGCTATATGACTTCACAGATAACAGAGAAGCTTATTTCGGCAGGCTTTTCCGTACCCTGCGCCATAAAAGCCGTAAACTCGGCAATGATTATGAAGTCCACCGATGAGTCAATTGCCAGTGTAGACTGTCTTACCGTAAACACTTTTTCAGGCGAAGGCGTCTTCTATAAATCAGGCGCTGCAATAAGCTTCATGCGCCGAGGGAATAATATACATATTGTCAGTGCCTCCTCTCTGCCCATCGGTATAATAAGAAACATCTCTCCTTCACAAGAAAAATTCAGACTTGAAAGCGGTGATATTGTTCTTCTTGTTTCAGATGGAGTAACAGCAAATGACTGTTCCTGGATAAACGATGAGCTTCTCTCCTGGAGTACAAACAATATGGACGACCTGGCCTCTCACATAGCTTCACTGGCTCTGCTGAGAAGTGATAAGGCATCAAGAGATGATATAACTGCCGTAGCCGTTAAAATATCAAAAGCTCAATAAGAACTAATCCTTGTGTTTCACAACAAAAAAGAGGAACTGTACAGCTGTACAGTTCCTTCAACATTTTAAGCCATATTTATTTTATGCTTCGGGAGTTTCGCCTTCTGCTTCTTCGTCTTTATTGAAAAGACCGCCGAAGAATTCCATAAGCTGAGCAAAAAGCTCCTCAAGGAAAACGATAAGTTCAGCAATTGACATAGTAGTTTCTCCTTTCTTAATAAGTTTTAATTTACAAGAAAATATTATCACACTTTATCTGAAAAATCAATGCTTTCACAGAATTTCTATCTGACACATTTTCATAGCTTCAAGTGCATTCATATGGCTCTCAGGCGTAACACCTGCACAGCACTGAGAATCCACACTTACTTTAACTTCAGGCAGCTTCGCCTTGATAATCATAGCGTTTGAAATAACACAGATATCAGTGCAAAGTCCCACTAACTCAACAGCCTCAACACCGTCGAGGCCTGCAATGAAGTCGCCAAGCTCTACCGAGCCGAAGGAGGGCTTATCAATAACGGTGCTGTCACCCACAGCGAGCTTTTCACTTATCTGCCAGCCGTCACTGTCTTTAATGCAGTGTGGTACGGGAAGGTTTCTGCCCTCCTGAGTTTGCATATAATTATCAAAGTGAGTATCTCTCGTGAAGATAACTCTGTCACCGTTTCTGCGGTAGGCTTCAATTTTAGCAGCCACATTATCGGTTATCGCCTCAGCCTCTTTGGTACCGAGAGCGCCGTCGATAAAGTCATTCTGCATATCAATTACGCATAAAACCTTCATTATGCTTCCACCTTTTCGAGTTCGGCAGCTGCAGCCTCTCTCTTGAGCTTAAGCTGTCTTTCAACCTCAGCTATGTGAGTCTGGTCATCCTTAAGGAAGAGAATAACGATAAGATAAAGCACTGAGCCGATTGCGGGGCCTAAGATAAACTGATGCCAACGGTATTTGAGGAATCTCGGTGCAACCTGAGCATTGATAACAGTCTGATTTGCTGCATGCTTGATGTTGGGGTCGAAGCCGAGGAACTTAAGAACATAACCCTGAATGAACTTGGGAATGGCGCCTGTAAGCTTGGAAACAAAATTCTGCATTGAGAAAACAATGCCTTCAGTACGCTTGCCGGTTTCGAGCTCTACTTCGTCAATTGAATTGGTAAGAAGTGAGCGATGGGCGATATCCTTCATGTTGGTGAAGACTTGTGCGGTACCGAGAAGAAGCATAACGATACCGAGTGCGCCGATGTTGAGGAAACGATCGTTTGCACCCACAAAGAAAGCAAGAATTCGGGCAATAACTGTAATTACCTCTGAGAAAACGAGCAGGTTTTTGTTACCGCCAAGTCTCTTGATAAGCTTGATAGCAAAGAACATTGTTATTGCACCGGGGATGCCCATAATAAAGCCGTATGCTACCTGAGCATTACCGCCTGAAATTTCTTTGCCGAAAACATTATAGGCAAGTCCCTGTGTTTCGAAGAAATATTCCCAAGGCAATGCAATTGAGATGCTCTGCACCGTTCTTGCAAGGCAAACAATAATAAGTGTCTTGTTGTGTCTGAGATCCCAGATATCACGCAGGATACTGCTCTTGTTTTCGTCTGCAACAGGCTCAACCTTTTCTTTCATTCTGTAAGCCAGCATTGCTATAAGCATACCGCCAAGAGCGAATACTAAAGCTCCGAAAACATAGGTGTTTTTCTCGGACATAACGCCATTTTTAACAAAAACATCTTTAAAAGAGGGGAAAAGACCACCTATAGTGCCGCCGAGACCTGCAGCAATTGAAATCCACTGAATTACTCGCCCGCGTTCGACGGAATCCGGGCTGGACATAGCGGCAATGCCCCAGATAGAAATATCCTGCAAGGAATAAACCATGTCAAAGAGTATGTATAAAATAAGAACAAAGGCTATTGTTTTACTTTCGCTGAAGCCGAAATCAACGAACATCAGGAAAACAAGTATGCCGATAAGTATCGGAGTCCATAAAAGGAACGGACGCAGCTTATAGCCCGGCTTATGCTTTCTGCGGTCAATAAGTCCGCCGATAAGAGGGTCATTGATTGCATCCCATAATGTACTTACACCTGTTATAATACCTGTTTTTTCTGAAGGTATTTTAAGGATAGTGTTAAGATAAACAAAAAGTCTGCTTGAAACAAAGTTATAGGTCATATTCTGGCCTGTCAGACCTGCTGCATATGAAAGCAAGCGGGTGTTTGACACTTTTGTTTCAGTTTCCGTGTTGTCAAAAAGGAAAAACTTTTTCATATTCTCGTCCTTTCTTTATGTAATGTTATAATTATACAGCAACACATCCAAAAAAGCAACACAAAACAATCTCCGTGTTACTTTTTGTTGAAATTAAATAAAAAAAGCAACAGTTTATTTATCTATCAGCTTTTTTATAAGTAAATTCCACTAAAAACACCTTAGTCATTTTGTACAAAAACTCAATTGACAGTTAATAATTTTCATAATATAATATTCATTATACTGTAGTAGTATAATATTTCCTTCGGAAGGATGCTCAAATGACAAACTATCTGACTATGAGTGACGAACAGCTTTTGAAGCTTTACGGTGACAACTGTCCGCAGGCTCTTGAGGTGCTCACAGCCAGATATATGAAAACTGCAAGAGGCATCGCTTCAACCCTGGGTGTCACTCCTGACGAAATTCCCGACTTAGTTCAGGAGGGTATGATAGGCTTTCTGTCTGCCGTTTATTCCTACAAAGAAGGCAGACAGACCAAATTTTCCACCTACGCCTTTGCCTGCATAAGAAACCGTATGCTCAGCGTACTGAGAAAGTCCGCTGCCAAGGGTAATATCCCCCCTTCTCTTACGGTGTCCTATGAAGAGCAGTCCTCACAGCTTTTAAATGAGCTTACGCCCGAAGAGCAAATCATTTCCGAAAGGAATACCGAAGACATACTTTCTGCAATAGACAAGCTTTCTCCCCGCGAAAAAGAAGCCTTCAGGCTGCAGCTCGCAGGCTTGTGCTATGAAGAGATTGCAGGAAAAATGTCACTTACCGTCAAAGCAGTTGACGGCACACTTCAAAGAGCAAGAAAAAAGCTGAGAAAAGCACTCAGCTGATATATGCCCGATAGCTTAAAGTAGAGCGTTGATTACAAAGGGCCGGTGCAATTCCGACAGGGGCAATAAAAATCAAGAGAGGTAAAAAACCATGTACGAAGACAAAACACTCAAATGTAAGGAATGCGGAGCTGACTTTATT
>JAZTYQ010000006.1:0-14314 GCA_045637065.1 Acutalibacteraceae bacterium
CAAGTATATGGTTTATCTTGCACTTTCAACCTGGGATGACCCTGCAACTCCCCTGAACGAGGATGTTGCTCAGCATTACTATATGTACACATCGGATTTCAAAACCTTCACCGCACCCGAGTACCTCTACGGCAGAAGAAGTGAAACCGTTACAAGAGAAGACGGCTCACAGTTCACAGGTGTGCAGTGCATAGACGGTGATATGGTCTATAACAAAAAGGATGGCTATTATTACCTCTATTTCAAAGAGGATTTAACTCAGAAAATTGCCTATGTAAGAGCTAAAACTCCTGCAGGCTTTGCCGATGTAACTGACGACTATATTATCGTGTCACTTAACTGGTGGGGCGTTGAAGGCAGCTTTATGTATAACATCACAGGCACTGACAAGTGGATTATGTTTATGGATGAATACAGTGCAGGCAGCTTCTTTGCGCAAATGACAAGTGATTTTCAGAATTTCAGACAGTTCAGAAGAAAGCTCTACAGTGTTGACCACCTGAAACCCCGCCACGGCAGCGTAACAGCTATCAGCGCCGAGGAATATGAGAGACTTGTGGCGCACTACGGTGTGTCGGAAATCCCTGACTATGAGAGATAAAAAGGTCTATTCCCTGGCAAAATCGGCTATTCTCATCAGCCTGCTCATTGCCACATCCTATATAGTCATTCCCATGCCACCGTCGGGCTTTACCCTTATGACGGTTATCGTCAGCCTTATGGGACTTCTTCTCAGCCCACTGCAAAGCGGACTTGCACTTGGTGTTTATCTGCTTATGGGACTTATCGGTCTGCCGGTTTTCGCAGGCGGCGTGGGCGGCGCAGGCAAGCTTTTCGGCGTAACGGGAGGCTACTATTTCGGCTTTCTTATATCGGCAATTCTGATAAGCCTTCTCAAAGGCAGAAAGCCTGACTTTAAACGGTACTCTGCCGTAACGGTTTTTGTGGGAGTGCCTATAGCACATTTATGCGCAATTCTGATGCTGTGCATACACAACGGCTTTGATGTCAAGGCGGCTTTTGTGACAATATCTCTGCCGTTTATTGTTGGGGATATTGTAAAGGCACTTGCGGCAGGATTTATCGGCGCCAAGCTCATAAAATATGAATTATAATCATAACCCTGCAGGGATTTCCTTGCAGGGTGTTCTTTTGAAGGAAGTTTCAGCAAGAGGCGGTGGCTCCCCAAAAAAAGCATTGCGAATTTTCGCGGCCTGCGGTCGCTTGCCGAACTTTGTTCGGCAGTGGAGCCGCCCCCCTTCAGCAGGAACTAAAAAATATTCCGAAAACATTTGACAAGTGGTAAAATTAGGTATAAAATATATTGTAGAACGAACATATGTTTGTTATTTTTATCCCGAAAGGAGGAAATCTATGAAAAAAGGAACCTTTATACTATACGATGTGGACTTGCAAGCCGTACGCTTTCTATCAGATGAACAAGCGGGTAAACTCTTCAAAGCCCTCGCAAAATACAGACTCAAGGGAGAATATCCCGATTTTGCAGGAGACTCTGCACTGAACATCCTCTTTCATCAGATTTCAGAGCATATTGCAATCAACGAGGAAAAATACAGAGAAACCTGCCGCAAAAATGCAGAATCAGCTAAAAAAAGATGGAATAACCAAAACAGTGCTGATACAATGCCAACGCATGCGCAGGCATGCGAACGCATAAAAAGTGATGCGAAGCTATGCCTATATGATACTGAAACCGACACTGATACTGTTAATGTTTATGATACCGAAACTGACACTGATGCCTGCGGCGCAAAAAGAAAAACAAAAAAAGATTATTATAGCCAAAGGAATAAAACAGCCTATCAGCTCAACAATGAGCCCAGCTATGATATGGACGCTTTCACAAAAAAGGCATTGAACCTGAAATATATTCCCCCAAATAAAAAGGAACACATCACGTAGATGTATCCCTTATTTTTTTTATTCTCTTTTGCCGAAAACCTCAAGTGAACGCTCAAGGATTCCCTTCATTTCGGCAATAGCTATACCGTAGTTTGTTATGGCAACTCCCTTTCCGGTGCAGCGCTCAATGCGGTTTTTCATCTCATTTTCTGTGAGCATACAGCCGCCACAGTGAACAACAAGAGCATATTCATCAGGTCTTTCGGGGAACTCTCCGCCGCTTGTGAAGCTGAATTGCAGCTTCTTGTCCGAATATTTCTCTATCCAATTTGGCAGGAGTACACTTCCGATATCCTTGCACTGTCTATGGTGCGTACAGCCCTCGGAAATAAGCACCTTATCGCCGTCACACAGATTTTTCAGCTTACCTGCACCCTCAACAGCCTTGCTCAGCTCACCCTTATATCTTGCAAAGAGAATCGAAAATGAGGTCAGAGGAATATCACGTGGCAAAATTGCGGCAACCTCAGCGAATGCCTGAGAATCGGTTATAACAAGGTCCGGCTTGTTTTTCAGGCTGTCGATTGCCGACTTCAGCTCACTGACCTGTACAATAAGAGTAATTGCACCGATTTCCAGAAGCTCTCTTATGGTCTGCTGCTGAGGCAGAATGAGCCTGCCTTTAGGCGCGGATTCGTCAATAGGTGTGACGAGAATGACCCTGTCACCCGACTTCACAATATCGCTGAGAATTTTCTTTTCACCCTTATTTTTCGGTGCAAGGGCGGCGATTTTTTCTTTCAGCTCACTTATGCCCACGCCCTTTTCGGCACTGACGTAAATAATATTATCACTGCTTTCTGGTACACTGCCGAGAAGGTCAGCCTTGTTCATTGCAATGATATAGGGGAGCTTTCTCTTTTCAAAAAGAGATTTCAGCTCTTTGTCAAGGTCGGACATACCCTTACTCGCGTCAACTACCAGAATGGCAATATCTGTGGTGGCAAGCACCTGCTTTGCCCTTTCAACACGCTGTGCGCCAAGCTCTCCCACATCGTCAAGACCCGGAGTGTCAATTATGACAACGGGGCCTAAGGGCAGAAGCTCCATAGCCTTTTTAACCGGATCCGTGGTGGTACCCTTGACATCACTGACAAGGGACAGCTTCTGTGCCGTCACTGCATTGACAAGACTTGATTTGCCTGCATTACGCAAGCCGAAAAAGCCGATGTGTATTCTTTCGGCTGATACTACTGAATTAAGGCTCATACATTCCTCCTTCTCGCACCGTAGGTGCATATCGAATTGTCGCAGACAATATATCGAGCGCGAAGCACATATCGCGTTGCCATCGGCAACATATCGACCTGACAGCAACTTTCTCTGCGGGATAAATATTTCAATCTGTAGAAACCTGCCCGCAATTCATAATTAATCAGAACCTGAAGTCTCTTCTGTTTGAGCTTTTGATTGCCTCGATGTTGTCTTTGGCAATTGCTCTTACCTTATCCTTAGGGATTTTTTCAAGCTCTCTTTCAATAAGCTCGAAGCCCTTTTTCTTTGTTTCCTCGCTTGCATAGTCTACAAGGTATTCTGTAAGTGTCATAAGTGCGTTGGGGTGACAGCAGTTGAGAATCTGTCCTTTTTTGCAAAGAGACATAAATCTGTCGCCTGTTCTGCCCTCACGGTAGCATGCCGTGCAGAATGAGGGAATATGGTCAAGCTCCATAAGCCAGCGCACAACCTCATCAAGTGTTCTCTGGTCTGAAACGTCAAACTGCTCGGAATCGTGAGGTCTTTCCTCTTCGGTGTAACCGCCGACGGAGGTTCTTGAAGCACCGCTTATCTGTGAAATGCCAAGCTCCAAGGCTCTGCCGCGTACCTTTTCACTTTCTCTTGTGGAAATAATCATACCTGTGTAGGGCACTGCGATGCGGATGCAGGCAATAATCTTTTCAAATATATCGTCAGGGATGCCGTTGTCAAAGGCGTCGGGGTCGATATCATCGGCTCTCTTAAGACGGGGTACGCTTATGGTGTGAGGTCCTACGCCGTGTACTGCCTCAAGATGCTCAGCGTGCATAAGCAGACCTGCAAACTCATATTTATAGCCCTCCAGGCCGAAGAGTACGCCGAGACCCACATCGTCAATGCCGCCCTCCATAGCCCTGTCCATAGCTTCAGTGTGGTAGGCGTAGTCACGCTTGGGGCCTGTGGGATGAAGCTGGAGATAGCTTTCCTTGTTGTAGGTTTCCTGAAAGAGGATATATGTGCCGATGCCCGCATCACGGAGCTTACGGTAATTTTCAACCGTTGTGGCGGCGATGTTGACGTTAACTCGTCTTATTGCGCCGTTTTTGTGCTGTATGCTGTAAATTGTGTCGATACACTCCAAGATATATTCAATGGGATTGTTTTTCGGGTCTTCACCAGCCTCAATTGCAAGGCGCTTGTGACCCATATCCTGCAGTGCAATAACCTCTGCCTTAACCTCCTCCTGAGTTAGCTTCTTTCTTGCTATATGCTTGTTTTTCAGGTGATAGGGGCAGTAAACGCAGCCGTTGATGCAATAGTTTGAAAGATAAAGGGGAGCAAACATAACAATTCTGTTGCCATAAAACGCCTGCTTGATTTCATTGGCAAGGGCAAATATTTTTTCCACCTTTTCGGGAATTTCACAGGCAAGAAGCACGCTTGCCTCTCTGTAAGTAAGACCTGCGCAGTTAATGCCGTCTTCTGTTTTCCTGGGTCTTGCCTTTTCAAGCAGAGCATCAATAAGCTCAACATTATTCTTATTTGCCTCTGCATATTCTATTGTTGCAAGTATTTCTTCGTGGCTGATAAATTCCTCAGCCTTTAATGATTTGGGGTTGTAGTTCATTATATTTCATCCTTTCATATATTTATCATGCACCGCAGGTGCCATTCATGAAGCATTGCGTCAATTCATGACCATCAGGTCAATTCATTCTCGCACCGCAGGTGCGCAATTCATAATTCATAATTCATAATTCATAATTTTCATCGCCCTTGCCGGGCAGGCATTCTTTTTCCTGGCGTGGAAAAAGAATCAAAAACACGCTGATGCTGTTTATTTCGCATCTCCACGGGAAACAACAACCTCATAGCCTATGGCGTTCATGCGTTCTTTAAGCTCTGCCACACACTGTGCAGATTCCTGCCCGGTAGCTATTTTGCCCTCGTAAAGCTCATATTTCTTTCTCACATCAATTGGGGATAAATTAGGCATTACTACATTTGCTCCGGAGAGTACACCCCTTTCTCTGCCTTTTCCGTCTACGGTGCCAAGTGCCGTTGTTGCAGGCAGAAGGATGGTCGGTTTTATAAGTCTGACCAAACTCAGCAGAAATACCGTCAGGTCTGCGCTGCCCGATTTTTCTTCTCTGAACGGTGTATCCTTGTGGGTGATAAAGGGGCCTATTCCGCACATTTGGGGAGAAAACTCCTCTATAAATTTAAGGTCACGGGCAATATCCGCCGATGTCTGATAAGGCGAGCCTACCATAAATCCGCAGCCCGTCTGATAGCCGATGTCTTTCAGGTCATGAAGGCATCTCATTCTCTTTTCAAAGCTCAGCGACTTCGGGTGAAGCTTTTCGTAATGTGCTTTTGTTGCTGTTTCATGGCGAAGAAGATATCTGTCTGCACCTGCCTTATAAAGCGCCTCGTAGCTTTCTCTTGTTCTCTCACCTAAAGACAGTGTCACGGCACAGTCGGGATACAGCCTTTTAATCTGCCTTATTATATCGCAAAGGACTTCGTCAGTGTAATATGCATCCTCACCACCCTGCATAACAAAGGTGCGAAAGCCTAAGGCATATCCCTCTTTGCAGCAGGAAAGTATATCCTCTTTATTAAGGCGGTATCTCTGACAGCTTTTGTTAGACTTTCTTATTCCGCAGTAATAGCAGTCATTTTTGCAGTAGTTGCTTATTTCAATAAGCCCACGTATAAAAATTTTATTGCCGTAGTGACTTTTCATAGCTTCCCTCGCCTTTTCGGCAGAGTACAGCGAGAGGTCACTATTATAGCTTTCAATGAGTTTTTGGTACTCGGCTACGGTGAGGCTCTGCTCTTTTTGGAGCTTGTCGATTAAATCAAAAAGTTCATTCTTCATATGCAATCACATTTGAATAGGCAGTTTTTACGCTGACGCCCTCTAATTTACCAATTTTGCCCGAAAGGGCTGAAATCACATCCTGGGGCGCATCAATGGCTATTGAAACAATGCTCACCCCACGCTTTTTATAAGGCAGACCCATTCTGCCGATGATGTAGTCGGCGTATTCGTGCAAAAGGCTGTTGAGACTTTCAACACTGTCACTATTTTCAACGATAATGCCCATAACGGCTACCCGAGTTTCCATAAAACCATTCCTTTCATCAAAAAAGACCGCACCCGAAGATGCGGCCGTAAACACAGGTCTGCCTGTGCTGAAATTCATTTTGGCGCATCTTTCAGTCAGAGCAATTCTTTCTGTCAGATTACATATTTATTATAGCATTTTTTGTGAGGTTAGTCAATGTTTTTTTGCGGTCTGCGGTGGGGCGGCTCCATTAAATCGCCAAGGCGATTTTACGGCGACGCGGTCGCCGACCCGAATGCAATTCGGGTATGGAGCCGCCGCCACATCAAACTTCCCTCTTCGTCAGTAGCAAACTAACCCGCTTCGTAAACTGCTGACGCAGGCGGCACGAGATTTATAAAAAAAGGATAGGGTTTGTAATTTGAGTGTCCCCGATAAAAATATCAGACTGTCCCGCTTCGTAGTCAGCAGTTGAAGGCGGACTGAGACTATATCTTAAAAATATAACTGCCGTAAGCAAAAAAGAGCGCTTTGCTTCCTTTGTCGCTCGGGACAAAGGAAGTGCCATAGCGGCATGAGCGGAAACGAGACTATCTGCTATTTCAAAACTTAAATAAACAGATGAAACTATCCTCTGCTTACAATCGCAATCACTTACCCTTTAGCAAACATTTTTCGGCAGAAAAAGATAAAAAGAGACGCGAGTTTCACCCGCGTCTCCAAAATATTACATTTTTTTTGCGCTCGCCGCGCTGGCGTAACTTTTTGCTGGCGCACAAAAAGTTACCAAAAATGCGCTGATGTTTTTACATCTCCTTTATCTTCTCTACTAACTTATCCACATCTTCCTCTTTAGTTGCCCAGCTGGTGCAAAAGCGCACAGCGTGCTTGTCTCCTGCCTTGCACCAATATGAAAATGCAAACTTCTCGCCGAGCTTTTTCATCTGTTCATCCGTAAGGATGGGGAATTGCTGATTAGTTGGTGAATCAAAATAAAGCGGAATATTTTTCTCTTCAAAAGCAGTCCTTATCTTTTTTGCAAGACTGACAGCATGAGAAGAAATTTTATAGTAAAGTCCGTCAGTGAAAAGTGTGTCAAACTGCAAGCCTAAAAGTCTGCCCTTGGCAAGCATTGCACCCTTCTGCTTTTCAATGTAACGGAAATCCTTTTTATATCTGTCATTTGTGATAACCAATGCCTCACCGAAAAGTGCACCCACCTTAGTGCCGCCGATATAAAAAGCATCGCAAAGAGAAGCAATATCTTTGAGGGTGAGGTCATTATTGTCACTCATAAGACCGTAGCCAAGTCTTGCACCGTCAAGGTAGAGAGGAATGTCTCGCTCACGGCAAAGCTCAGACAGCTGTGTCAGCTGAGCCTTTGAATAAAGAGTGCCGTTTTCCGTCGGGAAAGAAATATAAACCATGGCAGGCTGCACAATATGCTCGTGTGTCGCATCATTATAATGAGCGTCAAGGGTGTCTCTCACCTGCTGTGCAGTTACGGTGCCGTCGGCACTGCTAAGAGGAATAACCTTATGTCCCGTAGCCTCAATGGCACCTGTTTCGTGAACATTTATATGACCCGTGTGAGCGCACATAACGCCCTGATGAGGTCTGAGTACGCTTGAAACGAAGAGGAGATTTGTCTGTGTTCCGCCCACAAGAAAATGCACATCTGCCGAAGGCATACCGATTTCAGTTTTAATCTTCTCTGCCGCCGAAAAGCAGTATTCATCCTCACCGTAGCCGGGGGTCATTTCAAGGTTGGTTTCCACAAGTTTTGCTATTATTTCAGGCACTGCGCCCTGAGTGTAATCGCTTTCAAATCTTATCATACTTCGCTGTCCTCGTCACTTTCTTCAAGTCCTAATATTTCCAAAGCTGAGGTACGGTCAATTTCTTCCACGCTTCTGAGCTTCTTCTGAATCTGATTGTTTCTTGACTGTGCTTCATCAAGGCTCTTGCCTGCTTCACCGATTTTCTTTCTTGCCTTTTCAAGAAGCACTCCGAATTTATCATACTGCACCTTTGCTGCCGCAAGTACCACTCTGACTTCCTTGGCTTTTTCATTGATAGCCATAGCCTTGAAGCCGACTGAAAGGGAGTTGAGCAGTGCTGTTATTGTACTCGGACCTGCTACCATAACATTAAATTCATTGTGGCAACGCTCTGCAATACCGTTTTTGGATGAAATAATTTCGCTGTAAAGTCCCTCCGTGGCAAGGTACATAATGGCAAAGGGGGTAGTAGCAGGCTCGTTGATATACTTTTTGATTTCCTTAGCCTGACTAAGTACCGTTGTTTCAAGAGCCTTTCTTTCAGCTTCAACAGCAGCACTGTCGCCTCTGTCAGCGGCGTCACAAAGTCTTATATAGCTCTCAACGGGGAATTTTGAGTCAATGGGCAGATATGTGACTGCAGTTTTATCGTCACTTGAAGGAATTTTAACGGCGAACTCAACAATATTTTTTGATGAGGGATTTGTCATTACATTTCTTTCAAACATACCCGGAATTGTCTGGTCGAGGAGACCCTCAAGCTGCACCTCAGCCCATGTGCCTCTTGCCTTGACGTTAGTGAGAATTCTGTTGAGTGAGGTTACATTTTCAGTTACGCCCGTGGAAAGAATCTTCATTTCGCCAAGGGACTTATATACATTTTCAAGCTGTTCACTTACTGTCTTGAAGGATGAATCAAGACGCTTTGTGAGAGTTTCGCTGAGCTTTTCGTCAACGGTAATGCGCATCTGCTCAAGCTTTTCTTCGTTGCCCTTTCTCATTTCGAGAAGATTGTTTGAAATCATCTCCGACATTCTGAGATTAAAAGCATAGTTATCCGTGTTCATCTTTTCAATTTTCTTGGTCATTTCACCCATCTGTGCCGCAAGCTCTTTTCTTTGCTCGCTCTGTTGGGCATTATTTTCTATTCTCGATTTACTGAATTCATCACGGGTAAGAGCAGCCATCTGCATATCTCTTTGATGAAGCTCACCTTTGAGATTACCTACATTTTCCCTTGTTTTTGAAACTTCCTCAAAAAGCTCATTATAATCTTTGCTATTATTCTTTTTGAGCAATATAAAGAGAAGCCCTGCGCATATAATAAGTAGTATGATAATTACAATATCAAAGATGTAGTCCATAACGAAACCCCCGTTTAGTTTAATTACTAGTTGTTAAAATGCTGTTGCATTTTAATATTATATCAATAAAGAATTCAGGTTTATTTCCGAATGAGAATTATATTCTATTTTTACACAAGGAATGAAAAAGATGTTGAAAAAATCACTTAGTCTTATACTTTGCCTCTTGCTGGTACTGACCTGTTTTAGTGCCTGCGGTGAGAAAAAAGGCTCCGAGGCAGCTTTGGTCTATCCTATTGACTCAGACCCTGAGTATCTCGACCCGCAGATAATATCACACAGCGGTGCGAAAAACATCATAGCCAACTGCTTTGAAGGTCTTGTTGCAGTAAATGAAAAGGGTGAGATAGTACCTGCTGCCGCTGAAAGCTGGTTTGTTTCTCCCGACGGACTTACTTATACCTTTACCATACGCAAGGAATGTAAGTGGCGTGTGAGCATATACGCAGGACCTCTCATAGGTCTGAGTTCCAAAGAAACCAATTCTCTTCCCGTTACTGCTCACGATTTTGTCTTCGGTCTTACAAGGGCGCTTCTGCCTGAAACAAAATCCCCCGGTGCTCCGGCACTTCTTGCCATTGAAAACGCCGCGCAGGTCTATTCAGGCAAGCTTTCAAAGAAGCATTTAGGCGTGAAGGCACTTGACGACTATACCCTTGAAATAAAGCTTCAGCACAGCGACCCCGACTTCCTTTACGCCCTGACCCAGAGTGCGGCTATGCCCTGCAATGAGAATTTTTTCAACGCAACAGGCGGAAGATACGGTCTTGCGGTGAAATATCTTATTTACAACGGTCCCTTCTATCTCAACAACTGGGTTGACGATGCGTCTCTTTCCATAAGAAAGAATGACTACTATCACAGCAGCAAAGAGGTTATGCCCCGTTCTGTCTATTTTTCAATTTTAGATGAGCAGGAAACCCGTCTTGGCAAGCTCAAAGACAAAACCTATTCCGTGTCTCCTCTGTCCGATTCTCAGGCTCAGGAGATTGCAGGCAGCAAAAAGTACGGCCTCGGCAGTCTTGACAGTGCAGTTACATGCCTTATCTTCAACTGCTCAGACAGTGTGCTTTCAGATATGAACATCCGCCGTGCCTTAGCTTCAAGCTTTGACTATGCTTCACTGCGTGAGGATTCAGGAGAAATAACGGCAAAGGGTGTTATCCCCAAGGGGCTTTATATCAGCTCTCTCAGATACCGTGAAACAGCTAAGGCTATTGCTGATTATAAAAACAGCGACCCTGCCGCTTTATTCAGAAAAGGTCTTGACAGACTTGATATATCTTCTGCTGAGCTGACGGTGCTTTGCAGTGAGGCAAACGAAGGCGTTGTAAGAAAAATCATGCAGTCCTGGCAGGCAACTCTCGGCATAAACTGTGCAATATTTGTTGAGGCGGTGAGTGAAAACGAGCTTGCTCAGAGAGTTGCAAGCAGAAATTATCAGATAGCACTCACTGATATAAGGTATCACACAGACACTGCTTTCAATGCCCTTTCCCGTTTCAGGAGCGACAGTGCTGACAATGTTATTTCCTTAAAAAGCACGACCTACGATGCTCTTGTTGACAGTGTAAAGGATGCGGATAATGTAAGCGAAACTGTTGCGGCTATGGAAAAATGCGAAGAGTACCTCGTATCTGCTGCGGCGCTGATTCCTCTTTATGAGAAGTCGGTTCATTACGGTTTTGGCAAAGGCGTTTCGGGAGTTTACTCCTGTGCTTGCGGCGATATAGTTTATTTTAAAAACACACTTTCCAAGTAAAAATTTTTTTGATATACAAAACGGAGGAAATAAAAATGAGTAAAGTTAAAAACGAAGCCAAAATCAAAAATCCCCTTATCGTGGCTGTGCGCGAACAGCTTGAACACAGAGCAACATGGCTTTACCTTCTTTGCGACGAAGCGGCAAAGCGCGGTCTTGATCCCAGAGATTTCGGCTCAGCAGCAGTTAAGCGTTGCGGTCTTATGCAGGGCAAGGGTCTTGTTGAAAAGGGCAAGACAGATTCCCTTGTGGGTCTTCGCAAAACTCTTTTCACAAAGCCTGCACAGTGGGTGTTTGAAATGGATATCAAAAACTCCACAGACGACGAGCTTGAAATTCACTTCCACTACTGTCCTCTTGTAAAGGCATGGCAGAAGGCAGGCTGCAGCGATGAAGAAATCGCTATGCTTTGTGACATTGCTATGTGTGGCGACAGAGGCATCGGTGAAAGATACGGTGCAGAGCTTGATCTTCCCAAGACCATCGCAAACGGTGACGATATCTGCCACTTAAGATATCACAAGAAATAATATTATCGGGACGCGGGTGAAACTCGCGTCTCTTTTTATTTTATCCCGCCGAGGAAGCGTCGGGTAAGATTTTCGTCAGAATATACAAAAACACAACTATGAATTTATACAGTGAATTAATTGGTAATAATTGACACAGGGGACTTTACTGTGATAAAATTAAATGTAACGAAATATACGGAAAGGCTGACTGTTAAAATGAAGTTTCCGAAAAACTATCAGACAGATAATCAGACAGAGATAACTCTGCCCTTTTTCGTGTGCAATTTAACATTTGGTAATTAACCGTTCAGGTGTGCTTTGTTGCGTGCTTTGGGCGGTTTTTTATATTAATTCTAAATCTCGAAAGGAGAAAAAATATGAAACACAGAAACAAACTATTTGCACTCATCCTCGCTGTCTTTATGATGGCAATAGTGGCACCTATGGCTTTTGCAGCAGATGACACTGTGACAATTGACCTTGCAGACGGTAATGTTAAAATTACCGAAACCGGTTACACCATCGATTACGGTGCCGAAACTCCCTTTACAGGTGATTACATCATCACAGGTAAAAACGACGAAACAAAAATGGCAAATGTTATCCAGATCAACAGTCTTGCAGAAGGCTCAGATATTACACTCAAAGACGTTGATATCACTCAGAAAGGTCCATATTGTATCAACGCAACATGCGATGTTGCTTTTAAAGCAACAGGCACAATTAAAATCGAAAACACCTCTGTAGCCGTCTACTCCACCGGTAAGATTGAAATCACAGGCGATGCCGATATTACAATTAAATCAGGTGTACATTGTCTTTGTGGCAGCGCAATATATGTTAACTGCAAAAGTCTTGTTGCAACAGCTACATCAACTGCACCGGTAATATACGGTTACTCTTACGGAAGCTGCAAGATTAATGCAGTCGATGGTCTGACAATTAACGGATGGTTTTCTTCAGGCGCACTTGAATTAAAAGCAGGCGGAGATATCTTTGTCGGCAATTCACTCTCAACATCACCGATTCTGCAGGGTGAAACAGTTCTTGAATCAACAAACGGTAATATAACTATTGATCATAACGGTATGCTTACTTCAGGCGTTTGCGGCTTTACAGCAAGGGCTGCGGGTGACTTTATTGTTAATGGAAAATATACGGCATATTTATTTAATACAGCAACAGATATCACAGCTACAAATATTGAGATAGTAAATACTGACGGCGGTATTGCTTCAGGCACTTCCTTCACAGCGAAGGCTACAGGTGATTTTACTGTTAACGGAAAAAATACGTCATTTTTATTTAGTGTAACAGCAACAATAGATATCACGGCTGAAAATGTTAAAGTAGTCAATGAATCAGGTTCAATAGGTTCGGCATCAAATGAATTCAGGGTTGATGCAACCGGAGATATTTTATTAGACGGTAATTCAACAGGTGCACCTTTACTTTACGCCACAAAAATTAACCTTAAAGGTGACGATATAACATTAACAAATAACAAGCCGAATGCAATGATTATTTCCAGCTTTGGTGACGATAGTGCTGTAAATATTGACGCAGCAGGATCTGTTTTCCTTTTGAATGACTCACAATCACCAATGATATCAGCATCCACTAATAGTGCTGTTACAACTATTTATATAAATGCAGCTGACATTGAAATTGAAAACAAAGGCACCGGAATGATTTTTGCATGTATTCCTGTGCTTACAGCAACTGAAGGTGACATATCAGTTAAGGCTAATGCAAATTCTCCCGGTATCTCAGGTTATGCAATCACTGCAACTGCTGAAAAAGGTGATATAACACTGCTTAATAACGGTTCAGGTTTTGTGGCAGCCGGTAAGATTACAGCTGATGCCCAAAATATTACTTTAGCTAATCCCAATGCAACAATGCCCGTAAGCCCTGTAGCTTATGATCTTACAGCTGAGGAAGATATTACTGTTATTACAGGATACAGCTCAACAACATATAACCCCAATAGCGATGAGGGTATTTATGACTTCGGCAATAAGCTGTCAGTTACTACCTCAAATGGCACAACAGAGCACACCCACGAGTTTGCAGATGCAGCATACAATAATGATGCTACTTGCGATGCAGACGGCACAAAGCTTGTTAAGTGCGATTGCCAGTGGCCAAAGGAAAAGACTGTTACTGCTGAGGGTACACAGCTTGAGCACATCGATGACGACGGCGACTATCTTTGCGATTACGGCTGCGGCTATGAATTTGAAAAGCCTTTAAATGAAGCCTGCCCCGACTGTGGCGGACCTGCCCACGATGACAGCCTTGTTCAGAGCATTATCTGTCTCATCATTATGCTTATCAACCTCATCAAAACAATGTTCTGATAATTAACACAAACTAAAACGGCGGGTTCAAACCTGCCGTTTTTTCTATGGTGCCACGCGTACCGCCAAAAACACTAAAAAACTTTATGAATTAATTGAAAAAATTCCCTCTAACTATTTACTTTTGATTTGCCTTGTGCTATAATACCTGAGCATTGTGCCGATTTCTCGGTTTGCGGGTTTTGCTCAAAGAGCGCTTCACCGGCCGTATACTGGGGTCGAGCATGGCAAATAATATTTTATAGAGGTGAAATGTCATGATGACAAAAGAACAGAAAACCGCAATTATCGCTGAGTATGCTACTCACGAAGGTGACACAGGTTCACCTGAAGTACAGATC
>JAZTYQ010000007.1:0-39212 GCA_045637065.1 Acutalibacteraceae bacterium
CCTATTGTTATAGGGTCGAAGCTACCGGGATAAATGGCAATTCTTTCTTTCATTCTCAGTCCTCCTGAGTGTCCCTTCTGTAAAGGAACAAACCTGTTTTGCCGTACCTGTACTTTTTCTGAAGTCTGAAGTCGCCTGCCCATTCGGGAAGCTCATCCTTGAAGGGAGCCTCACAGATGATAACGCCTGCTTCATTCATAACATCAACTGTCTTTTCCAGTGCCTTTTCAAGAATGCCCACAGAATAGGGCGGGTCAAGAAAAGCAATGTCGTATTTTTCAGTTCTTCTTGCAAGGAAGGAAAGTGCATCACCGCAAACAACAACTGCCTTCTTTGAAAAGCCTGTGTGTTCAAGATTTTGCTTTATAACATCCACACTCTTTTTTGACATATCAACGATAACCGCACTGTCTGCCCCTCTTGAAAGAGCTTCGATTGCAAGCTGACCGCTGCCGCCAAAAAGGTCCAGAACCTTTCTGCCTTCAATTTCAAACTGAATGATACTGAAAAGTGCTTCTTTAACTATATCCGTGGTAGGTCTTACGTCCACGCCCTCAAGGGCGATAAGCTTTCTGCCTCGAGCAGAACCCGTGATAACTCGCATATAATCCCTCCATGGCACAGTTAGTTATGATATATTATCACATTTTTTTCTGAAAAAATCAACACTATTTGCCTAATTTCTACTTTTTTACTTAAAATTACTATTGTCAATAGGGTATTTTTACCTATTAACACAAGATATACCCTTAATTATTCAAGGTCCGCCTTGGGATAAATCTCTTTTCTGCCGTGATTGTAGAGCTTTCTGTTGTCAAGCGCCCACTGTCTGGGAGTAAACTCTCCTGTTTTAACATCGCCCACGGCACTTGCAATTTCATACACCGTTGCATCAAGAGTATCAAGCTGGCTGAGAATTTCAGCCTCAAGGAACATGGGTCTTACGGCAGCACCGAAATCGGGTTCACCGTGGTGAGAAATAACCATATGCTGCAACAGCATTGCAGTTTCATCACTGACGCCAAGCTCTCTTGCCTTCATTTCAATTTTCACCGCACCCATAACAAGGTGGCCTATAAGCTCACCCTTGACGGAATATCCCGAAGCAAGACCTGCGGAGCTTATCTGGAACTCGTCTATTTTGCAAAGGTCGTGTACAATGATACCGCACATGAGAAGGTCTCTGTCAACGGCAGGGTACAAACGGCACACACCCTCGGCAAGTCTTATGATTGACAGTGTGTGATAGAGCAGGCCGCCTCTTATGGCGTGGTGAAGCTTGAAGGCTGCCGGCCAGAAAAGAAGGTCTTTTTCTCTGTCTTTCACAAGGGCGTATGTAAGCTGTTTGAGTTCTTCATCTTTGACGGCAGCAATTATATTCATTACCTGACCGAGCATCATTTCACCGCTGTATTCTGCGGTGGGAACGAAGTCGGCTACGCTGTCACCGTCATTTTCGTTAACAGGTCTTATCTTTTCAACTCGCAGCTGATCACTGCCTGCAAACTGAGTGATGCTGCCTCTTATTTTGACCATATCACCGGGGACATATTCGCCGTGGATAAGCTCACTGTAATCCCAGAGCTTGCCGTTGAGTTCACCCTGCTGATTGCATAAAACCATATCAAGATAGGCGGCACCCTTTACATTAACTTTTTTATCAGCTGTTTTCACAAGCCAGAAGCCGTCTGTTGTGTTTGCCATATATAATAACATCTCCTTTTTGTCAATTATGAATTAGGAATTATGAATTATGAATTGCGAGGGAGTTTAGCTGAACAATGAAATATCTGCCCGCAAGGAAAATCGTAGCCACAGCTTCTCCGAACCACAGATATCAACAAGAACATATAAGTATCATCTTGTTTTTGCTTAACACTTTCTTTATAGTACGAAATTTAAAATGAACAATTCATAATTCCTAATTCATAATTCAGATTTCACCTGAACCCTTCTCCCATAATCTCTCCTGCATCGCAGACGACAGTGAATGCAGCAGGGTCACGAAGGGAAATAAGGCGCAGTATATTTCTTATCTGATTTTTCTTTGCGGCACACATTATCAGGCTTTTATCCTGACGGGTGTAGCCGCCTTTGACGGGAAGCACCGTTGCCCCTCTGCCGATTTCCAGAAAAATTGCGCTGAGGAGTTCCTCACTTTTTTCGGTTACCGTAAGCACCAGCTTTGAATGGTCACTGCCGTAAAGCATAGTATCGATAACCTTTGAGGATAGAAATATAACGATAATCCCGTACATTACACTTTCGATTTCGCCGTAGACTATAAAGCTCAGTGCCACAACGGCAAAATCTACCAAAAGAATAATCCTGCCCATTGACAGGCGCGGGGATTTCTTTCTTATGAGCATAGCAATTATGTCCGTACCGCCGGTGGTTGCGCCCGTCATAAAAACAAGGGCAAGTCCCACACCTGAGAGCACACCGCAGAAGATGCAGCTTAAAAGCTTATCCCCGGTGTAAGGCATAACGAAAAGCGAGCCTATATCTATAAGCGTTGTGAACACTGCTGTTGCACAGACCGTCCTTATGAGAAAGGTGCTTTTCAGCTTGCACCACGCAAGAAAAAACAAGGGTATATTCATTATGAATATTGCAGTGCCTATGGGTACAAAGGGAAAAAGGTGATTAATCAGCGTGGCTGTACCTGTAAGTCCGCCCTGCACAATATTATTGGGTGCCGAAAACATATTTACGCTCACACTGAAGGTTGCACTGCCAATCACCCAAAGAAAAACGTCCCACAATATTCTTTTGATTTTCAACTGCATAACCACCTGATCAAGCAGGAGGGAAAATCACTCAGCCGTTATAACCGAGAACAGCTCACGCAGGCGGTCAATTTCACCCGAAAGATATAAATATCCGAAAAGGGCTTCAAGTCCCGTAGCGTAGTGATAGTCTCCCTCACTTGCATTTTTTGCTTTGTGGTTAGTATGGGCATTTCTGCCTCGTTTAAATACGCTAAGCTCATCTTCTGTCAGAAGAGGCATGATTTTCTGTGCCGCCTCACACTGTGCCTGTGCCTTAACCATTTTTGTTGCCTCTTTATGGAGCTTGTTGACGGGTCTGTTTGCCTGACAGACAAGAGTTTCCCTGACAAACAGGTCAAAAACCGTGTCGCCTATAAATGCAAGGTTAAGGGGGCTGAGGAGCTTTGCATTACATTGTGTGTTTATAAATCTTTCCATATACATTCCTTTTCATGAAGCGCAGCTTCATTTCATGGTGATAACCATTTCATGCCCTTAGGTATTTCATTTTACCCTCGCCGGGCGGCATTCTTTTTCCTGCCGCGGAAAAAGAATCAAAAACGCGTTGTTTTTCTATTAATTCACAAACTCAAATTCAAAGTCATAAATACTTACAATGTCGCCTTCCTGAATACCTTTTTCACGAAGCGCATCAATAATGCCGCTGGAAATAAGCACTCTCTGGAAATATTGCAGTGATTCATAGTCATCAAGGTCAGTACGGCAGATAATTTTAATAAGCCAGGGAGCCTCAACAATATATACATCGTCTTCCACCGTAATCTCAAAGCCTGTGTTCTGCTTGGCAAGGAGAGTTTCGAGGGGAATTTCCTCACTCTCATATCTTCTTACAGGCGGCAGGGTGCTGAGCATAGCAGCCACTGCATCAATAACCTCCTTGGTACCCTCAACAATGGGAGCGCACATCTCGAAATATTTGTAGCCCTGCTCTTCGATATAAGCTCTGAAGCGCTCACGCTGTTCGTCTGTGGCAAGGTCAATTTTGTTTGCAACCACAATCTGAGGTCTTTCTGCAAGCTCGGGATTGAAGCGTTCAAGCTCAAGATTGATTTTCTCGAAATCCTCTATGGGGTCTCTGCCCTCACTACCTGCGACGTCAACAATGTGAACGAGCATACGGCAGCGGTCAACGTGACGAAGGAAGGCGTGTCCGAGACCTACACCTTCACTTGCACCCTCAATAAGTCCGGGAATGTCGGCAATAACGAAAGATGTGCCTTCACCCATGGAAACAACACCCAGAACAGGTGTGATAGTTGTGAAATGATAGTCTGCGATTATAGGCTTAGCCTGGCTGACAACGGAAATAAAGCTGCTTTTGCCCACATTCGGGAAGCCTAAAAGTCCCACATCGGCAAGGAGCTTCAGCTCGAGGACTACCTCCCACTCTTCACCGGGGGTGCCACTTTTGGCAAAACGTGGCGTCTGTCTTGTGGGAGTTGCAAAGTGGCTGTTGCCCCAACCGCCTCTGCCGCCCTTAGCTGCGATATAGCTGTCATCGTCTGACATATCAGCCATAAGGGTACCGCTTTCTTTTTCTTTTATGATGGTACCGCGAGGTACGCGGATAATAAGGTCCTCACCTTTTTTGCCGTTACGTCTGCCACCCTGACCGTCCATTCCGTTTGGTGCTTTATATTTTCTCTTATACTTGAAGTCTGCAAGGGTTGAAAGGTTATCATCAACCATAAAGACAATGTCTCCACCCTTGCCGCCGTCGCCACCGTCGGGGCCGCCTGAAGCAACATATTTTTCGCGGTGGAATGCAACGGCACCGTTACCGCCGTCACCTGCTTTTATTTTAATCACGGCTTTATCTATAAACATTAAAAAGCCTCCTTTTACACTTAGTATGGCATAATCAATTTATTATACTATATAAAGAGAAAAATTGCAAACATTTATTTTGGTGCTCAAACATAAAAAAAAGAAAGCCCCTTCTTTGCGAAGAGGCTTTTACTTTTACTGAATTTCAGGTCTGAGATTGTTCAAGAAATTTAAGAAACCATCAAAAATTCTTGAAATTGCGAGATAGATTTTCTCAACAAGTTGTGCCCAATTGTCCATGGTCAATTCTCCTTCTTAATAAATTGGTAAACAAAATTAAGCTGTTGTCTTCTCGTCGTCGATATTGGGGTAATCTGCGGGAGGCCATTCACCATTTGCAAATAAGAACTGAAGCCACTGAACTACACGGTCCATAAATGCAAGAAATTCATTCCACACGTTTAAGAAAGCGTCGAAATTCATAATTGCGTTTCTCCTTTCGAAAAATTCTTCATATAAAATAGGGACACCCTATTTAAAGTCATACTTATTCTACTACATGCGCTTTTATTTTGTCAACTTATTTTGAATAAATTTTGAATTTTCGTTAAATTGCACATAAATTATACAAGTTTTTTATAGAGAGTACTAAAACAAAAGGTCAAAATCAGCACCGTTCCCCTCCTACCCCTGCCAAAAAACAGCCTGCGTATTTTGTTTATATTTCACATTGATAAGCCCCGGGAATATATAGTATAATAAAGATGAAGAAAACACAAAGGGGTGACAGTAATGAAAAAGATAATCACCGTATCAAGACAATTCGGCTCAGGCGGCAGAAGCATCGGCAAGCAGGTGGCTGAAAAATTAGGATATGCCTACTATGACAGTGCGCTTGTGAAAAAGGTGGCTGAGGAAACAGGCTTCGATCCTGCCTATATTGCAGACGCAGGAGAATATGCCCCGGGAAAGAGTATTTTTTCTTATGCCTTTTCCTCTGCGACAGTTCACGGCGGAATGAGTGCCGGCGATTATCTCTGGGCGGCCCAGTGCAAGGTTATTCTCGAGCTTGCCGAAAAAGGCAACTGTGTTATTGTAGGCAGATGTGCCGACTATATTCTGCGTGAACGCGATGACTGTCTCAACGTTTTTATTTATGCCGACACCGCCTACAAGGCAAAGCGCATTGTGGAGCTTTACGGCGTGACGGATAAAAGTCCCGAAAAGCGTCTTGCAGATAAGGACGGCAAGAGACGGGTCAACTATAAATATTTTACAGGCAGAGAGTGGGGAGACACTGCAAACTATCACCTTTGCCTCGACAGCAGCTTTTTCTCTCAGGAAAAATGCGCCGATATTATTGCAGAGTCAGCCAAATAAACCAACAAAAATGCGGCAGGTCATTACATCGGTAGTGACCTGCCTTTTTAATTAAATTGATATAGCTGAGCTTTTGTTCCGTTATGGGAAACCTTATGAGCCTATAAGGCCATCTGCAAGTGATACATCAAAGCCCTGCTCCTTATATCTGTTATACATATCAATATTGTTGATAATGTTTACAATTCTTGTTACCCAGAAGAGGAGCTTGAGAAGAGGCTTTGAGTTGCGCAGCTTGTGGCCGCCTTCTGCGCTTGTCTTTTCAATTTCAAGGGAGTAAATTTCCTTGTCACTGTCAACTGTGTATGACTTGAGTGTAAGGGTGTTATCTGTGAAATCAAGCATTGTATAAATTGATTCTTCCTCAAGGAAGGTGTAAGCCACATTTTCACCGATGGGAGGAATTTCTCCCTCATCTGTGAGCAGAGGAGCAAGATTATTAACTGAACCTGATGAAAGGTAAATGGTACCCTGAGGATTTTTTGTCTTTGTTGCGCCTGCGAGTCCCTGAACAGTTTTATTGTCATAAATTACGTTTGACACGCTGTAATAGTGGCTGTGACCGTAAAGGCACACATCAACGCCATACTGGTCAAAGAGAGGTGTCCAGAGAAGTCTGAGAAGAGCGTTTTCACTGTAAAGCCAATCTTCTCTGCCACCGAACATATCGTGGTGCATAACTGCAATAATCCACTTTGCATCGGGGTTTGCCTTGACAGCCTTCTTCATAAAGAGGTTGTGACCTGACATTGAGGTGTTGCAGGAATCAAGCATAAGGAAAAGTGCATCACCCTGTCTGAACCAATAGTCTGTGGCAATGTACGACTTGAATTTGATGTCCTTTGATTCGTTGGGCATAGCGGTGTAGTACTTATAGCCTACGCTCTTTCTGTCGTGGTTGCCTACTGCAATTGCAAAGGGAAGTTCCTTCATCATCTCGGGGCTGCTCAGACCCTCATATTCACAGCGAAGGCCTTCGCTTGCCTGGTCACCACCTGATACGATAACATCGAGGGTGTTGCCCTGAGAAAGAGCCTTGGCTTTAGCAGCTTCGAGAGTTTTATTATAAACAAAATTAGTGTCTCTGAGGTTGAATTCCTTATTCTCGTCATAAGCTGAGTGGATGTCATTGACATATAAAGCAGTAAATTTGTTGTAATCCTCCACTGTGAACTCATAGGTTTCTGATGTGAAATCACCGCTTACGCACTTGTAGGTGTAGTCGCCAACTGTAAGGTCTGAAAGCACTGCGCTGAGTCTGTAATCTCCCTCGGGAGCAGCCTTAGCTGTAGCTGTGATTTTTTCGGTACCCTTTGCACCTGTCAGCTCCACATAGCCTTCTGCACTTTTGCTATACCATGCAATAGTTCTTTCGCTGCCGTCTGTGCCGGGGAACATCGTCACTGCTGCAAGATACTCTGCACTTTCCTGTGACCAACTGTTGTCCCACTGTTCTTTTGTCATATCTGCTGCACCTGCAGTGCCGAAGCAGGACATAACCACGAGAATTGCAAGAAGCAGACTGAGTGTTTTTTTCATATAAACATCTCCGTTTCAATTGATATTTGGTATATTATAGCAAATTTTAGTATTTTTGTCTATTAATATTTTTAAAAATTTTGCTGTGCAACTTAAATAAATCCAAGCCGACAAAATTTTTAGTCTGCGGTGGGGCGGCTCCATTAAATTGCTTCGCGATTTACGGCGACGTGTCGCCGACCCGAATGAAATTCGGGTATGGAGCCGCCGCCACATCAAACTTCCCTCTTCGTCAGTAGCAAACCCACCCGCTTCGGAAACTGCTGACGTAGGCGGCACGAGATTTATAAAAAAAGGATAGGGTTTGTAATTTGAGAAGCTCTGATAAAAACATCAGACTGCCCCGCTTCGTAGTCAGCAGTTGAAGGCGGACTGAGACCATATTTTAAAAGTACAAGCTACGGAACACACAAAGAGCGCTTTTGCTTACTTTTGTCGCTCGGGACAAAAGTAAGTGCCCCCGTGGCATGAGCGTGGAAAGACAAACTGTTATATCAAAGCTTAAATCAACTGATGAAACTCCCCTTCACTTATAATCGGGAAAACCACCCTTCGCACATCATTACCTCTGCGGAAGACAAATTAAAAGTGGCCGCAGTTTTCACCGCGACCACAATTTTATATTTTGAGCTTTGCATTTTGCATTTTCACAGTCCTCGCCGGACAGGCGTCACTTTTGCTGGCGCCCAAAAGTGACCAAAACGCGCTGATGATTATTTCATCTGAGCTTTATAGAAGTTCATCAGACAGCCTTCAAGGATAATTGTCTTTTCTTCTTCTGTCAGACCCTTGACATAAAGTGTGATGTCCTCAACACCGTCTTTTGTGATAACCTTACCGGGAATCTCTTCAATGCCATTCTTGATAGCTTCTCTGATGCCGGGCACGAAAACATAGTCACCGTCGGAGTAGTTGAAATCTCTTTCCTTGTCGAGTGTGAAGGGAAGAATACCCCAGTTAATGCAGTTGCTTCTGTAACGCTTTGTTGCAAACTCATAGCAGATATTTGCAAAGCCGCCGAGCACCTTCTGACAGGAGGCTGCCTGCTCTCTTGCTGAGCCGTCACCGGGGCGTCTTGCAAAGACACATGAGCCGAACTGTGTATTTTTTGCAGTTTCCTCAGCGTTATCGCAAACCTTTGAAAGCACGCTGATAACCTCATCTGAGGAGTTGTCTGCACGTCTCTTAGCCTCTTGAGCTGCAACAGCCTTTGCACGGGGTACATACTGAGGCTCGCGGCGTGAGAGAGCAAACTCTGAAAGACGAAGGGGATTTGAACGATAAGATGAGGTTTCACCTGAGGGAATAAGCTCATCGGTTGTGGTTACATCATCGTGGATAACACAAGCCAGCTTCACAAGCAGATTATCCTCAAGCGCGTACATCTTTGGCCAGTCTGTGATGTTGGGACCGAATTTCAGCTCAGCCTTTTCATCTGCCTTACCGAAGCCCTGATATACTCTCTTTTCATATACACCCTGCTCAAAAGCATAAGTGCTGTCATAGTCGGGGATTTCCACATCAGTTGCAGCTGTGAGTACACCCTTATTAAGAGCAGTTGCAGCAATTGAACGTGAGTCAACAAGAGCAACGCCTGAAAGCTGTCCGTCACCGGGCTTACTGCCTTCTCTGTTGGGGAAGTTACGGGTTGTGTGTCTGATTGAAAGACCGTTGTTTGCAGGCACGTCACCTGCACCGAAGCAGGGACCGCAGAAGCAAGGCTTAAACACTGCACCAGCTTCAAGGAGCTTGCCCTGGACACCGTTTCTGATAAGTGCAAGGTTAACGGGTACGCTTGAGGGATAAACTGAAAGATTGAAGTAACCGTCACCTGTGCTTTTGCCGTCGAGAATTGCGGCAGCTTCGCAGATGTTTTCAAACATACCGCCTGCACAGCCTGCAATTACACCCTGGTCAATGAGGATTTTGCCGTCAACAACCTTATCCATAAGTCTGAAGTCAACCTTGTCACCAAACTGAGCCTTAGCTGCCTTTTCAACCTCACGCAGAATTTCGGGATTTGCCTGCAGCTCGTGGATTGTGTAAGCATTTGAGGGGTGGAAGGGCAGAGCAATCATGCTTTCCATTTTAGCAAGGTCAATTTTGATTGCCATATCATAGTAAGCAACCTTTTCAGGTGAAAGTGCCTTATAATCATCAGGTCTGCCGTGAATTGTATAGAAATCCTTGACCTTTTCATCTGTTTCCCATATGGATGAAAGGCAGGCAGTTTCAGTTGTCATAACATCAATGCCGATACGGAAGTCCATGCTGAGGTTTTCAACGCCGGGGCCTACGAATTCAAGCACTTTATTTGTTACAAGACCTTCCTTGAACACTGCACCGCAAAGTGCAATTGCAACGTCGTGAGGGCCTATGCCTCTCTTAGGAGCGTTTTCAAGATAAACAAGCACAACCTGAGGAGGTGTGATATCCCAGGTGTTTGAAAGAAGCTGCTTAACAAGCTCGGGGCCGCCTTCACCTACACCCATAGTACCGAGTGCACCGTAACGGGTATGGCTGTCTGAGCCAAGGAGCATATTGCCGCACTTTGACATCATTTCTCTTGCATACTGGTGGATAACTGCCTGGTTTGCAGGCACATAGATGCCGCCGTACTTTTTAGCTGCAGACAGACCGAAAACGTGGTCATCCTCGTTAATGGTACCGCCAACGGCACAAAGGCTGTTGTGGCAGTTTGTCATAGCATAGGGCAGAGGAAATTTTTTAAGTCCGCTTGCTCTTGCAGTCTGGATGATGCCTACATAGGTGATGTCGTGGGAAATGAGGGAGTCGAATTTCACTCTCATTTTCTCAGCACCGGGAGTGGTGTTGTGTGCGTTTAAAATTGAGTAGGCAATTGTGCCGTTTCTGTCTTCTCTTTCGCTCAGACCCATTGAGCTGAGCTTTGCTTTCTGTTCTTCGGGTGTACCGCTTACGAGCATTCTGCCGTCAACGAGATGTACACCGTGGTTTATAATTTCTATCATTTATATCTTTCTTTCGTCAAATTATGAATTATGAATTATGAATTATGAATTGATTGGAGTTAAGTTCTCTGTAATCAAATATAGTTCATACCATAATTCACGAAATGGTTTTTCCTTGTTTTTTTGTTATTGCAACGAGTATCTTTACAATTTCTTCTGCATCTGCATAGATACTATCAAAGTGTGATTTTTCAATATAACCGGATTCATATAAAAGTTCCAGCCAATATAATGTTTCCTCAGCTTCTTTGAGAGATATATAGAGTTTTGTATAAAAGTCAGGTTTGCTCTGCGCCCTGATAGATTCTCTTATATTAGAGCCTACACTTGTTCCGCTACGAAGAATTTGTTTTGATATTATATATTCCTTTTTTGTTTCGGTCAAGTATTGAAATAGTTTAATTATTCTCAGAGCAAATTTCTTGCTTTTATCAACAACAGCATTTTCTTTACCAAACATTTTGAAATCCACTCCATTCATAATTCATAATTCATAATTCATAATTTTAATAGTATCTTCTATAAATATAATTTATCTCTTTGTAGTAGCTCTTATCAATGGAGCCAAGTCCGTCGTGGCTTATTCTGAAGCTCCAGTTGCTTTCTGTTGTGCCGGGGATGTTCATTCTCGCATCCTTGCCGTAACCGCACATATCCTGAACTGCTACTATGGCAGTGTCGGCAGCACTTTTCCACACAGTTTCAATCACTGCTCGGCAGGAGCCGCTGTATGCTCCCCCGTCACCCCAGTTTGTTCCGCCGTAGCAGCAATAGCGAAGAGCATATGCTCTCTCGTCAGGTGTTGCATCCCAGAGCCAGCCAAGGATTGTGTTATTGTCGTGTGTACCAACATAGGCAACCGAATTTTTAGGATAGTTATGAGGCAGATGGGTACTGTCACCCATAGGGTCGAAGCCGAACTGAATTACTCTCATCCCGGGGAACTGTGTGTCTTCAAGGAGCTTTATTACATCCTCACCGAAGGTGCCTAAATCTTCTGCAATAATATCAGCATCGGGGAGCTGTTTTTTAACCTCTGCGAACAGGCTCATTCCGGGCCCATCTCTCCACTCACCTGTTTTAGCAGTTTTGCTCTCGGCAGGCACTGCCCAATAAGATGCAAATGCACGGAAGTGGTCAATTCTCACCTTATCATAGAGCTTGAGTGCGCACTGCAGACGGTTTATCCACCAGCTGTATTTATCCTTTTTCATTTTTTTCCAGTTATAAAGCGGGTTGCCCCAGAGCTGACCATCCTCTGAGAAGTAGTCGGGGGGTACCCCTGCAACAGACTCAGGCTGAAGGCTTTTCGGGTTAATTTCAAAGCTGTCTGTGTCGCTCCACACATCCGCACTGTCACGGCTGACATATATGGGCATATCGCCTAAGATATAGACATTCTTTGAGTTGGCATATTCCTTGAGGCTTCTCCACTGAGTGAAGAAAACGTATTGGCTGAAGACATAGAAGTCAATTTCATTTCTCAGGTCTTCCTTACATTTCACAGCCTGACTGTAACGCTTGTGGTTTTCATCCCACTCCCACCAGGGCTTTTTGCCGTAGAAATCACGAAGTGCCATAAAGTGAGCAAAGGGTTCTGCCCAGGGATTCTGCTGAGAAAAAATTTCAACTAACTCCTTAGTGGTACCGTCAAGCTTTGCAAAGGCTTTTTTCAGCAGTGCAAGTCGGGAGTTATAAGCAAATTCATGGTCTGATGCGTATATGCTGCCGCTGTATTCGCACTGCACAGCATCCTCTGCTGACACAAGGCCTGCCTGAACCATAGTTTCAGGGTCGATAAGTGAGATGTTGCCTGCAAAGGCACTGTATGAACAATAGGGCGAGCCGCTGTCATCGGTAGGGTTTAAGGGCAACACCTGCCAGTAGCGAAAGCCCATTTCATTAAGACTGTCTATAAAGTTGCGGGCATCCTTACCCATAACGCCTGTGCCGTATTTCCCCGGCAGTGAGGTTATGTGCATGAGAACACCTGCTCTGCGTTTGTTTTCCATTTTTGGGGTACTCCTGTGTTTTGCAAATAATTATATATTATACAATTAAATACATAAGGTTGCAAGTGTTTAAGGAGAAATAATTATGAATTATGAATGAGGAATTATTAATTGCAGGGAGTAGGTAGAAAATTATTGCCTTCTCTGGAAAAGAAGGGGGATCGCTTGCGGTGGATGAGTCTAGTCTGATCCCTTTATTACATTGTTGCTTTTTTATGGGCAGGGTGGTATAATTGGAGTAGATGTAAAGAATAGGCGGTGTAAAGTTTCCTGTGTTATTACATAGGCAAGCAAAAGGAAGTGATATTATGGAACTTTGGAAATATGATGGCAAACAAGTAAGAATTAAAACAACAGATAATATGATATTTAAAGGCAAAGCATATGATTTTATTCCTGCTCAAGACAATGTACCAGAAATAGCTAGTATAACAATTGATAGTATAGAAATTTTTGAAAATGAAATCGCAACTATTGAAGAAATATGGCCTTTTGATATACAACCAATAAAAGGAGACCCCCTATGACAGATTTAGTAGTAGCTCTCAGCACAGAGAAAACAATGGACATCATTTCAAAGACCGTAGACAACAGCATATCAGGTGAGCTTATTGACTCTCACCCTCTGCCCTGTGGCGGTGTGGTAAACATATATGAAAAATACTATTACAGAGCAGAAAATGTACTTACCCTCACAGCCACAATTTATCCCGATGGCGCAAACACTCACGTTCACCTTGTAGGAGGAGGCGGTGGTAAAGGTTTTCTCGGGTTTGACTGGGGTGCAAGCGGAGACTTTGAAGGCACAATAGAAAATGCACTGAGAAGATATATCATCAGCCGATATTCCAACGACGGTGCAGTGCTGTAATTACATTAATAAACATAAAAAGGCAGGACACTTTCAAACCGTAGTGTCCTGCTCATCTTTTATAATCATAAGAGTTGGTATTTATTTCTTACTGTCTCTGTGGGTAAAACTTACTTATCAGTGAAAAGTGTACCCACGACCACAATTCATAATTCCTCATTCATAATTTTCTCAATCTTCTTCTCCACACTTGCCATTTTCATGCCCTCAAGGACCTGGTTGGCATAAAGGGAAAATGTCTCCTCATCACTGTCAGCGCGTACCCTCTGAAGCATATAAATGCTGCTGCCGCTTTCAATTACGGCGGCTTCACCGTAAGACAGCTCTGCCACCTGAGCAAAAAATTCACTGCCGTAAAGAGGGTCATTTTCCTTAATCACATTGAGGCTCAGGCTCTGGGTGACAATAAGTCCCAGACCCTCGTTATAGCTTTCGTTGACTGCATCAATATCCGTGCCGCTACCCACTTTTTTTGCCATAGCCTCAAACTCTTTGCGCAGAGCCTTCTTCTCGCTTTGAGCCATTTCCACGCTTTCACCTATATCGCTCTGCTTTGTAAAAGAGCCTTCTATCGCCTTGAAAAGCACATATTTTTTGGCAAATTCACTGCGCAGCTCATCTTCACTCACTTCGCCTCTGCCGCCTGCGCCGTAGTAAAAATGCAGCAGCTCCTTTTTCATCATTTCACGGGTTTTGATTTCGGCAATATCCTGCTTACTCACGCCCGCTTCTTCATAGTAGGCCGAAAACATGCTCCAGAGCTTTTCCGTTTCCTCGGCTGCCATGCGCTTGTAGTTTGTGCTGAGGGTTATGCCCTCTTTTTCCATAAGGCGCTCCGTGGCAATATAGTTTTTCACCTTGTACTCTGCCGCTGCCTGAGCCTCGTCACCTTCCTCTGAGGCTTCGGCAAGATAGTAGTTATACACTCCCTCGGGAATTTTCTCGCCGGAGACTTTGACATAGCCTCTGTCATTTCCGCAGGATGAAAGGCACAGCACACACATTATTATAATTGTAATACTCAGTATTTTTTTCAGCATAATTTCACCTTGTTTTAATTTCTGACCTGATTATATCATTATTGGCGGTAGTTTGCAACAAAAAACACTGCAGTTTTACCCGCGTACCGTAGCAAGATAGACAATATCAGGGATTTTTTCCTTTTATGCTTGACTTAAAAGACAATAACTGATATAATCCTTAATTGTGTCAGTGCGCAAAACGCTAAATGGCACATTCCTTGCTCCATAGGAAGTATGGGGGCAGAGACCAAAAGGAGGTAGAATGACATGAACAATTATGAGACAATGTTCGTATTTTCAGTCAAGAAGGGTGAAGAAGGCGTAAAGGCTCTCGAAGAGAAGTTTACTGCTCTCATCGCTAAGAACGGCACTCTTGAAAGTTCAGCACCTTTCGGCGGTAACGACGGCGTTCGCAACCTTGCTTATGCTATCGAAGACGAAACAACAGGCGCATACATTCTTATGAACTATGCATCTGCTCCCGAATTCCCCGCTGAGCTCGAACGTATCGCTAAGATCACTGACGGCGTTCTTCGTGTTCTTACAATCAGAAAGTAAGGAGAGGTAATTATGCTTAACTGCGTAACACTTATGGGTCGTCTCACAGCAGACCCCGAAGTACGTACCACCACAACAGGCAAGTCAGTCTGCACATTCTCAATTGCCGTTGAGCGTTCATTCGCAAGAGCAGGCGAACAGAGACAGACCGACTTCATCAACATCGTCGCTTGGGAAAATCAGGCAAACTTCATCAGCAGATATTTTGCAAAGGGTTCAATGATTGCAATTCAGGGTTCAATTCAGACCCGTCCCTATGAGGATAAGAACGGCAATAAGAGAACAGCTTTCGAGGTTATTGCAAGAGAAGTTTCATTCTGCGGTTCAAAGGCAGAAACAGGCACAGTTGCAGCAGCTGCAGCTCCCGCTCAGGCACCTGCTTATCAGACAGCAGCCCCCTCAGATTTCGAAGAAATCGAAGACGACGAAGATTTACCCTTTTAACTAAAAATATTAACAGGAGGCAATTCTCATGGCATACGAAAAAGGCGCTCGTCCTAACAGAAAGTCACGCAAGAAGGTTTGCGCATTCTGCGTTGAAAAGGCTGAATGCATCGACTACAAGGACGTTCAGAAGCTTCGCAAGTTCACATCAGAGAGAGCTAAGATTCTCCCCCGTCGTGTAACAGGCACATGTGCTCGTCACCAGCGTGAACTCACAACAGCTATCAAGCGTGCTCGTCAGGTAGCACTTATGGCTTATACAGCTGACTAATTTAAAAAAACTAACCGTCGGTTTTCCGACGGTTTTTGTTTTTTTGTTTTCCGCAAGGAAAACATATCGAGCCGTAAGGCATATCGAGTGCGAAGCACATATCGCGTTGCCATCGGCAACATTTTTGTTGTATCGCGACGCAGCAAAAAACAAACGGCAGGTTTTATCCCGCCGAGCATATTAAAAAATAGAAACACAGGGAGTTAAACCCTGTGTTATATAGTTTCATAATGCGTCCACATACTCATTACATATACGGTGTTTATTTCTTTGTCAACACTGTAAACCAATCTATGTTGATAGTTTATACGCCTTGAATATAAACCCTTAAATTCACCAATCAACTGTTCATAGGGTGGCGGATTCTGAAACGGGTCGTTTTTCAATACTTCAAGCAACGACTTTGCTTTATCTGCCAACTTAGCACCGGCTAAAAGCTTAGTATGCTTCACTGCCGCTTTTGATAAAACTACCTTATACATCACCAATCAATATCCTCCAAAGAAGTAAAATCTTCTGCAGGCTGATTTTTTGATGAAAGAATTTCCTCAGCCGTTTTAGGATGTGAAAGCAAATATAAAGTTTCCATCAACCCATTGTATTCTTCCTTACTCATAACAACAGCATTTCCATCTTTTGTTGTCACATCAATTATGTCATTATACTCAATAGCTGATTTTACATACTCAAACAAATTTTGTCTGAAGTTTGTTATCGTTGTTGTAGTCATATTATCACCTCTTTATCATTCTATGTACATTATAGCGTACATATTCGTTTTTGTCAAGAAAAACATTTAAGCTAAGTGAAATATGGTTCTATATAAAAAGAAATAGGTTGCTTTATTTAATATTTTCTTGTAAAAATTAAAATAATGATGTAAAATATTACGTAATCATAATATCGGAGTCGAGGCGAGATAATGAAAAATTTAGTAGAACAATGGAATAAAGCTGCAAAGAGATATACAAAGGACCAGGAACAATCAGAATTTGTTGAAAGCAATAAGCGCGTGGTGAAAAATCGTTTTCGGAAATTAACCGGACAAAAAGTATTGGACTTAGGATGTGGATATGGTTATTACACAGATTATTTTCAAAACATAGGTGCAGATGTATTAGGCGTTGACGGTTCGGAAAATATGATTAAAATTGCTCGCACACGATATGGAAATTGTACTTTTGAAGTATGTGACATCACTGAAAATTTACCTTATGCAAATGAAAGCTTTGATTTAATCTTTTGTAATCAGGTTTTAATGGATGTGGAAAATATCGAAAAAGTGTTTTCAGAATGTTGCAGAGTATTAAAACCAGGTGGCATTTTTTATTACTCTATCGTGCATCCGGCATTTTATGATAGCGAATGGGTTAAAGATAAAAAAGGTTTTTGTTATGCAAAATCAATAAGTTCATATATTGAACCTTATTCGTTTACAAATGAATTTTGGGGTAAAACCGAGCATTTTCATCGTTCTTTGGCTTACTATCTAAATGTAGCCGCAGCACAAGGTTTTATTTTACAACATGTTGAGGAACCTGTATCATATGACGGCATAATAAAGAACAAAGATTTGCCTTTATTCTTCTTTGCCGAATACAAAAAAGGTTAACAATACACCAGAGGACAGTTCTATGTAACTGTCCTTTTGTGTATCCCCCTTCGGCGGGATAAAAATTCAAGAGACGCGAGTTGCACCCGCGTCCCCACATTATTATTTTTCTCTTTGCCCTCGCCGGGCAGGCATTCTTTTTGCTGGCGCACAAAAAGAATCAAAAATGCGCTCATGCGCTCACGCCATCGCCTTATCAAGCTCTGCCTTAATTGCCATAATAAATTCATCAGTTGTCAGTGCCTGTGCATTATCGCCTTCCCAAAGGCCTACAAGGTCCTTGGTCATCTTGCCGCTTTCAATAGTGTCAATGCAAGCCTTTTCAAGTTTATCAGCAAATGCCATAAGCACTGCGTTGCCGCCAAGCTCACCACGCTTGCGAAGTGCACCTGTCCATGCAAAAATTGTTGCAACAGGGTTGGTTGAGGTCTTTTCGCCCTCAAGATAGCGGTAATAGTGACGGGTAACCGTGCCGTGGGCAGCCTCATATTCAAAGTTGCCGTCGGGTGACACAAGCACGCTTGTCATCATAGCAAGAGAGCCAAAGGCAGTTGAAACCATATCACTCATAACGTCGCCGTCATAGTTTTTGCAAGCCCAGATGTAACCGCCTTTTGAACGGATTACTCTTGCAACAGCATCGTCAATAAGGGTGTAGAAATATTCAATACTCAGCTTCTCGAAATCAGCCTTGTAGTTTTTGTTATAGATATCTTCAAAGATGAGCTTGAAGGTCTGATCATACTTCTTTGAGATTGTATCCTTTGTTGAGAACCATAAATCCTGCTTTGTGCTGATAGCATATTTGAAGCAGGCATGAGCAAAGGATTCGATTGAGCTGTCTTTATTATACATACCCTGAAGCACCCCGCCGCACTCGAAATCGTATATGGTAGCTCTTTCCTCTTCACCGTCGGCACTTGTGAAAACAAGCTCAGCCTTACCCGGCTTTGTGGTACGGAATTCACTTGCCTTATAAACGTCACCGTAGGCGTGACGGGCAATAGTGATAGGCTCCTTCCATGTTCTGACACTGGGCTGATACCGCTGACGAGAATAGGTGTGCGGTAAACAGTGCCGTCAAGAATAGCACGGATAGTACCATTGGGGCTCTTCCACATTTCCTTGAGCTTATATTCTTCAACTCTCTGAGCGTTGGGAGTGATAGTTGCACACTTTACGCCTACGCGGTACTTTTTAATTGCTTCACCTGCATCAATGCTGACCTGATCATTGGTTTCATCACGATAGGGAAGTCCCAGGTCGTAATATTCGGTGTTCAGCTCAACATAAGGTGAGAGAAGCTCGTCCTTAATCTGCTTCCAGATAATTCTGGTCATTTCGTCGCCGTCCATCTCGACGATTTTGTTCATTTTGATTTTTTCCATTGTATTATCCTCCGACATTATACTCTTCTTAGCCCTCGCCGGGCAGGCATTACTTTTCCTGCCGCGTAAAAGTAACCAAAAACGCGTTGTTTTTATTTGCTCTCAATTACATCCCTTAGCATTGCGGGCTGTCTTGTTGTGATGTTATCACAGCCGAGCGCTAAAACCTTGTGCATCTGCATTTCCTTGTTTACAGTCCACACCGAAACCTCAAGTCCCTCACTGTGGAAAATGTCAACCATTTTTTTCGATGCACCGCCGAAATTTATGTTAAGTCCTTTTGCACCTGCATCCTTCACCTTCTGCACAAGGGAGCTTATGTATTCCTCGTCATTCTTTTTGCTCTTATTGACATCAAAGTTGAGATAATACTCCACATCAGGGGTCTGCATCTTAACAGCCTCCACATCCTTCTCTTCAATGCCTGTGTAAAAAATTCTGTCAAGGATACCGCATTTTTCTGCAATTTCAGGCACTATTTTAAGATTATCCGTAGCCTTGCAGTCAACATTGACCCTGAGATTTTCGTACTTTGCCACCGTGTTAAAAGCTTCTTCCAGAGTGATACTGTCTGCTTCTGCTTTGTCGTGAGCTAAAACCGGCTCTCCGCTTTCGGTGAAGTTGAGGTCAAATTCCACGATATCTGCCGTGGCGGCACCTTTTTCTATTGCCTCGAGAGAGTTGTCCTGCGTACCCTCACAGCCCGTGTGAGCAGTAACGGTAAAACCTTCGGGAATAATGGCAGGGCTGTTTTTGATTTTATTGTTTGTGTATGTCACAATGCCTGCCGTAAGACCTGCACCCGATATGGCAACAACAGTTAGGCCGATTATAATTTTTGTTCTTTTCTTCATTTTATCATCTCCGTACACCTTGGTATTTTAACAGATTGAAACGATTTGGTCAAGGTTATTCAAAATCAAATTCGTCTTCGTTTTTTATTTTGAAAATTTCAAAGATTTCCTCTGCTGTTTCGTCATCCTTGACACGGACATAAACCTCTTTGCCGTTTGCACCCATAATGCGGAAAATATCCACATAGCCGTCTGCCTCAAGAGGCGACACAACTGCATATTCACAGTTTTTATAAAGCACTATATCAAGAAACTCGTATTCACCGTAAACACCGTCGGTGTCCGTAAAGCGCACGGTGAAATCAAGCTCTTCATCCTTTAACTGATTAAGTAATTCAGACATTATTTTCCGCCCCCCATTTCCATGCGGTAAATTTCCTGGTTTTCTATATTGACATTCTGCAGATAAATAGGTGGAACACCTGCATTGACGGAAAGGTTAAGCACAAAAGCCTTGGCAAGAGGAAAAAGCTCCTTGAAGGTTTCCACATGAATGAATTCCTTTTCCATTTCCTTGAGAATTCTGAAAGCACCCACAAGAGTGACCTTCACATTTATGGTGTCGGGATTTTCCTTATCAAGCACCTCAACAGTGAGAGTACCCTCACAAAACTGTGTGCCTGAATATCTAACATTGTAGGACACCTTGTTGCTGAATTTCAGCTGCTGTTTGCCCTGCACCTTATTTATGAACTGAACCTCGCTGACTTTATAAGCCTGCATCTGAACATTTGCCATAGCTTTTCTCCTACTTCTTCAATAATTCGGGGAGACAAACAAGCTCCCTGATGTAATTTTTCATCCGCAATTCCTTGGGACTGGGCGCTGCAACAGTGGTAAGCTTAAGTCCGCATTTTTCCGCAAGCAGACCTGCCCTCATAAGATGAAATTCACTTGAAAGCAAAGCAACACTGAGATTTTCACCCATAGTGTCAATAATTTTCTTTGCATTGAGGAAATTCTCTTTTGTGGTGGTGGATTTATCTTCGAGAATAATTCGCTCCTCTTCAACGCCCTTTGAAACAAGACCCTCAAAAATAGCCTGAGCCTCGCTCTTTGTCTGATCTTCGTGGACTATACCTCCGCAGGCAATTGCCACAACATTTTTATTGTCCTTCAGGTACTCTGCCGCTTTATTTATTCTCATCTGTAAGGTTTCTTCGGGAGTCTCACCCTTTACTCTGCAGCCGAGTATAAGCAGCACATCGGGAGCAGTAAGAGTGTTGCCGAAAGAAGCCTTGAACTCTGCCTCGGCAAAAACTGCAAGACCCACCGCCGCAGCACTGAGAACGCCTTTTATTATATTCATAAGTGAACCTCCTGACGGATAATTTATTAGATTATAACATAAAATATCTATTATAAAAAGAGTTTTACATTATTTTTCAGGGAGAAATTTTTATGTGCGGAATTATCGGTTACACAGGGGTAAACAATGCAGTGCCTTATCTGATTGAGGGACTTAAAAAGCTTGAATACAGAGGCTACGACTCGGCAGGTATTGCTCTTTGCACCCAGGAAGGCATTTCACTTGTCAAGCGCAAAGGCAAGGTCAGGGTGTTGGAAGAAGGTATAGACGAGAGCCTCACAGGTACAACGGGCATAGGTCACACACGCTGGGCAACTCACGGAGAGCCTTCTCAGGTCAACGCTCACCCGCACCTGAGTGAAAACGGTATGTTTGCCGTGGTACACAACGGGATAATTGAAAACTGTGACAAGCTGAAGGCGGAGCTGAAAAGTCAAGGCTATTCCTTCATTTCCGACACGGACACTGAGGTTATAAGTCAGCTTCTGGAAAAAAATTACCGCGGTGATTTGCGCTCTTGCCTCAGGGAAACCGCTCTGAGCCTTGAGGGGTCATTTGCCGTTGCCGCCCTTCACAGAGATTACCCCGACACCCTGCTTTGTATTAAGAAAAACAGTCCTCTCATCGTGGCAAAGGATGATGAGGGATTTTTCATTATGTCCGACACCCTGGCGACACAAAGGCACGGCCTCACATATTATATGCTTTCTGAAGGCGAATTTGCAATTGTGAGCAAAAACAGTGCATTGTTTTTCACAAAAGACGGCAAGTCTGTGGAAAAGTCCCCCTGCCACATTGCATATAACGGTACCTCTGCCGAAAAAGGCTCATTTCCCCACTATATGCTCAAGGAAATTTACGAACAGCCCGAGGCGCTGGAAAGAACCCTCAGTGAATATATAAAAGACGGCGAAATCCGTTTTCCCTGTTTTGAAGGCTGTGAAGAGGAAATAAAAAGAGCCTCCAGTATTCATATGGTTGCCTGCGGATCTGCATATCACGCCGCACGCTTAGCCGAATATGTTTTTCACCGTTTGACGGACAAAACGGTTTTTTGTCATATTGCAAGTGAATTCCGCTATGATGAGATACCCCTGAGTGAAGACAGCCTTGTTATTATCATAAGTCAGAGCGGTGAAACTGCAGACTCAATTGCCGCACTTCTCAGAGCCAAGGAAAAGTGCGCAAAAGCTCTGGCAATTGTCAATGTAAAAAACTCAACCATTGCACTTAACTCTCATATGGTTATACCCACTATTGCAGGGCCTGAAATTGCCGTTGCCACAACAAAGGCATTCACCTGTCAGCTTGGGGTACTCTATGCTCTTGCCTGCTTTATGTGTGAAGATGCCGCTTTGAAAGCCTCCTTTATAAACGAGCTTTCCCTCGCAAGTGAAAAAATGAAGGCGGAGCTTTCTCAGGCTGAGAAGGCGTTTTATGTCTCTGAGCTTATAAAAGACAGTGAGCATATTTATTTTATCGGCAGAAACACGGACTTTGCGCTTTCAATGGAGGGCGCACTGAAAATGAAGGAAATCAGCTATATTCACTGTGAGGCTTACCCTGCAGGTGAGCTTAAGCATGGCACAATCTCCCTTATTGAAAAGGGTACACCTGTTGTTGCGCTTTGTCTTCGCCGTGACCTTATGAGCAAAACACTCTCAGCAATAAAAGAGGTAAAAGCAAGAGGCGCATTCATTATTGCGCTGACGTCAAAGGAGCTTGAAAAGGAGCTAACAGACGTTGACTTTATTTTGACGCTGAAAAATCAAGACGAAGATGACTTCACTGCCTTTCCGGGCATTGTACCCCTGCAGCTTATGAGCTATTACACTGCTGTGAAAAGAAACTGCGATGTTGACAAGCCACGCAACCTTGCAAAATCAGTAACGGTGGAATAGTCTTTGGCAGGGTACAAAACAAATCTTTGTCATTTAATAAATTTTGTGTTAATTAGGTTGAATTTTCCTGAGTAATAAGGTATAATTTTAGAGAATGGATTATTCTCACCAACTTAAAGGAGTGTAGAAAATGTCAGAGATAAATTTCACCGTAACGGAACGCGGTTACGATATTACGGAAGTGAATAAATACATCACCATGATTCAGCAGGAATATGCGAATGCTGTTGCCTGGGGTGAAGAAATGGAAAGACAGTATGAGGAACTTAAAAAGAGCATAGACGATTACGGTCTTTATTTTACTATCACAGAGGAAAACCAGAGTGAGGTTATTGCCAATGTTTTCAGCGAGCTTTCAAAAACAGTTGCTCAGTCAAAGGCTGAGGCTGACCGCAGAAACCGCGAAATCATTGAAAGTGCTCAGGCTCAGGCAAGAGAAATCAAGCGTCAGGCTATGGAAAACAGCGTTGAAATAAGAACACAGAATACTACTATTATGAATAACCTTAAGGCTATTAACGAGATGATCAGCGTTGTTGTTGAGAAGGGTCTGCAATATTAATCCCCAACCTCAGCACACCTTTACACCCAAGCAAAGGAAGTGATATAAATTGGCTAATCACAGACCGAAAAGTCTGAGTGAGCTTAACCAGGTTTACGATAAGGCTATGCAGGCACAGCGTGCCATAAAGGAAGGCTCCCAGAGCCTCAGCAGTGATGAAGCGCCCAAAGTCGAAGCCTCCTCACAGAATATATTTGAGGAACTCAGGCAACAGGCAGGCACTGCTAAAAAAGCAGAGATTTACGACTCTGAAATAGCTGATATTGCCAATGATTTTTTAAAGCGCTATGCAAAGCCCGAGCAGCGTAAGCCTCAGGCTGCGCCTAAAGAGATAAAGCGTCCTGCTCCCAGTATTCAGAGCCTTTACCATACTCCCGTAAAGCCAGAGGAGCAGCCCTCAAAGGATATATCCATGGGTCAGTCCGAGCCTGTTGAGATTAAGGCACCTTCTGTTGGTGCAGTGAGACCCAAGCCCTTTGAAAGCATAGAGGCACAGCCCGATAAGGTTATCCCTCAGCCGGCAAAGGAAGCTGCTGTTCCCTTCACCGAAAACCTTGAAGGCGCAGCACCTCAGCAGACAGTGCAGTTCAGCGTACCTGAGAACTATACGGTTAAAAATCCCACTCCACAGAACCGCATGACAAGCGCCGAAAGAAATGACCTGATAAATGAATATAAGCGTGTTATGTCAGACGATGATGACACCTGGTATGATGACGATGATGAATATTCAAAGCCTAAAAAGAGCAGTTTCTGGTCAAGGATAACTAAACGCCGTCAGGAACCCACAGAGGAACTTGCAGAAGCCGAGGTACTCCCGGAGGAAGCTCCCGAAGAGGAAAATGACGAAGCTCTGCCTATGACAGATATTTATTCAGGTCTTTCAGATTACTCTGCCGAAGAGGCTCGCGAAGATGATGAGGCAACAGAAGAAGCTGTTCCCATGAACCTTTACGATTATATTGAGGCAGACTTCGATTACGGCGACGAGGCAGAAATTGCTGAGGAAATTGCACAGGAGGTTGAAATTACTCCTGAAGCTGCCCAAGTTGCTGAGGCAACAGAAGACTCTCCCGAAGCTGCCCAAGTTGCTGAGGAAGTTGAAGATGTCCCCGAAGCTGCCCAAGTTGCTGAAGAAGTTGAATATACTCCCGAAGCCGCTGAAACAATTGAAAATATAATAGCAGAAGACTTTTCAGAAGAAGCAGAGGAATCAGAGGAAGCCGAAGAGGTTATCCCTGAGGAAGAAACTGCAGAAGAAATTGAAGAAGCAGCCGAAGAAGACAGTGATGAAATTGTTGTTTATCCCCAAGAGGAAACTGTAGAAGAAGCACCCGTAGAAGAGCTTCCCACTGCAGGAATGGTCTTTGACGATATTTTCTCTGTCAGTGACGAAAGCAAGAGAAGCTACACCGGCGGCGACTGGAGCCACAGTGACGAGGAAGACGCCTCAGAGGAAGCCTTCGGTTTTGACGAAGACCCCGAGGAAGAAGATCAGGCTCCTGCCGTAAAAGCAGTGAAGAAAATTCGCGCTGAAAGAAAAAAGATTAACCCCGTTCTTAAGGTTATTCTCTGCCTTGTGCTGGTTATCCTTGTTGCACTTGCAGGCTCAGTAACGGCTCTGGGCACTGCTATCGGTGTTGACACGGGCAAGCTCTTCGGCGATAGCTACAGAGCATTCTCCGCACAGCAGAACTTCTCACTCAGCGGTGTATATGCAGGTGACCTTATCATAACTCAGGATTACAGCACCTATGATGCAGACAGCGATTCCTTTGTCTATGTCAATTATGACACCAAGGAGTTTATGGTTGGTAAGTACAAGGGCCATACATACAGTCTCACAGGTGATCTCCTCTATGTTGCCCATAATGAAGCCGGCAGTGTTTTAGTTTTAAGAGAAGATACTCTCGGTGCCGTTGTGAAAACCTACAGCGGTATCGGCTCTGTTCTCAGTGTGCTTAGCAAGAACTTCATTATAATTGATGCAGTTGTTTTTGTTCTGGCTCTTGCAATTGTTTTGGTGCTTATTCTTTCAGGCAGAGGCAAAGGCAAAAAGCCTGCCGTGGAAGCTGAGACCACACACACTACAGCTAACGAAGAAGAGTACAGAGAAGAACCCGAAGAAGCTGAAGACATCACTGCAGATGAATATGACAGTGATGATTTTGTCCCCGACGAATATGACGCAGATGATCTGGGAGAAAGTCTTTTCAGCGGCATATAAATACAGTTTTGTAACATTTATGCCAATTTGTTTACTTTTGTAATTTGTATTTGACTTTTATAATTTCATAGTGTAAAATGATAGTGCGACAGTGTCTCTGTCGCACTATTTCAATTGTTAAGGAGTGATTATCTTCAAAAACGACACAACCAACCCAAAGAAGAAAGGAACAGCGAAAAAAATTCGCAAGGTATGATTTATGGAAAACGACAGAAAAAAAGCTTTACTTATTGTAAATCCCTGCGCCGGTAAAAATAAAACAAGAACCGGTACTTTTGATATAGTTGACAGATTCCCCAGTGACGAATATGAATTTACAGTACGCACCACAACCTGTCAGGGCGATGCCACCAACATAGTCAAGAGAGAGCTTGACGGTAAGGACCTTGTCATCTGCTGCGGCGGTGACGGCACTCTCAATGAAACAATAAACGGTGTTATGGATATGCCTAAGCGCGTACCCATAGGCTATGTACCCACAGGAACAACCTGTGACCTTGCTTCAACCCTGGGCATCCCCACAGGTGTAAAAGAGGCAACGGACATAATTCTCAGCGGCAACACAAACGACTATGATATCGGTCTTTTCAACAACAGATATTTCTCTTATGTTGCCTCCTTCGGTGCATTCACAAAATGCTCTTATGCAACCCCGCAGAAGCTGAAAAACCGTTTCGGTCACGCCGCTTATGTTTTCACTGCTTTAAGCGAAATAAAAGATGTTCACGGCATTCAGATGAGAATTGAGCATGACGGAGGTGTTCTGGAAGGCAAATTCTCCTTCGGTGCTATTGCCAACTCCACATCCGTTGCAGGTATGTTTAAGCTTATTGAAGATGATGTCCGCCTCAATGACGGTATTTTCGAGGTGCTTCTCGTGCCCGAAATGAAAATTCACACCATCATCCCCACTATAAGAAAAGCTCAGAAACAGGACTATGACGGCAAGAGTGTTATCTATATCAGAACAACAAAGCTTAAGATTACCTCACCCTATGAGGAGGTTGACTGGACGCTCGACGGTGAATACGGCGGAAAACACAGCGAGGTAATGGTTCATGTTCTTGAGCGTGCTGTAAGGCTTTACACAAAAGACAGCTTTTTATTTATCAAGCACTCAGATCCTGAAGCGGAAGAGCCTCAGCAGATTCCCGAGGAAGCCGAACCTAAGAAAAAGGGTCGCAAAAAGAACAAGTAATTCCTCTTTTCGAAAAAATAAAAAAGACTTCCGTCAGCGATGCAGAAAGACCTGTGTCGCTGACTTTTTCAGGGTGATTTTCCTTCCAATATTTTTTAATAAAAAACCGAGACGAAAAGTAAATTATTTTTTAACAAACTGTTGACAAAATTATAATGTTCGGTTATACTATTAATGTAAACTACCACAAAAGGTAAGGAGGTCAAAATTAATGAATTATTCTGAACTTATCCAGATTATCATAGACTTTATCATGAAATTAGTTGCTCTCTTCAAGAGCAGTGATAACACCGAAACTACTGAAGAATAATCTGCTTTTTTCAAATACATTCCTGCAAAGAATTGCAGGATTTTATTTTTTTATAAATCCCCCGCCAAAAGCTGTCATACCGGCGAGAAAGTTAGAAGCTAAAAGGGGGCTGTAAAAAAGTGCCACCCGCATAAAACCGAGATAAATAAAGGGTTCCTTCAGGATGAAAAGTCCAAAGAAACCCTTTAAAGCATATAAAAAGGGACTGTAAAAAACTTTCGTTTTTTACAGTCCCTTCAATGTTTTATTGATTATTTTGTTTTGCCGGGGCCGTAGTTAAGCTGCGGTCCGATGTTAGCGAACATATCGTTACAGCAAACATGTTCAACACCGAAGAGGGTGTAGAGCAATTTGAGGATTCTTACCCAGAGGGGCTTAAGGAAGGTGTGGCAGATACATCCGCATGAGAATGCGCCGACCTTTTCCATTGTTATGATAGCACCTGAGGGACCGATAACGAAGTTGCTTACAGTTTCACCCTTATAGCCTGTTGATGTAGCTGAAATGGTGTAGTGTGTGCTGTAGTTAACAAGTGTAGTGAACTCATATGTATCCGGAATTATGTTGCCATCCTTATCCTTAGCAGGTGTTGCATATCTGCCGTCAGCAATCTTGCCGTTTGCATAGAGAATCTGAACGAAAACATCTTCGGGATGATAGTTGTTATCATCGGGATAAAGGATAGTAACCTTAAGCTCATAAACTCTGAGCTGCTTTTCATACTTGGGAATAAGACGTACTTCTGCACTGCCGTCAAGAGCGTCGGGAGTACCTGCAGGTACTGAGAATGAGTTAAGTGAAACAACATAATCCTGACGATTAGCTAAAACCCATTTGCCTGACCAGGCATATATGTATTGATTGTCGGGGCTTTTAATGAGAAGATCTGTGGGGATAGCAAGACCGTTTGTTGCAGGGTCACCGTATTTAACCTTGCTGTCTTTAACAGTAATATCTTTGTTGATGATAGGCTCGGTGCAAGATGCATCATAGTAGTAAGCTACATTGTATTCTCTGGGAATTGAAACATAGTCAGCTCTTACTGCAACATCATCATAAATTGCTGTAAGGTGAACTTCCTTGCCTTCATATGACCAATAGTTGAACTTATATCTGAACTTAACATCAGATTCCTTTGTGGGAAGATCAAGATTATAAATTGCTGCACTGCCGTGAGGTACGCCCTGTGCAACTGCAAGAGCCTTGCCGTTATAATCATAGAATCTAACATTATAAGAAATATCTACGCCATAGAAAGAAGCATAAACATCAAGATTGCCGTTTACAGCTTCGCCGCCCAGGGGGTCATACTCAACTAAGCCTGAGTTGAATGTTTGTGCAGGACGGGAGGGTCTGATAAGGTCTTCAAGAGTAAACTTTACATCTGCATTTGCAGGATAGTACCAACCGTCAAAGTTATACTGGCCGTAATCGAGGTCCTTATCGCAAAGAGGTGATATACCTGCTATCTGCTCTTCAAGGACTGTTTCGCCTGCCTTGACATAGACAGTTTCGAGAACTACAGCATCGCTGATACCTACACGCTGGTCTGCAAGCTTTGTGTAAGCGAGGCTTTCGTCATAGGTCTTGGTTACTGCAGGGTTAAGGAATTTAACTGCATAATAAATCACAACATTGAAATTGTCATCTGTTTCCTTTGTATTGAGATAACAAACCTTACATTCACCGTTGTTTTCGTAGTGGTCACCGTTTACTACCATGGTCCAGTTAAACTTGTGACCCTCTGCAGGCACATCTGAACCGGGCACTCTGCCGATAACCTCATTACAGCCGCCGCATACAGCCTCGGTGTAACCTTCAGTTGTGCAGGTGGGTGCAATAACATTACCTTCGTATGAAGGGAAAGCTGTGTGGGTGCATGCTGCTGATGCCGCAAACATTGTAACTGTCATAAGAGCCACAATTGTGATAAGGAGCATCAGATACTTTTTAGTAGATCTTTTCATGTTTACCTCCTATGATTTTTCAAAAATCTGAATCAGGATATAATATTTTGAATATAGCCTTGGACTATATACTCATACACATCATATAATATAATTTTTTTAAAGAAAAGTCAACAAATATCTTGAATATAAATGTAAATATTATGTTGCGCTTAAATTAAATTTGCGTATTTTGCACGGCACGCACATAATATGTGCCGTCTGCATTTTTGCCGAGAGTGATTTTCATATACTTTGTGGGTTCAGGGGGTACCATATTGCCCTTGCTGTCCTGCTGCCAGTCTGCAGAGTAGAGATAACCCACCGTCAGCACGGCATAGCTGCTTTTTTCACTCACATCCATAACATCGGGAGTATAAATGGGTGTGATGCCCGTAATGGGAATGATATAGGCTTTTTTGCCTTCACTGTATCTGAAATCAATACCGCCGCCGTCTACACTGCCGTGACTGATTTTAACCTCACTGCCGAAAAGGGAAATGAATTTTTCCTCAACCTCTTTCTCAGGCAGGAGCATTCCGCTATCGGTATATTCGTATCGGTCAGGCTCGGGATTGCTGTCGAGTATTGACCAGATTGTGATGCTTATGAGCTGATTTTGATCTGCAAGGGTTATATCGTCAAAGGTGTCAGGGTCATTCATTATCACGGGAGCTATAAAGCTCTCATATTCGCTGTAGCGCGCCTCATTTTTCTCTTTTATCTCTGAGGAAATTCTGTCCTGAAGGCTAATTATCAGAGACACTGCACCCACTGCAGCAAGAAGCAGCACTGCAAGACCTACAAAAAGATTAAGTTTTGAGCGTTTCTTTTTCAAAATATATAGCCTCCAAAAAATGTAGAATACATTTAATATGCGCTCGCCGCGGGGCGTCACTTTTCCTGCCGCGGAAAAGTAACCAAAACGCGTTGATGATTTATCTTATTTGTCCTTCGCCTCTGATAACATACTTTACGCTTGTCAGCTCAGGCAAACCTAAGGGGCCTCTTGCATGGAGCTTCTGGGTTGAAATACCTATTTCTGCACCAAAACCGAATTCACCGCCGTCTGTGAATCTCGTAGAAGCATTCACATACACTGCTGCAGCGTCAACCTCTTCGGTAAATTTCTTCTGTGCAAAGTAGTTGTCGGTAACAATGCATTCACTGTGACCGCTGCTGTATTTCATTATATGCTCAATTGCTTCGTCAATATCCTTTGCAATTTTAACGCTGATTTCATAGGCAAGATATTCTCTTGCAAAATCATCTTCACTCGCCGCTATAACATCGGGGATAAGCTTTGCGGTTTCCTCATCGCCGTGGATAACCACATTCTTTTCGTCAAGCTTCGCCTTAATCATAGGCAGAGCCTCTTTTGCAACAGCCTGGTGAATTACAAGACTTTCGCAGGCGTTGCACACGCTGGGACGTGAGGTCTTGGCATTGTAAATTATATCTGCAGCCATTCTCAGGTCTGCATCCTTGTCAACATAGATATGGCAGTTGCCCGTACCTGTTTCAATTACGGGTACACTTGCATTTTCAACGCAGGAACGGATAAGGCCTGCGCCTCCTCGTGGAATAAGCACATCAACATAGCCGTTCATTCTCATAAGTGCCGTTGCGCTCTCACGGGTGGTGTCTTCAACAAGCTGTATGCAGTCTTCGGGGAGACCTGCTTTTGCTACTGCGCATCTCATAATTTCAGCCATAGCCTTGTTGGAGTTTATTGCCTCCTTGCCGCCACGGAGAATTACACAGTTGCCCGATTTCAGACAAAGTGCCGCAGCGTCAACAGTTACATTGGGTCTTGCTTCAAATATAACGGCAATTACGCCAAGGGGTACTGTCACCTTTTCGATAACAAGGCCGTTGGGGCGCTTCGTACCGCTGACAACTTTTCCGCAGGGGTCATCTAAAGATGCAACCTGAAGTGCCGCCTCAGCTATGCCTTTTATTCTGCCCTTGTCGAGGCTAAGGCGGTCTATCATGCTTTCGCTCATGCCCTTTTCTCTTGCCTTTTCTATATCGAGAGCATTCTTTTCTATTATGTATGCGCTGTTTTCTGTGAGCGCCTCAGCAATAAAACTCAAAGCTTCGTTTTTCTTTTCACTTGAAGCTGTCATAAGCACTCTGCCGGCTTTTTTTGCATTTTTACCTAACTGTGTGAGCATAATTATCTCTCCTTTGCAAAAAGTGTACCTACACTGTGGCCGTCAATGAGCTTATAGATATCCTGAGGTGCAGTGCCGTTCATTATAACTGTGGGGATGCCTGCATCCCCTGCAATTTCGGCAGCGTGTATCTTTGTTATCATACCGCCGGTACCTCTGTCAGTGCCTGCGCCGCCGCAAAGAGCCTTTATATCATCGTTAATTTCCCTGACAACGGGGATAAGTCTTGCATCGGGATTTTCGTTTGGGTTTTCGTCAAAAAGACCGTCAATATCCGAAAGGATAATAAGTGCATCAGCCTTTATAAGTCTTGCAACAATCGCCGACAGTGAATCGTTGTCGCCATAGACGATTTCTTCCGTTGCAACACTGTCATTTTCATTTACAATGGGTACGGCTTCGTATTCAAAGAGTTTTTCAAAGGTGTTTTCGAGGTTTTCGCGTCTTTTATCGTTTTCGATGTCGCTTTTTGTGATGAGAAGCTGACCCGTTTTTACTCCGTTTTCACCGAAGAATTTATCATACATAAACATAAGCTCGCACTGACCCACAGTGGCAGCAGCCTGTCTGCCGGGGATATCCTTAGGCCTTTCCTTGAGACCCAGCTTGCCCACACCTACGCCTATTGCGCCCGATGTAACAAGAACAACCTCCTTGCCTGAGTTGTGCAAATCTGCAAGCACACTGCAGAGCTTTACCATACGCCTTATGTTGATTTTGCCTGTTTCGTGAGTGAGGGTGGAGGTGCCCACCTTAACAACAATTCTTTTTGCATTTGAAACTGCACTCATTGTTTTTCACCTTCTAAAAGTTTCTTATAATATTCCTCATCCTTGACCTTGCCCACCGCCGTGAAGGAGAGCTTTCTCAGGTCGAAATATTTTTTGGATGCCTTTTTGACATCATCGAGAGTTATATTTTTAATTGAGGTTATAATTTCATCGTCTTCTATAACTCTGCCGAGAAGCAGCAGGTTATAGCCTATGGAGGAAAACTTTGACTGAGGCTGCTCACGTGACATTATGAGGCTTGAAATGAGCTTTTCCTTTGCCACGGCAACCTGCTTTTCAGTTACCTTCACGGAAAATTCCCCAAGGATAGTCAGTGCCTCTTTTATCGCTTTTTCTTCGGATGTGCCTGCAAGGCTCATTGAAAGGGCAATATAGCCCCCACCCATATAGCGACCGAGCCAGCTGTCCACTCCGTAGCAAAGCCCCAGCTGTTCTCTTATGCGCTGATAAAGCATTGAGGAGGTACCTGTTCCAAGGATAAACATACACACCTGCAGGGGATATAAATCCTCATGCTCTATTCCCACACCGGGAAGGCACATCATAATGTGATTTTGCTCCGTCTGCATTGTTTTGAGGGTAATCCCTTGCTTAAAGGGTACGTCATAAATCTTGTTTTCTGCACCCGACTTGGGAAGTGTTCCGAAATACTCCGCAATCTTATCCTGCATTTCCTTTTCGGGGAAGTTGCCGCTGACACCTACCACAATTCTTTCACCGCAGTAGTTATTTTTCATATACTCCCCTATTTTTTCTTTTGTCAGAGCCGAAACAGTTTCTCTTTCACCTAAAATCTTCATCGAGAGTGTGGTACCCTCAAAAAGTGCGCCCTCATTGACCTCATAGACCACATCGCCCGGGTCATCCTCACACATATTTATTTCCTCAAGCACTACGCCCTTTTCCGTTTCGATGTCTCCTTCATCAAGGAGGGGATTTTTCAACATATCAAAGAGGATGTCAGCAGCCTTTATTATCTGATAGTCAAGTGCCTTTGTGTAAAAGAAGGTATATTCCTTTGTGGTGTAGGCATTGACGTGGGCGCCTATTTCATCCATCCCCTCAGCTATCTGAAACGCCGTTCTTTTTTCGCTTCCTTTAAAAACTATATGCTCAATGAAGTGTGAAATTCCGCTGATTTCTTCTCTTTCATTTCTTGAGCCGCTATAGACCCACACGCCTACTGTGGCAGAGCGAAGGTCGTTACGTTTATCGGTGAATATGCGAAGTGAATTCGGTAGTGTGGTAAGGTTCATCTGTGCCTCCGGAATAAGCTTTGAGATTGTTTAACGCGAGGAGATTTTTAAACAGCAAACTGTGAATTATAAATTTCGGCATAAAAGCCGTCTTCCTTCATAAGTGAGGCGTGGGTACCTGTTTCCACAATTCTGCCCTCATTCATAACGAGGATTTTGTCTGCCTTTCTTATGGTGGAAAGTCTGTGGGCAATAACGAAGTTTGTTCTGCCCTGCATAAGATTTTGCATAGCCTGCTGAATCTGAAGCTCTGTTCTCGTGTCAACGCTTGAGGTTGCCTCATCGAGAATAAGTATATCGGGTGAAGCAAGAATAGCTCTTGCAATTGTAATAAGCTGCTTTTGACCTGCGCTGATATTTGATGCATCCTCTTCAAGCACGGTGTCGTAGCCCTCGGGCAGAGTTGAAACAAAGTGGTCCACCTTGGCAGCCTTCACAGCAGAAAGGAATTCCTCTTCACTTGCATTTTCGTTGCCGTAGAGAATGTTCTCTTTTACACTGCCCTTGAACAGCCATGTGTCCTGAAGCACCATACCCAGAACGCTTCTGAGGTTTTCTCTTGAAAGGTCTTTTATGTTCTTGCCGCTGACCATGATGCTGCCGCCCTTAGTTTCATAGAAACGCATAAGGAGATTGACTATTGTGGTTTTACCCGCACCTGTGGGGCCTACAATTGCCACAAGCTCGCCCTTGTTGACGGTGAGACTGAAATCCTCAATAAGAGGCTTGTCTTCGGTGTAAGAGAAGTTGACATTGCTGAACTCCACGCTGTCGCCTGAAGTGATTTTCTCAGTGGGAGTGTCATCCATCTCTTCCTCTGCTTCAAGAATGTCGAAAACTCGCTCTGCACTTGCAAGAGAGGACTGGAGGTTATTTGCAATGTTGCTAAGGTCAACGATAGGCTGCATAACCATTTTGGTGTAGGTCATAAACACAGTTATTGTGCCAACGTCCTGCTGACCCTTAATAATAAGATACCCACCTATAACGCAGATAATCACATAGCCCGCATTATTTGCAAAATTTATAAGGGGACCGAGTATGCCTGAAAGAAACTGTGCCTTTCTTGAGCTTTCGCAAAGCTCTTCGTTTATAATGTCAAACTCTTCAATTGCCTTTTTCTCGTGGGAGAAGGCTTTGACAATCTTATGTCCTGTGAACATCTCTTCTATATGTCCGTTTACGTCACCTGTCTGCTTCCATTGCTTGCGGAAATATGCCTTTGAAAAGCGAAGGATAACCATAGCAATTACAAAACAGACGGGGAAGGGCAGAAGGGATGCCACTGAAAGACTGAAGCTGTAGTAAATCATTATGGCAAGCACGCCTACAAAGGTCACTACACTGGTTATAATCTGGATAAGGTTATTCTGCAGGGTGTTGTTTATATTGTCGATATCGTTGGTTATTCTTGAAAGGATATCGCCCTTGTTGTGTGCATCGAAATATGAAAGGGGAAGTCTTGAAAGCTTGTGATTGACATCACGGCGAAGCTTTGTGATAAGTCCCTGAACAACACCTGCCATAACATAGTGCTGAATAAAGCTGAAAAAGGAGCTTGCAATATAGACAAGAAGGATAGTCAGAAGTATCTCCTTAATGGGAGTGAAATCCATGTTGCCGTTCTGAAGCTTTTGCTTGACCTGTGCATCAAGCACATTGATAATGTCGCCTAAATATTTGGGGCCGAGAATGCTGAGGAAGGAGCTTGCCGCCGCACATATAACTGTGAAAATTGCTGCTAATTCCTTGCCTTTGAGAAGTGAAAGGAGCTTCTTTGCCGTACCCATAAAGTCCGCCGGCTTTTCCTTTTCACTGCGTGAGCGGTCGCGGTAAGCGGCATATTTTTCCTGCATTTTAAGTCTGCGCTTTTTTTCAGCCATTATAATGCCACCTCCTCGGAAATCTGTGAGTGATATATTTCACTGTAAACACTGCAATTTTCCATAAGCTCACTGTGCTTGCCTATGCCTGCAATTCTGCCCTCATCGAGAACAATAATTTTATCTGCATCGATAATTGTGCCTACACGCTGAGCAACGATAATAACCGTTGCGTCGATGTTTTCTCTGAGCGCCTTGCGAAGAAGGGCATCTGTTTTGAAGTCGAGAGCTGAGAAGCTGTCGTCAAAGATATAGACCTCTGCTTTTCTTGTGAGGGCTCTTGCAATTGAAAGACGCTGCTTCTGACCGCCTGAAAGATTTGTTCCGTTCTGGCTGAGAACTGCGTTTATGCCATCGGGGAGCTTGTCTACAAATTCGGCACTCTGTGAAATTTCAAGGGCTTTGCGAAGATCTGCATGCGTAGCGTTTTCGTCGCCGTAAAGAAGATTTTCTTCTATTGTACCGCTGAAAAGCACTGCCTTCTGAGGCACAAGTGAAATGCGCGCGTGAAGGTCATCCTGGCTGAGGTTTCTTACATCCACACCGTCAAAAAGCACTGCTCCCTCTGTTACGTCATAAAAACGGGGAATAAGGCTTGCAATTGTTGTTTTACCGCTGCCCGTTGAGCCTATAATGGCTGTCATCTTGCCCTTTTCGGCGGTGAAAGACACATCTGTCAGCACATACTGCTGCGCGTCCTCATAGCCGAAGCAAACATCGCGGAATTCAACCGTACCCTTCATATTTTCATTGACCTTTTCGGGTATCTTCGGGTCTTTGATAACAGGTTCAAGGTCAAGAACCTGGATAATTCTGTTTGCCGAAATCTTTGCTCTGGGGACGATAACAAACATAGCCGCCGCCATTGTAACGGCAGAAACTATCATAATCATATAAATTACAAATGCCTGCAGGTCGCCGATAGCTGTCACGAGCTTGGCTGCGTCCTGAATGTAGTGGAGGGAGTCGAGATTTTTAGCTGCAACCATAATCAGACAGTCAAGGGCGCAGATAACAAGCACTATGCACACGGGGATAAGCACCGACATTATGCGCTGAAATCTCAGTGTAATAGCGGAAAGTGCCTCATTCTGCACATCGAATTTTTTATCCTCATGCTCGCTGCGGTTAAATGCTCTGATTACTCTTATACCTGTGAGCTTTTCTCTTATGAAACGGTTGACTGCGTCAACTAATTTCTGTCTTTTTCTGAAAAGAGGGATAACATATTTCAGCACTATTGCCGCAATGACGCCGATAATAGGTATAACACCAAAGATAATTGTTGCCAGCTTGGGGTTGAGTATAAATGCCATAAGCACACCGCCCACAAGCATTATGGGTACGGATATAATCATGCGAAGTCCCTGAAGGACAAAATCCTGCACAACCTTGACATCATTGGTGCAGCGTGTGATAAGTGAGGGGGTTCCTATCTTATCAATGTCACTCTGGGATAAGTCTTCAACCTTGAGGAAAAGCTCACGGCGAAGGAGCTTGCCGTACTGGGCAGCGGTTTTGCTTGAATAGTAGCTGTTAAGCACGGAGATAACAACACCCACAGCGGAAACAATCATCATAAAGATGCCTATTTTCTTGATGTAATCCACGTCCTCGTTGGCAATACCGTTGTTGATAATAGCTGACATCATCACAGGCAGCACAAGGCTTGCGCCGTGGGACAGCACAACAAAAACCATAGCCGCAAAGGCAGGCTTTTTAAGATGTTTCAGATACTTTATAAGTCTAATCAAAACTCTTTCCTCCTGAAATTTACACATAATCAGACAATTATATAACAGTATAGCAAAGCAATATGAATAATGTGTAAACCAAATATATCAATTTTGTCTTAAATGTATAAAAAAGAACTACTGCAAACTTCTTTTATTGCCCTCACCGGGCAGGCGTTGCTTTTCCTGCCGCGAAAAAGTAACCAAAACGCGTTAATGCTTGTCAGAATTCACAATTAAAAAAAGCCCCCGAAGGGACTTTTTAACCGACGAACATTTCAATAAATTCATCTATTTTCTTTTCATATTTTTCGGGAGCAAGATGATAGCTTTCGGCGTGGTCTGCACCCTCCACTATAAGCTTATCCTTATAGGGTGCGCCACAGTTATCGTAGAGCTGATGCACCATATAGGTAGGCACAAAAGCATCCTTGTCTCCGTGAATAAAGAGCATGGGTACCTTGGCGTATTGCACTGCACCGAGAGCGTTTGTGTCGTGCTGAAAATGATAGCCTGCCCTGCGCAGATTTTTATTAACTATATGCGGAATAATAGGCTTTGTGGGTACTCCGAGATTTGTAAGCTTGTAGGTAAATTCATCGAGAGCTGAGGTGAAACCGCAGTCCGCAATTGTGAACTTAACATTGTCGGGGAGCTTCTTTGAGCCGGTCATAAGCATAACCGTAGCACTGCCCATTGATATGCCGTGAAGGATAATCTGAATATCCGAACCGAACTTTTTATTCATAAACTCAAGCCACTGCAAAGAGTCTCTCGATTCAAAGGAGCTGAAGCCTACATACTGACCCGTACTCTCGCCTGCACCCTGATGGTCAACAAAGAAGAAGTTGTAGCCTAATTCTTCAACATAGTGCTTTGCAAAGAAGCACCACTCCCCCTTGCCGTCACTTCTGTAGCCGTGGGAGCCGAAAACATAGACGTTGCTCTTTTTCTTGGGCTGAAGGTGATAAGCCACTAGCATATTGCCATCGGCGTTTATCATATTGTACTTCTTGTAGCCGTAGTCCTCGAGCCACTTTTTGCAACGCTCAGAGTCTTCACTGTAATCTGCCGATTCATTTTCGCTGACCTTTTTGCTGAGAGACTTGGGCACCTGAAAATCAGCGTAAATAAGGGCTCTGTAAACCCACTCATTAAAGCCGTAGTATGCTCCTGCAAGCACTCCGCCGAGAGCACCGAGGGCGACAAGTGATTTTTTCATGAAATAACCTCCTTGTAGGAATTGGCAATTACTAATTGCTAATTAAAATGGGCTGCCATGAAGACAGCCCGATTTATTCGATTGTTGATTAAGCGTATGTATAGGTGAATTCGTCGTCAAGTGAACCTGCAAGGCCGATTGTTGCATTGAGGAATGCAGCCTTACCTGTACCTGAACCGTCAAGAGGCATCTTGATTGAGTGGTATGTCATTCTGCCCTGGCCGTCAACCTTAACTTCTACTGTAGCACCGGGATAGCTCATATCTGCAGCTACGATTGTGATGGGGTTAACATCGAGAGTTGCAAGGTTGAGGGGATCCATGATTGATTCGTGCTGAACAGGGTTAACTGTGTTTGTGCCGTCGAATGTTGACTTTTCAGCAACAAGTGTAATTGTCATCTTATAGCCGTCACCGTCTGCTACTGCAGTTGCATTAGCAATACCTGCTTCTGTGAGCTTAGCTTCTCTTCCGCCGGGAGTTACACGGTCGAAGAGCTGGTTAGCGGGATCGTCTGTTGCAACACCTGCGTTGAAGTCTGTGTCTTTTTCTGTTGTGCCTGTGAATCTGTCAACTACGGGCTGAACAATCTTAAGAACAGCAGCGCCACCGGGAGCGTCTGTAACCTGGATAGCGATTACGCTCTTCTTGTGCTGATGAACTGCGCCCTGGTAGTTCTTTGTGCCGTTAACAACCTTGTTGTAAGCTTCAGCAATTTCTGCCTTTGTTGAGGGAATCTTAGCATCGCCTGAGGGAGCCTGTGTGGGAGCTGTTGTGCTGTCGCCACTGTCACCTGAGGGAGCCTGTGTGGGAGCCTCTGTAGGAGCCTGTGTAGGAGCCTGAGTGGGAGCCTGTGTAGGAGCCTGAGTGGGAGCCTGTGTTGCGCCAACATTAGCTGCGCCGCCGTTGAGTGCGAGGTCACCGCTGATTGTGATGTTGATGCCCTTTGATGCGCCAAGACCGAAGCCGCCTAAGAAAACGATAAGAGCTACGAGTACAATAGCAACAATCTTAATCTCTTTTTTCATGGTTAAAATAACCCCTTTCAAAAAATTTGCGTTCTTACCCGAACGCGTTTTCCGTAATAATGGCTGTCTCGGTTTCAAACACGCGCAGTCATTTACCTAATAAAATTACAATATTTTTGCAAAAAAGTCAAGTGCTTTTTATTCTTTTCCTTTAAAGATTTTATTTTTTT
>JAZTYQ010000008.1:0-3830 GCA_045637065.1 Acutalibacteraceae bacterium
TCAATTCCCGGTTACGGCTCAATCGGTCTTATCACATATATGAGAACTGACTCACTGCGTATCTCCGAGGAGGCAAGAGCGGCAGGTAACGATTTTATCAGAGAAAATTACGGTGAAAAATACCTTCCCGACCAGCCCAGATATTACAAATCAAGAAGCAACGCTCAGGACGGTCACGAGGCAATCAGACCTTCAGTGCCTTCAATTACTCCCGAAAGCATCAAGGCAAGCCTCACCGCAGAGCAATATAAATTATATTCCCTTATCTGGAAGCGTTTTCTCGCTTCACTTATGGCTTCTTGTGTGCAGAACACAACAAAGCTTGAAATCAGAAGTCAGGGTGAGGGTGACGATAAGTACTGTATATTCACTGCCAGCGGTTACAGTGTGAAGTTTGACGGCTTTACCGTACTCTATGACCTTGGCGATAACGATGATAAGTCAAAGCTTCCCGATTCACTTGCAAAAGACAGCAAGTTAAAGCATAAGGATCTTATTAAAAATCAGCACTTCACACAGCCTCCCGCAAGATATACTGAGGAGTCCCTTATCAAGACCCTTGAAGAAAACGGTGTAGGCAGACCCAGTACCTATGCAACAATCGTTTCAACTATCGTTAAGCGTGAGTATGTTGAAAGAAAATCAAAGCAGCTTCATCCCACAGAGCTTGGTGAAGCAATAGTAAATCTCCTCAAAGAAAAATTCAAAAATATCGTTAATGTGAAGTTCACCGCACAGATGGAGAGCGACCTTGACTCAGTAGGCGAGGGTCAGCAGGATTACATTAAGATGCTTCACACCTTCTATGACGATTTTGAGGAAAATCTCAAGAAAGTTAAGTCCGAGATGGACGGCGTGAAAATTCAGCTTAAAGAAGATATAACAGATATCCCCTGCGAAAAGTGCGGTAAGATGATGGTTGTCAAGGTGGGCAGATTCGGTAAATTCCTTGCTTGTCCCGCTTATCCCGAGTGTAAGACAACGAAGCCCTTTGTGCAGGAAACAGATGCAGCCTGCCCTGTCTGCGGCGGTAAGGTCATCTCAAAGAAGTCAAAGAGAGGCTACACCTTCTTTGGCTGTGACAACTGGCCACAGTGCAACTTTATGACCTGGGATAAGCCTACAAGTGAAAAATGTCCCAGCTGCGGCAAATCACTTTTCAAGGGTAAGGGCTCAGTACTCAGCTGCCTTGACGAAAACTGCGGATATAAGGCAGTGGCAACAAGAAAAGGCAAAAAGAGCGAATAAGAACGCATTTTTGGTTCTTTTTTTGCGGCAGAAAAAAGAACGTCCTGTCCGGCGAGGACGATAAACTGATTGATGAAATGGCTACGCCATGAAATGCATAAATGCATGAAATGACTGACGTCATGAAATGAAGCTGTGCTTCATAAAAGAGGTGATGTGATGAGCGAAAAGGTAATTGTTATCGGCGGCGGCCTTGCCGGTGTTGAAGCTGCGTGGCAGCTTGCAAAAGAGAATATTGAGGTTGACCTCTATGAGATGAAGCCCGTGAAATTTTCACCTGCTCATCATATGGAAACTCTTGCAGAGCTTGTGTGCAGCAACTCTCTCAAGGCAAAGCGCCTTGAATCTGCAGCAGGACTTCTCAAAGCTGAAATGAGAGTGTTCGGCTCACTGTGTATGGAATGTGCAGACCTTTCAGAGGTGCCTGCAGGCGGAGCGCTGGCAGTTGACAGAGATGTTTTTTCTCTGCTTATAACAGAAAGAATCAATGCAAATCCCCTTATAAATGTCATCCACGAGGAAGTTACGGAAATTCCCCAGGGCAACGTTATTATTGCCGCAGGACCTCTTGCAAGTGACGCTCTGAGTGAGAGCATCGCCTCACTTTGCGGTGACGGACTTCACTTCTTTGATGCGGCGGCACCCATTGTGTCAAAAGACAGCATCGATATGGAAAGCGCCTTCACGGCTTCACGCTATGAGCGTGGCGGTGAGAGTGACTATATAAACTGTCCTATGAACAAAGAGGAATATGAAAACTTCTATGAGGCACTTATAAATGCCGAAAGTGCCGACCTTCACTCCTTTGATAAGCGAAAGGATGTTTATGAAGGCTGTATGCCTATTGAGGTTATGGCTTCACGAGGTAAGGATACAATGCGTTTCGGCCCTCTTAAGCCCGTTGGTCTTCGTGACCCGAAAACAGGGCATCGACCCTGGGCAGTGCTTCAGCTGAGAAAAGAAAATGCTATGGGTACCATGTTTAATCTGGTAGGCTTTCAGACAAATCTTAAATTCCCCGAGCAGAAGAGAGTTTTCTCAATGATACCTGCCCTTAAAAATGCGGAGTTTCTCAGATACGGCGTAATGCACAGAAACACCTTTATAGATTCCCCCAGACTTCTCAGCGGTGATTTCAGCTTCAGAGCAAGACGGAATCTTTTCTTTGCAGGTCAGATAACAGGCGTTGAAGGATATATGGAATCAGCTTCATCGGGTATCATGGCAGGAATTAACATGGCAAGGTACCTTAAGGGAAAGGAAGGCTTAGTGCTTCCCGAAACCTCAATGATAGGTGCGCTGCAGAGATATATCAGCGATGAAAGCGTAAAGAATTTTCAGCCTATGGGTGCAAATTTCGGTGTGTTGCCTCCCATTGAGCCGAAAATAAGGGACAAGCAGGAAAGATATGCAGCTCTTTCCGCAAGAGGACTTGAAGATTTGAAACAATATCTTGAAATGAGGATATGAAAATGAATCTGAGTGAATTTGAAAAAGTAATAGGCTACGAATTCAAAAATAAAAGCCTGCTTGAAACGGCACTTACTCACTCGTCTTATGCAAACGAAAAGCAATCGGGCAGAGAGTGTAACGAGCGTCTTGAATTTTTGGGCGACTCCGTTTTAGGTGTTATAACGGCAGATTATTTCTATCATAATCTTGCTCACCTGCCTGAGGGTGAAATGACCAAGAAAAGAGCAGCCTGTGTTTGTGAAAAATCACTTCACGGCTTTGCAAAGGAAATAAATTTAGGCAAATATCTCTTCTTAGGCAGAGGTGAGGATAACACCGGCGGCAGAAAGAGAGCCTCAATTCTTGCAGATGCCTTTGAGGCAGTTATAGGTGCAATTTATCTTGACGGCGGACTTGAGGATGTAAGAAAGTTTGTTTTGGGCTTTATAAAAGAGGCTGCGGCAAAACAGCTGAGCCTTCGTGACTATAAAACGGAGCTTCAGGAAATCATACAGAAAAATCCTGCAGAGCATCTGACATATGTGCTTGTAGGTGAAAGCGGCCCTGACCACGATAAACGCTTCGAGGTTGAGGTTATGCTTAACAGCAATGTTGTTGGCTACGGTATGGGCAAAAGCAAAAAGCTGGCTGAACAGCAGGCGGCAAAGCAGGCTCTTGAGCTTATGGGGATAAAAAGTTGAAACACATAAATGTCGCTTTATTTGTACCCCACCAGGGTTGCCCTCACGCTTGTAGCTTCTGCAATCAGAAGACAATTTCGGGCAAAAACAGACCCCTTCAGCTTGAAGATATTGACGAGGCTGTGAAAACGGCACTTTCCACTGCCGATTGTAATAAAGGTGAAATTGCATTTTTCGGTGGCAGCTTTACTGCAATTGACAGAGATTATATGGTGAGCTTGCTCGAGAGGGCAAAGCGTTATATTGACAAGGGCCTTTTCCGCGGTATCAGGATTTCTACACGTCCCGACTGCATAAGCCGTGATATACTTGATATTCTCAAAAACTACGGCGTAAGTGCTATAGAGCTCGGCTGTCAGAGCATGAATGACAGGGTGCTTACGCTTAACACAAGAGGTCACACTGAAGGTGATGTTTGTAATGCGGCAG
>JAZTYQ010000009.1:0-6723 GCA_045637065.1 Acutalibacteraceae bacterium
TTTAAGACTGAGATACTTGGTTCCGTGAATGAAGAAGGTGCTGTCAACAACGCTCAGACTCCGGTAACCGCCTTCGGGTGCAGTCCAGCACACGACACAGGGTGCAGCCTTATAGTCGAAGTTTCTGCCGAAAATGAAGTCGCCCTGAGGATTTTTTGCGTTGAAGGTTGAACAGGCAAAACCGCCGTGGGTTGGATTGGGCGCAAGGGGAAGCCTCAATTCTTTCTGCAGAAAAACAACAGCCTCCAGAATGGAGGAAACACCCTTTGAGAGCATTTTATCAAGGGCGTAATCGCTTTTATATTGAAGCAGCCAGATATTATCGTTAAGCTGTCGGAAGGTGCTCATGGTTGCATCTATATTTGCTTTTACAGCATTCTTTTGTGTCTTGTTCATTTTTATTTCTCCCTTCATCATCTTGGCTTTAATGATAGCACTATTTTACCTTTAATGCAAGAATTCTGTAAAAATTTGGGTAAGACACAAAATAAAATTCTTTGAAAGAGTTGAAATTAAGACTTAAAAGCAGTACAATAAAAAAGAAGAAAAATCAAAAAAGGAGAAATGAATATGGAAACACCAAGAACCTATGTCCCTTTTAAGGATTGGAAGGAAAAGTCAAAGCAGACTGAGTACACCGAAAGCACACCTCTTTTAGCACCCGACGGCACACTGCTCGCAAAGGGCTGGGCAAGACACAACGTTTTTGAATATAACAGAGACTACGTCAAGCCCGGCAGCCCCATGAGCAAAAAGGAATGGGACTTCTATCAGGTGGCTGACGACAGATATATGGTGCAGCTCAGCTTTGCCAATATCGGCATCGGCGGTTATGTTGCTGCAAAGCTTGTTGATATAAAAGCAGGCAAGGTTGTTGCAGATGCAACTCAGCTCTTCCTTGGCGGAAAGAAGCACTTACCTCCCCCAAAGGGTGATGTGCCCAACCGTTATAAGGATAAGATAGGCAAGGCTGAATTTGACTTTGATACCAAGGAAACAACAAGAAGACTTTGGTTTAAGATGCCTGTTAAGGGCAAGATAGTTGAATGTGAGTTCAATATGGATATTATGCCAGGCCTTGAAAACATTACAACGGTACTTCCCTTCCCCGGTGACGACAAGAAATATTTTATGACAACAAAGCAGAACTGTATGCCTTGCGAGGGTACCTATAAGTTCGGTGATGAGGTTTATACCTTCTCAAAGGAAACGGCCTTTGCAACTCTTGACTGGGGCAGAGTAAATACTCCTCATAAGATGGTATGGTACTGGGGTAACGGCGCACAGTACATAACAGACGAAAAGGGCGAAAAGCACCTCTTCGGCTTTGAAATTACCTGGGCTATAGGTGACGAAAGCAACGCTACCGAAACCGCGCTGTTCTATGACGGCAAGGCACACAAGTTCGGAGCAGTTGACGTTGAGGTTTTCCCGAAGCCCGATAAGTATATGAATGACTGGAAGTTTATTTCCGAAGACGGCAGATTTAACCTGACAATGAAGCCTACCTTCGACCACCATTCAGATATGAACTTAGGTGTTGCAAGAATGCACACCCATCAGGTCCACGGCATATGGAGCGGTGATGTAACTCTCGATGACGGCACAAAGCTGGAAATCAAGGATTTACCCGCCTTCTGCGAATATGTTGAGAATAAGTGGTAAATAAAACAACAAACCCTCCGTTTGAAAACGGAGGGTTTACTTTTAGGCTGCAACAGCTTCTTTCTCTAAAGCCGCAGCTTTCTGCTTCTTTTCTTTTCTATAAAGCCATACTACAAGTATTACAGCACCGATGATGCTTGTAACAAAGGCGCAGGTCATATCAACGCAGGTGTCAAAAACTGCCCACTGATTTTCGTTCTGGGCGCCCATGCCGAATATCTGAAAGAACCAGGGATCACGGTCGGGTGTGACGTTGTATGCCTGATTGTTGGATTGGGGCCAGTAATAGTCAACGAAAAACTCAAAGATTTCCCACACTACTATAGCAATGTTTGAAAATCCGAAGGCGGTGAAGGTGCGAAGCAGAGGAGACATTCTGTCGTCTGGTCTTATAAAGACATTGACAAGCTCATTACCGATAAAGACGAAAAGCAGACCTGTCAGCAGGTGCATTAGCTTATCCCAGCTCATTGCATCGTGAATGAAGTTGAACGCGTGACCTAAGAAGGATGCAAAAAAGACAAGGATATTCAGCCAGGTCTGGCATCTGTAGGGAATTCTGCTTATGTACTTCTTGGGTATAAGGATAAGCCTCATAAGAGTGATTGCAAAGCAGGAGAGGGTGTTCAGCACAAGGTTAAGCACAGTCATACTGAATTCGGGGCCGAGTTCCTTATACTTAACGAAAATTGCAGCTATCATCATAATTCTCAGCAGCCACCAGCTAAGATATTCCAGCTTGCCCACAGAACTTTTAAGGCTCTGAATTTCGCTGTTTAAAAAGGTTTTTATTTTATTCATAACAATAATTCCTTTGCAGTTATTTGTCGAAAAGCATAGTATCACACTTTTTTGGAAAAATAAAGGAAAAATACAAAACTGTAATATTATTGTAAGGATTGTAACAAAAAATAAAGAGTTTGTGTTGATTTAAAACTATATGTGTGGTAGCATAAAAGATGAAAGGAGATGAACACCATGATTATATATTTCAGCGGTACGCGTAACAGCGAGTTCTGTGCAAAAAGGCTTGCAGCCGCCCTCTCGGATGAATGTATAAATGCAGGCGAATATATGAAGAAAGATAAAAAAGGTGCTTTCACATCAGAGAAGCCCTATGTTTTCGTCTGCCCGACCTATGCATGGCAGATACCCCATATTTTTGAGAGGTTTATAAGAGATAGCAGGTTTGACGGTGAAAAGAACGCATATTTTGTTATGACCTGCGGCGACGATGCAGGTAATGCAGGCGTTTTCAATAAGAAACTCTGCGATGATGCGTGTTTAAATTATATGGGTACAGCCGAGGTGGTTATGCCTGAAAATTACATTGCTATGTTTGGTGTACCCGGTGAAGAAGAAAGCAGAGATATTATAAAAAAGGCGCTGCCCGTCATAGAAAATATTGCCGGTGTAATAGCAAGATGTGATTATCTGCCCGAAAAGAAAGCCCATATTGCCGACAAACTGAAAAGCACCCTTGTTAACACAGCCTTTTATGCCCTGTGTGTCAAAAGTAAGGATTTTCATGTCAAAGACAGCTGCATTTCCTGCGGCAAGTGTGAAAAGCTCTGTGTGACAAACTGCATCACAATGAAAGACGGTAATCCCCGCTGGGGTGAGGGCTGTACCCACTGTATGGCTTGTATATGCTCCTGTTCTGTTGAGGCTATAGAGTACGGCAAAAAGAGTGTGGGAAAAAGACGCTATATCTGTGAGGAGATAAATTGACAAAAAAACAGCATTTATGATATTATTTAGAGAAAGTATAAAACAAAAGGAGAAAAAACAAATGAAAAAGAAAATCACAATGAAACATATCTTTATTCCCGTTGCTATTGTTGTAGTGTTGCTTGCAATAGTTGCTGCAATTCTCAGCAATACAGGTGACTCGAGCGGCGGAGACCTTGGCTATCATACACATGCAAACGGTGAAACTCACTACGATACACCCACCACAACTCAGGAATATCACGTTCACGAAGACGGTGTTACACATTACGGAGAGCATTGAGGTAAGAAATGAAACTTTATATAAAGCAGAAGGTCTTTTCCTGGAGTGACAAATTCTTTGTCAAGGATGAGCAAGGCAGAGACAGATACTATGTTGAGGGTGAAATTTTTTCCTTCGGCAAGAAGCTTCATGTTTACGATATGGCAGACAACGAGGTGGCTTTCATTCAGCAGAAGGTCTTTTCCTTCCTGCCCAGATATTATGTTTTTATCGGTGAAACCCAGATTGCCGAGGTTGTGAAGAAGATGACATTTTTCTTCCCGAAGTATTATGTTGAAGGTCTTGACTGGGAAGTCAACGGCGACTTTATGGCTCACGATTACGAGATAAGCAAAAACGGCAGTCCCATTGTCAGAATATTCAAGGAATGGATGACCTGGGGAGACTGCTATGAGCTTGATATTGCTCCCGGGGCTGATGAAATAGTTGCCCTTGCAACGGTGCTTGCAATTGACTGTGCTACGGCAAACAATAACAACAACGGAGTGACCTTCACCTTCGGAGGCAACTGAGAAAACAACGAAGAGCATGAACGCATTTTTGGTTATTTTTGTGCGGCAGCAAAAAGAACGCATCCCTCTTGCGGTTCCCAAAACCGCTTATCGGCTTGGAGCGCCGAGCGGTTTTGACCGCTGCGCCATCCTCACCTCGCTTCATGCTTGACGAGCCCGTCCCCCTTTGTCACTTCGTGACATTTCCCCCACACTGTGGGGGAATCTTCCACCGGCGGTGCTTCGGCGACGATGCCCGGCGAGGGCGATGAATAACAGAATATGAAATTCACCTGTTTTTTTATAATTTAGGTGGATTTTTTATCAAAAAACAACCCTGCAAGAATTTTCTTGCAGGGTTCAGCTTATTTGTTTGGCGGGAAAAGATTTTATCCTATATCTTAACTATCCCGCAATTCATAATTCATAATTCCTCATTCATAATTGTTTTACACCATTCTGTAAAGCTCAACAATAATGGTCCAGAGGCGTGTGCTTTTGAGAATGAAGAGCAGCTTATCGAAAAGTGCGCAGAGGGTCTTTTCTTCTTCGTAGGTGAGTTTTTCACTGCCGTCATCAATGATAAGAGCCTGAGACAGACATATGCCGCCTTCGCCGAAAAGCTCAACTCTCACATATTGGAAGTCCTCGGCACCTTCAATTGTGTCAAGGTCGAGAGTGACGGGTGCAGAGCCGATATTACCTTTGTAAATAACCTTGCCGTTAGCAATAAACTGAATTGTTGAAGCGTCTTCTGCTGCAACTGTTATCTTATGACCGTCAACCTTAAGACTGCTGAACATAGGATAGGGAATATCAGTGTTACGTGCATAGATTTCTTTCTCGGGACCGATAATATCATTGGCTCTGAGGTTTCTTGTAACCATAAAGAACGCGCCTGACTGCATTGTTTCTTTAATATGCTCAACATCGTTTTCTTCCATCATAAATACGCTGAAGGATGTGTCAATGGTGTCTGTTACGTGAGCGTCAGTGTTGCTGAAGCCGATAATGTTTCTGCCGTAGGGCAGGGTGTACATAAGAAGATTATCCCAGAGAATTCTGTCATAGGGAGTTACGCTGTTTGTTTCGTTGAAAACCTCCATGCCGAGACAAGTGGGATATTTCAGAAGAATATCACCAAAGAACTTGATGTTTTCGGGGTCGCTGACGGCACCGATGTTTTTGTTGCTTTCAAGCCAGTCACCGGGGTGGTTGATGTGTGAAAGACCGCCGTTTTTCTCAGTGAAGGCTATTGCCTGCTCAAAGCCGTTTTCACTGCCGCCGTAGCCGTTGCCCTTGTCATAGGGAAGGAAATATCCGTTGACATGAGACTTGGTCAGTGTCATATTGTTAAGCTCGTTTGCACCTGTTACGCAGGTCATTTTTTTGCCGCGTACACTGCCGTCATAACGGGGGTATGTACCTGTGGTGATGCCTTCATATTCCTCGTCGGTGAGAATTGCAACCTTGTTGCCCAGAAGCTTCTGATAGGTGTAAAGCAGCACCTTTGCAGGCTCTTTATTCCACTCAACACCTGTAACGCCGTGGTCTGCATTTGCAAGGAAGTCGTAGTCCTGTTCGTAGTATGCCTTAACCATAGTGGCAAGGTCAACGTCTGCATCACTGTAGGTTGTGTGTGAATGAAGGGTACCCTTGTATGCACCCCAGGCATTTTCACCTGACCAGATAACATTCTCGTAGGGTGACACAACAGTGTAAGCCTTTCCCTCGGCAGCAGAAATACTGAAAGAGAAGAGAGTAAGTGTCAGTGCAGCACAAAGGATGAGGCTGATGAGTTTTTTTGTTTGTTTCATATTTTTTCCTCCTATGAAATGATAACAGATATATTTTATAGTTACGGAAGGGAAAAGTCAAGAATATTTTGTTTTCTACTTGACAAAATTACTTTTATGCTTTAAAATAGCACCATAATTTAATATCAAACCGATGAACAAGAGTAGTAGCATATGAGCAAGGCTCACAGAGAGCCGTTAACGGTGGAAGACGGCAGCAAAGCAGTATGTGAATGGACTTGTGAGGGCGGCCCGAAAAAATTCTGAGTAGGCGCCGACGGAAACTCTAACCGTTATGATGAGAGCGCATGTTGGTGCGTGATACCATTAAGGTGGCTAAACAGTTGATTATTACCTGTTCCTTTATGGGGGCGGGTATATTTTTTTGAAAGAAGTGTTGTTTATGTATTATTCCGGCTCTCGATGGTGAAGCTGAACAGTTTCGGCACAAAATATTTTTAGCAACAAAGAGGAGATTTTATTATGAACAAGTATAGAGATTTTGAAAATTATCTTAAAGAGATCCCAACAGCGGATGGGTATTTCGGTGAATACGGCGGGTCTTTTATAACTCCTGAACTTCAGGAAGCTTTCAAACAGGCAGATGATGCATACGAAGCAATTTGCCATTCAGCACAGTTTATAAATGAATTAAGAAGAATCAGAAAAGAATTTCAGGGAAGACCCACACCGGTATATCATTGCGAAAGACTTTCAAAGCTTTTCGGCAATTGTCAGATATATCTTAAAAGAGAAG
>JAZTYQ010000010.1:0-61827 GCA_045637065.1 Acutalibacteraceae bacterium
GAACGACATGGCTACGATCCGACTTCGTGCAACACCTACGCCGTCAATCTTGCCTTCTGCAACAGCCTTTGCACCGACGTCGGGTTCCATACGGCCTGCGCATACAACAGGAATGTCAACAAACTTTTTGATGTGAGCAACGTCTTCGAGGTTGCAGTTCTGAGGCATATACATGGGGGGATGAGCCCAGTACCATGAGTCGTATGTACCGTTATCGGCATTGAGCATATCGTAGCCTGCATCCTGAAGGTACTTTGCAGCTCTTTCACTTTCAGCCATATTACGGCCTACTTCTTCATAGTCTTCGCCGGGCATTGCGCCTTCGCGGAAGCCCTTCATCTTTGACTCAACTGAGTAACGAAGTGATACGGGATAGTCCTGACCGCAGCTTTCCTTGATTGCCTTAACAACTTCAGCTGCAAAACGGTAGCGGTTTTCAAAGCTGCCGCCGTATTCGTCAGTACGCTTATTGAAAAATTCAATTGCAAACTGGTCAAGAAGATAGCCTTCGTGTACGGCGTGAACTTCAACACCGTCAACGCCTGCTTCCTTACAGAGCTTGGCTGTCTTAGCAAATGCTTCAATGATTTCGTGAATCTGCTCCTTTGTCATTTCGGGGCAGATAATGTCGGGAGCCCAACGTGCAGGCTGCGCACTGGGTGAAGCAAGCTCATGACTTGTGTCGATGATGGGCTTGATGATAGCACGTGTAATCTTGTTTTTGTGAAGAGGTCCGATAAGCTCGGTAATAGCCCATGAACGGCCCATACCTGCGGTGAGCTGAATGAAGAGCTTTGCGCCTGTCTTATGGATTTCGTCCATAAACACCTTGAGATCCTCAAACATTTTGGGATTCTGCCAGAGCCATTTGCCCCAGGAGGTGTCACGAAGGGGTGCGATGCCGGGGATGATAAGACCTACGTTGTTTTGTGCGCGCTCGAGGAAGAGCTTTGCAGCTTCCTTATCAAAGCCGCAGCCTGTAAGCTCAAACCAGCCGAAAAGTGAAGTACCGCCCATAGGACACATAACAATACGGTTTTTGATTTCCACATTACCGATTTTCCAGGGGGTAAACAGCGCCTCGTACTTGGGGTCGAGTTTTTCCATGTTTGCCATTGAAATATCTCCTTTTAAAATATTTTACCAATCCTTTTAGGGCACTCAATAAAGAAATTTTTATTGAAACCCAGATACTATAATATTAGCAGAAATTGCTCCTACTGTCAACAGAAATTTTGATGCGGGGATTTCGTCGGGCGGGCGGCTCCACAAAAATCACTGCGTGATTTTGACGCGACCTGCGGTCGCTTGCCGGACGCAGTCCGGCAGTGGAGCCGCCCGCCACTTGCAGCGACCAACTGCAAGGCAAGCTCACACCATGCAAACTATATTCCCTTATATTTCTTTCCGTAAGCATCCCGCCAAAAAAATGGAAAAATATTCTCTTTTCTCTTGCATTTACCTGCCTTAATGGTGTAAACTATAGGTTGAATGAGAAAGGATGTGACTATATGAAGAAAATCATTGCTGTTTCCGATATGCATTGCGGAAATTGCTCAAAGGCTGTTGCAAATGCGCTCTCAGCCGTTGAAGGCGTTTCAAAGGCAAAGGCTGACCACGAAAAAGGCATAGCCGTAGCCACAATGAAAGAGGATGTTGACGATAAACTTCTGATTGAAGCTATCGAAAACGCCGGATTTACTCCCGGTGAGATAACAATAAAGGAAGGAATTTTCGGTTGATCCGATATCCGTAAATTCAAAAAGGAGATAAAAAAATGGCGAAAGAAAAACAGAAAAAAGAAAAGCCCGTGAATGAGCATCCGAATAAAATCGGTGTCAAAGAAGCGGCAGGCTATACTATTGCCGAAGCTGGCAATATGTTTAACCTTACATACATTTCAAGCTATCTTAAGATTTTCATGACCGACGTGCTGAAAATTGCCCCGGCAAAGGCAGGTCTTATGTTTATCATCACCCGTCTGTGGGACTGCATTAACGACCCTATCTGGGGTGCTATGGTTGCAAAGAAGCCTCCCGTTGCGGCAGGCAAGTTCAGACCTTATCTCAAGTGGGTTTCCGTACCTTTGGGTATTTCCACAATTCTTTGCTTCCTTCCCTATGATAAGCTTACGTCAAACACCACAATATTGCTTATTATCTGCTATATAGCCTACATCTTCTATGGAATGATGTATACGGGTATGAATATCCCCTTTGGCTCACTTGCCAGCGTTATTACTGACGACCCCAACGGCAGAAACCTTCTTTCAACCTTCCGCAGCATCGGCTCGGGTATCGGCGGTGCAGTAGTTTCACTTATTGCTCCTATGGTTATTTACTCCACAAAGATGCAGCAGGGACCCGACGGAAATCTCACTGAGGTTATCGACCAGACAACAGGCAAGGTTGTTGAAATTGCCGACGGCAACAAGATGTTCATCTTCGGTCTTATCATGGGCATCCTTTCAATCGTGTTCTACCTCTGGGGCTACAAGACCACCAAGGAGAGAGTTCCCTCAGAGGCTGAGCCTCAGATGGACTTCAAGAAAACCTATATGGGTCTTCTCAAGTCAAGACCCTTCGTTACGGTTGCTCTTGCCGGCGTACTTATCAGCGGTCAGCTTCAGTTCAACTCCTTCAACGCATACCTTTATAAAAACTACTTCACCAACACCAGCCTTAGCATTTTAGGCACTGTCTGCAACTATCTGCCTATGGTTTGCCTGGTACTTTTCACTCCCAAGCTGTCAGCAAAATTCGGCAAGAAAGAGCTTTGCGGCAAGTTCTCAATTATAGCTGCAATCACTTCCGTTGTGCTTGCAATCTGTGCAAACAATCAGGGCATTATCGATAAGCTCAATCCCGAAACAGGCATATTCCCCGCATGGATGTTTATGGCTGCCCTTCTTCTCATCGGCTTCGGCTACACCTTCGTCAGCCTTACCTGCTGGGCAGTTGTTATGGACGTTATCGACTATCAGGAATATACAACAGGCATCAGAAACGAAAGCGCAGTATATGCCGTTTACACCTTCTCACGCAAACTCGGTCAGACTATCGCCGACGGTGCAGGCCTTTTCCTTCTCCAGTGGGCAAAATATGACAGTGAAACAGCAGGCAACGGCTTCATCACTGCCAACGGTACAAGTAAGAAGATCATGTTCATCTGCACAATTATTCCTGCAGTTGTTTACACAGGCGTATGGCTTCTTATGAGATTCGGCTATCCCCTCACCAAGGAAAGACTTGAACCCATATATGCCTTCATCCGCGAAAAGAGAGAAGCAGCTGCTGCAGAAGCGTAAAAATGCAAAGTTCAAAAGCTTCGCTCAGATTGTATCCACTTGAATTTTGCTGAAAAAATAAAGCGATATTCCGCCAAATGCCCTGCAGAGTTTTCTGTGGGGCTTTAAGTTTGTGCAAATGGCAGGCTGCGGCGCCCACTATAGCACAAACTAACTGCTTCGTCAGTGAAATCTCACCTCATCCGTCAGACCCACCCGAGAGAACCGCTGATATAATCAGATGCAACACATAAACTTACCCGCTTCGGAAACTGCATACAGACGAAGGCGGGTAGTAGCTTTTTGAAAGGAAGAGAGCTGGTAACATCTGTATAGACGGAAAAAGCAAAGACTATTTCGCTTCGTAGTCTGGCAGTTGGAGGCGGACTGAGACTGCATTAAAAAAGCACAAGCTACGGAACAGTAAAAGAGCGCTTTTGCATACTTTTGTCGCTCTGGACAAAAGTATGAGCCTGAGCGGCTTGAGCGGAGACGAGATTAAATCATTTATCAAAACTAAATTTTAAAGATGTGACTTCTTTCTGGTTATAATTTATAAAACGCAACATCTCGAATTACTAACTCTGCAGAAAACAAATTAAAAGCGGTCGCAGTTTTCACCGCGACCACAATTTTGAATTTTTAATTTTTATTGCGCTCGCCGCGCGGGCATTCTTTTTCCTGACGCGGAAAAAGAATCAAAAACGCGTTGATGTTTTATTAATTGCTCCGGGATAAAACCGTAATCATATCCTTCATTGCTTCAACAGGACTTCTGCCTTTAAGCCTGAAAACGATATAGGGTGTGGCTCCTGCAGCCTTGACCATGCCCTTGCCCGACATATTGGCGGCAATTGCTATTATCCTTTCAGGGGGAAGCTCGTTGAGATAAGCAATAATACTGTCTTTTTCCTGCTTGATTTCGTATATGCCAAGGTTTGCCGCATAAGCTCTCAGAAGTGCCACATCAACAAGCCCTTTGACGCTTGCAGGCGGATCACCGAAACGGTCAATGAATTCGTCCATAACATCCATGGCATCCTCACCCGTTTCAATTGAGGCAATACGCTTATACATAAAGATTCGGTTTTTAACTGCGTCAATATAGTCTTCGGGAATATGAGCATCAACGCTAATGTCAATAACACATTCTCTTTTTTCCTTGACTTCTTCGCCCGTTCTCTCTTCTTCAATAGCCTCGCCTAAAAGCTGAAGGTACATATCGTAGCCTACCGCTTCCATATGGCCGTGCTGCTGTGCGCCTAAAATGTTACCTGCGCCTCTTATTTCAAGATCGCGCTGAGCAATTCTGAAGCCTGAGCCGAACTGTGTGAACTCTCTTATTGCCGCAAGTCTGCGCTGTGCAATTTCAGTCAGAGCCTTTCTGTCGTCATAGGTGAAATATGCGAAGGCTCGTCGCTGGCTTCTGCCCACTCTGCCTCTTATCTGATGAAGCTGTGCAAGACCCAGACGGTCTGCGTCTTCGATTATGAGGGTGTTTGCATTGGGTACGTCAACGCCCGTTTCTATTATTGTGGTACAAACGAGGATGTCAATTTCGTTTTCGAGGAGCTGTCTCCAGACCTCACTGAGCTCTTCCTCACTCATTTTGCCGTGGCCAACGCCGATTCTCGCATCGGGGAGGAATTCCTTAATCTTAGCCGCAGTTTTTTCGATAGTATCCACCTTGTTGTGCAGATAATAAACCTGACCGCCTCTGCGCAGCTCTCTTTCCATAGCCTCGGCGAGTACCGCCATATTGTGAGGCGTAACATAGGTCTGCACCGGATGCCTGCCCACGGGAGGAATTTCAAGAATTGACATATCCCTTATGCCTGCCATAGCCATATTAAGGGTACGCGGGATAGGTGTTGCCGAAAGGGTCAGCACGTCCACCAAGGGGAATTTTTCCTTGAGCTTTTCCTTTTGGGCTACACCGAAGCGTTGCTCTTCATCCACGATGAGAAGACCTAAATCTTTGAATTCCACATTTTTTGCAATAAGGGCGTGGGTACCCACGATTATATCGATACTGCCCTGCTTGAGGCGTTTCTTTATCTTTGTGCGCTGAGCGGTTGTTCTGAAGCGTGAAATCATTTCAATTTCAATGGGGAAGCCGTCAAAGCGCTTTTTTATTGTTTGATAATGCTGAAAAGCCAGTATGGTTGTAGGCACAAGAATTGCACACTGCTTGCCGTCTGCTATGCACTTGAAGGCTGCCCTGAGAGCTACCTCAGTTTTGCCGAAACCCACATCACCGCAGAGAAGCCTGTCCATAGGTGCATATCTTTCCATATCCCGCTTTATTTCGTTTACGGCTTCTATCTGGTCATCGGTTTCTTCAAACTCAAAGCGACGCTCGAAGTCATTTTGCATATCAATGTCAGGTGAAAATGCAAAGCCCGGTGTATTCATTCTTGCAGAGTAAATCTTAGTCAGCTCTGCAGCCATATCCTTAACTGCTGCCTTAACCCTGCGCTGAGTTTTCTTCCACTCGTCTGAGCCAAGTCTGTTAAGCTTTACCGCCTTATCCGTGTCTTTAGGTGAGATATATTTGCTTATCAGGTCAAGCTGAGTTACGGGCAGATAAAGCACGTCGGTGCCGCGATAGTTAATCTTGATAAAGTCCTTTATTGCCGTATCGACCTTCATGGTCTTTATGCCGTCAAATATTCCTATACCGTAAACGGCGTGAACAATATAGTCACCCTTTGATATTTCTTCAAGAGAGGTTATACCCTTGCCCTGCTTAAATCTTTTCTTGGGCTTTGCCTGCACCGTACTCGTATTTTTGCCATAGGTGAAAAGTGTAAATGAAAGGGAGTTATATTCAAAGCCTGAGCTGACAGTGCCGGCAATTACACTTACACTGCCCTTTGGGAATTCCCCGGGTACAACTGAGAAATAATGTGCCTTTATGCCCTCTGTTTCAAGGTCATAGGCAAGCTCTTTGGCACTCTTTTCCGTGCCTGCCATAACCACAACGGCATATTTACGCTTTATGAGAGGCTCAATATCCTCGAGCAGATAGCTCAGGGTACCGTCCCAGCGGGAAAGCTGACCTGCCGTGACACTGACAAGCTCTTTGACGGGTACGTCGAAGGAGCCTCGGGTGAGATTGTCAACGAAAATTGCACCTTTTTTCTCATAAAGAGACAGAATTTCGTTCCACTCGAGAGCGTATCTGTCAAGACCCTTCGTCAGCACGCCGTCTTCAAACATAGTGCGCACATCCTCAAAAAGAAGCTGATGCGCCGAGGTAAACTTCTGCTTGACCGAGGCACTCTCACAGACGAAAACAAGTCCGTCACCGAGATAGTCAAAAACTGTGTGAAGCTCACTGTAAGCTAAATTAAGATATCTGTCGCTTGCGCTGACCGTCATATAGTGAGAGAGCTTTTCAATGTCTTCACCTATTGAAGCCTTCACCTTCACACTGCCCTTGCCCTTGACAGTTGTGACAAAGGCTTCGAGCTTTTCCTTCATAGCCTCAGCTGAATCAAAAAGCACTTCCATTGAAGGTGTTATGCTGATAGTGTCAATAACGTCCGTTCTTCTCTGGGTTTCTATGTCAAAAAGGGAAATTGAATCTACTGTGTCGCCCCAGAATTCAATTCTCACGGGCTGTGAATATGACGGAGGGAACACATCTAAAATACCGCCTCTTATGGAAAACTGCCCCGTACCGTCAACCTGGTCACTTCTTACGTACCCTGCCGAAAGCAAGGTGCGTATTATTTTATTCTGAGGCATATCCTCTCCGGTGACAAGTGTGAGGGTACGCTTTATGAGTTCATCCCTTGGCAGCGTCAGCTGCATAGCCGCCTCAACGGAGCAAAGCACATATCTGCACTCACCCGACAGCATTTTAGACAACACGCCAATTCGTCTTTGCTCAAACTCTCTTGACTGTGTGTCGGATGGTCTGAAATTATAGTCCCTTGCAGGATAGACCACTGCACCGCCTGAAAAAACATTAAGATCATCGCACATTTTGCTGGCAGTGCCTTCGTCGGGACAGATAATCAGGCTCATTCTGTCAAGCTCTTCACTCAGAGTCGATATATAGTGAGCCTTATGCACAGGCGTAAGACCTATTACGCCCATGGGTACTCTGCTACTCTTTACGGCGTGGAGAATACTGCCGTATTCTATGCTGTTTTTAAGAACTGATGAAAATGCTGACATAGGTCACCTCCTGTGAAATTATGAATTCGTAATGCGGAATTGCGACCAACTAAGTAATAAAAGGGCAATTTATCTCCGCTGATTTTATTTGCGTAGACTTTTATTATATTATAAATCTTCTGCAAAATAAATAGGTTTGAGTAATTTTTTATCTTTACTTTCTCTGTGGGATATAACTTCATATTTTATCACACTCACCCGCAATTCCGCATTCATAAAAAAAAGAAGAGCCACCTGTAGGCAGCTCCCCTATTTTAAAATTTCAAACTTTAAAACAACACACTGAAAATTAGTCGATGATAGCGATGATGATTGCATAGAGCTTATCGAAGAAAGCAACGATTTCTGCCCAGTTTTCCTTAATCCATTCCATTATATATTTCCTCCTTTAAAAATTAACTGCAGGGATGTTCCCTTAGTCTGATTCAATTATATATCCTGCTTTATAGAATGTCAATAGTTAATTCAAAAAAAATTCATTTTTGGAAATGATCCTCTGCTTCAAATTGAAAAGAGTCCACCCATTTCAGGTGGACTTTCATTTTAAAATTTTTAAACACGGGAACCGTTAATTATTCAGCTTCGTTAGCAAGAATGAGCTCTTTGATTGCGAAATAGATCTTCTCGATGAGAGCCATAATGTCTTCCCAATACTTTTCAACAAATTCCTTCATCGTTTTTTCCTCCTTTAAAATTGCCTTGGGATAGTCCCTTCGGTTAACTTCATTATACATCCTGCTTCAAACAATGTCAATAGTTAATTCAAAAAAAATTCATTTTTCGAAAATCAGTCAGGGCAAAATAAAAAAATTTTGCCTTTTTTGAGAAAAAGTTTCCAAAAACCGGAAACTTTTGCCGCGCTACGGCCTATTAGTGGGAGGACTTTTTTCTGCACACCCCAAAAACAGGAAAGGAGCGATAAACATAAAAGAATTAAGTTCCAGAGAAAAACAGTTCTGCGTCTGGTATTCACGCAGCAGAAACCCGCGTGAGGCTGCAGTCAGGTCAGGTTATCTCTTCCCTGAAAAAACTGCACTGAAGCTTCTCAGACGAAAAGAGGTACGCGAGGAAATCACACGCCTTGACAATCAGCAAAGCACCACCAATAAAGATATTGCCTTTGGCCTGAACAGACTGGCTTTCGGATGTGTCAGCGATGCGGTTTCACTTCTTTTCAAGGATGAGGTCACTGACAGCGACCTTGAGAAAATGGATCTTTTCAATGTTTCGGAAATCAAGCGCAAGAAAAACGGCGAAATGGAAATCAAATTTTTCGACCGCCTCAAGGCACTTGAAAAGCTGACGGATATAACGGATATGTCCTCCTCCGACGAAGAAAACTCCATTTTCCACGCAATAGCAAAGGGCGCAGCTGCCCTGAGGAACGAAAACTATGAGTAAGTCTGTTTTCACCACCTTTTCTGAGAAGCAGCTCACCGCCCTTTCCTGGTGGCACCCCTCATCACCCTACAGCACTCTGGATGCAATTATCTGTGATGGTGCTGTCAGAAGCGGTAAAACAACCTGTCTTTCACTGTCCTTTGTCTGCTGGGCATTTTATGAGTTTGACGACACTTCCTTTGCACTTTGCGGCAAAACCGTTACATCTCTGAAAAGGAACATCCTTGTTCCCCTTTTAAGCACACTCAGAAGCCTCGGTTTTGATTGTAAAGAGAAGCTGTCACAAAATCTTATAATAATCAGCTACAAGGGCAGAACAAACAGATTTTATCTCTTCGGCGGCAAGGATGAAGGCTCCGCCGCACTTATTCAGGGCATGACCCTTGGCGGTGTACTTCTTGACGAGGTGGCTCTTATGCCCCGCTCCTTCACTGAACAGGCACTTGCCCGTTGCTCTCTTTCAGGCTCAAAGCTATGGTTTAACTGTAACCCGGAAAGCCCCTCTCATTGGTTTTATGAGGAGTGGATTAAGAAGGCAAAGAAAAAAAATTGCCTTTATCTTCACTTTCTGATGAGTGACAACCCGTCTCTGAGTGCCGACATTTTAAGGCGGTACGAAAGCCTTTACAGCGGCGCCTTTTATGAGCGCTTTGTTCTTGGCAGATGGGTAGCGGCAAGCGGTCTTGTTTACGGTGATGTTGCAAGAGGAAAATATGTGGCAAATCCTCCCCTTTCTACATTCGAACAATATTATATTTCCTGCGATTACGGCACGGTAAACCCTACCTCCATGGGTCTGTGGGGACTTTATGGGGGTGTGTGGTACCGCATTGACGAGTTTTATTACAGCTCCCGTAAAGAAGGAAGTCAGCTCACTGACGAAGAGTATCACGAAAAGCTCCTTAAATTCAGCGAGGGATATAATATCGAGGCTGTCATAATCGACCCCTCGGCAGCCTCATTTATTGAATGTATAAACCGCCACGGCAAATTCAGGGTAATCAAGGCGAAAAACGATGTGACAGACGGCATTCGCAAAGTACACAGTGCCTTCAGGCAGGGAAAGCTTGTTATTTCCCCCTGCTGCAAGGCCGCCCTGAAGGAGTTTTCCCTTTACCGCTGGGATGAGGGGTCGGGAAGAGATGTCCCCCGCAAGGAAAACGACCACGCTATGGACGAGATACGCTATTTCGTTTCAACAGTTCTGTCACAGGAAACCAAAAGTGACTTTTTTGTTCTTTCGGCAGAAAGGTCACCGTAAAGGTAACTACCTAAGGCAGCGGCAGTCCAACCGAACAAGTCTTAAATGTCCGATTGCCGTTACCTTTAAGAAAGGAGAATATTTTGGCACTGAGAAAACGCAAAAATGAGCCGGTTGCAGCTGAAACCGTGTCAACACCCCAGACAGGCAGCAGAAACGGAAGCTTCACAGGTCTTGCCTCATATGTCCCCTATGGGGAATGCGACTTCGCCCTTTACACGGCTCTGCGCAAAGCAATTCCCATAATCGATGCCGCTATCATGAAAACAGTAAGACTGCTTGGTTCTTTCAGGGTGGTGTGTGAAGACGAAAAGGCTCAGAAACACCTGGACAGCTTTCTGCAGAATGTAAATGTAGGCGGCACAAGACAGGGCATAGATGCTTTTGTTTCCACCTTTTTTGAGCAGCTTATAACCTACGGCACGGCAATAGGCGAAATGGTTGTCACCGAAAGCAGCATAAGCCACCTTTATAACAGCGACCTGAAAAGCGTTTCACTGTCCCGCGGTTCTTCACCCCTTGATATCGTGGTGTCTTCTGACTGCGGTAACGGTATATGTAAGCCGGTACCCTATCCCTCACTTATTCTGCTTGCCACACACAATCCTGAGCCGGGCAGAATATACGGCACCTCACTGCTCAGAGGCCTGCCCTTCGTCAGTGAAATTCTGCTGAAAATCTATAACACCATAGGCATAAACTGGGAGCGTCTTGGCAATGTACGCTTTGCCGTAACCTATAAGCCTCAGAACGATGCCATTGACAAGGCATATGCAAAAGAGCGTGCCATGCAGGTTGCTAAGGAGTGGAGCCGTACCATGCAGAGCGACGGTGCCGTCAGAGATTTCGTTGCCGTTGGTGATGTGAGTGTCAAGGCAATCGGTGCTGACAACCAGATTTTAGACAGTGATGTCCCCGTAAAACAGTTGCTTGAGCAGATAGTTGCAAAATTAGGCATTCCTCCATTTCTGTTGGGGCTTTCATGGTCTTCCACAGAGCGTATGAGCTATCAGCAGGCAGACATTCTCACAAGTGAAATTGATTTTTATCGCCGTGAGATTACACCTGTCATAAGAAAAATCTGCAACACCTGCCTTCGCCTGAGCGGTTACTGCTGTGATTTCACCCTTGAATGGGACAGCATCACCCTTCAGGATATCAGCGAGCTTGCCAAGAGCCGACACTACGACGCTCTCACACAGCAAATTCTTTCACAGACAGGAGGAAATGACACTGAATAACTCTAAGCTTTCACCCGAAGAGGAGCTTGCCCTCATTAACAAGCTGACCCGTACCCCGCTGACAAAGGAGCAGGTCTATACCTTCACCGTCACTCTCTGCGACAACGAGATTGACCGTGATTTCGAGCGCTTCAGCACTGACAGCATCAGCCGGCTCGAAAAGCTCTTTGTGGGCAGAACGGGCATTTCCGACCACAGTATGCGCTCAAAAGACCAGGCGGCACGAATTTTCCGCACCTATATCTATGTGGACGCGTACAAAAAAACCGCCTGCGGTGAGAAATACACCGCTCTCAAGGCTGATGCCTATATGGTCAGAACCGACTCCAACATCGACCTTATAAAGGAAATTGAAGGCGGAATCAAAAAGGAAGTGAGCATCGGCTGCGCTGCGAGTAAGATTATCTGCAGTATCTGCGGCAAAAACATGAAGGCTCACGAATGCTCTCACATCAAGGGCAAAGCCTATAAAGGCAAGGTCTGTCACGGCATTCTTTCAGACATAAGCGATGCCTATGAGTGGTCTTTTGTGGCAGTTCCCGCCCAGAGAAATGCAGGAGTAACCAAATCTTTTAAAATAAAGGAGGAACCCGCACTGAACACTCTTGACATTATTAAATCCATGTCTGAAGACACCCTCATATCTCCCGCTCAGGCTAAAGAGGTATGCGACTATATTGCCCAACTTGAAAAGGCAGCTCAGGAAGCGGCGGTCTATAAGCAGCATCTCACAGAGGATATTGCGCGCTACGCTCTTATCATTATGCCTAAAGTTGACACAAAGCAGTTCACTGAAAACTGCTCTAATATGGATGTTTCTTCACTTAAAAAATTCAGGGACGACCTTAAAAAGCAGGCTGAGACCGCACTACCCGTCTCACTTCAGCTCACACCCTGCACAGACAGAAACGCTCCCGACAACAAAGATTTCATTATTTAAGTTTTTTTCTTATAACAGGAGGTATTTTATATGACATTTGATAATATCAAACTTGAAAAGGGTCTTTACACCACAGGCAAAAGCTTCACTCAGGCACTTGAAAGCATCGACCCCAGCGAAAACTATCAGGGTACAAACCTTGAAGGTCTTGACGCATATCAGCGTCAGCTCAAGCGTTTCGACATTAAAGTCGGCGGCACAAACAGCGATACAATCGAAAAATTCTTCAAGTCCTCAGACAGTGCCACTCTTTTCCCCGAATATGTTTCAAGAGCAATTGCTCAGGGCATTGCAGAGGCTGACCTTGTGTCAAAGATTATTGCCACAACAACAAACATCGAGTGTATGGACTACCGCACAATCACCTGCGCTCCCGAAAACGATGAGACTCCCGGCGTTATCAATGAAGGTGAACTCATACCCGAAACAAAAATCTCAACTCAGGAAAACCTTGTGAAGCTTCACAAGCGCGGCAGAATGCTCTCAGCCCCCTATGAAGCTATCCGTTTTCAGCGTCTCGACCTTTTCACCGTTACTCTCAAGCAGATTGGTGCTTCTATTGCAAGAGCCCAGCTCGCAGATGCTATTGCGGCTATTATGGGTACTGACGGCAATAATCCCGAGGCTGAAAAAGTAAATGCAGCAGGTGCCACTCTTACATATGACGACCTTGTTGACTTCTGGAACATGTTCTCACCCTATAACCTTACAACTGTCATCGCTTCACCTGATGTGCTTTCACAGATTCTCAAAATGAATGAGTTCAGAGATGCCTACACAGGTCTCGACTTCCACTCAACAGGCAAGCTTGTTACGCCCTTTGGTGCAGAGCTTTATAAGAATGCAGGAGTTGCTGCCAACACTCTTATCGGTCTTGACAAAAACTGCGCTCTTGAAAAGGTGCAGGTAGGCGGCATCCTCACAGAATATGACAAGCTCATTGACCGTCAGCTTGAAAGAGCAGCTATCACTTCAATCGCAGGCTTCTCAAAGATTTACGCCGACGCTTCAAAGGTTCTCACCTTGGCATAAGGGTGATACCCTATGGTTAGTGTCAATGATGTTTATTCTGTTCTTTGCACCTATGAAACCTCAAAGGGTTACACAAGTGAGGAGCTTCTTCCTTGCTGCAAAAGAGGACTTCAGTGGGTTATGAACAGATTAAAGGATGAAGCAGATGAAGACGACCCCCTTATTGCAGTTACGGCGGCAGCAATAGCCAACTTCTATTTTTTCATTATGCGTCTGAGTGACCCGGACACCTATGAAAGTTTCAAGACAGGCGATATGACAATAAAGCGAAGCCCTGAAAAAGAGCTTAAGCTTGCCATGGAAAAACGCTCCCTTGCAATTGCCGAGGCAAGCTCCATTATCAAGGATATGGGGTTTTATTGCCGTGGCAGATAAGCTTTTAAGAAACAAGCTTTTTGACAGATTTGGCGTAAGAATGTCCTATGTGTCCGGCACTGACAAAGAAAGCTTCGACTTCTATGCCCATCTACAGCCCCTGAGGTATAAAAATAAGCTATACCTCAGCGGTGTACCCACAGAGCTTGGCTATGACGGACTTAACAAATATCTTCTTCTTTGCGACCCCTCAATTGATATGGGAAGCATTGACGGCATCAACTACCGTTTGACCTTCAGCGGCAACGCCTACGGAGTTGACCACCACGAAATAGTTTACCGTCTGGGCAAGCCCTTTTATATGTGGGCTATAGTTCACAGGGAGGGATAATATGACCTTTTCAACAGACCTTATAACGCAGCTCATAGATTATATAAACAAAGACGATTTTCTTTCAAAGCTGGGCAGGGCTATAAGAGCCTACGACACCGAAGGCCTCAGCGTACCTCTCAGAGAAACCTATTTTTCCTTTTCCTGCAAGGAAAACACCGTCACTCTCACAAAAGGCGAGGAGAGCTTCTCTGAGGAAAATAAAATTGTTATAAAGATGAACTGCTTTTCTCCTCTTAAAAAATCGGCATATTCGGCTCACAACCTGACAGAAAGGGTTACGGCAGGTCTGAGTGAGGCTTTCAAAAGCTCAGTGACACACTTCACTATCGGCGACACCTTGTATGACGACGATGTGAAAAGCTACAAAATAACTGCACTTATATCCTTCAGCTTCATCTCATAAAAATAACGGGTACCCTTTTGGGTACCCGTTTTTCATGGCCGCAGGTCATTTCATGCACCACAGGTGCATTTCATTCTTTATAATCGTATCCTTACAGAAAGTTTGTTTTTTAGATAATAGATAATGTTTAATGGTTAATAGATCAGAGATAGTTTTGGTGAGCCGGGGCGGCGCGGCAAGCTTCATCTGCGGTGGGCGGGGGCTCCACAAAAATCGCTTTGCGATTTTGCGCGACCCTCGGTCGCCTGCCGAACAACGTTCGGCAGTGGAGCCGCCGCAACTTCCCTTCAGCACAGATAAAAAGGGAAGGCAACAGCCTCCCCTGAATGTATATGAGTTTATATTCTGCGGACTGAACCTCTCAGCTTCCTGAGGCTTCCTCGCAATTCCGCATTCCCAATTCCGAATTCATAATTCTCTTAAACTTTCTCTGCTTGAAAAAATAAATGATAATCAGAGGTATATCTGCAAGAAGCCAAGCAGCAGGACCCGCATAGCATATTGCATCAAAGCCCAGGGCAGGTGTCAGCACAAAAGCCACTGCAAGTCTTCCGAAAAACTCGCCCACACCGGCAATTGAGTTTGCATAGGTGAAGCCCAGACCCTGCAAAGTGTTACGCATAACGAAAAGTATAGCCACAAGACTGTAGCACTGTGCAATTGCAAGAATATATCTCTTTGCTGCCGCCATCATTCCGGGAGTTATTTCCTCACTGAAAACGGAAACAACAGGCTCACCTATAATCAGGAGTATTGCACTCATAGCCACTGAAACAACAAGGTTCAGTAAAAAAATCTTTCTGACGGACTTTATTATTCTCTCGTAGTTGCCTGCGCCGTAATTCTGACCGACGAAGGTCTGCGTTGCAACGCCAAGACCCGACATAGGGATATTTGTCAGATTTTCCACCCTGTTTGCGGCAGTGAAGCCTGCAATAACATCTGTGCCGAAGGAATTGACCACACTCTGAAGGCACATTGAGCCAATTGAGGTAACGGTAAACTGTACGGAAACGGGAATACCCAGCCTTATCTGATAAAAGGCGGTCTTGACATCAAGGCGAAGGTCTTTTCTTTTTATTACAACTTCTTTGTTGAAGCGTAAAACAAATATGCCGTTGAGAACGCAGGCTGTCAGGTGAGCAATAAGAGTGGCAATTGCAGCACCCTCAACGCCCATATCAAGCTCCTTGACAAAAAGCAGGTCGAGAATAAAATTCACCACCACACTGACACAGAAGAAGTAAAGAGGCTTTTTGCTTTCACCCACACTTCGTGAAATTGCCGTGAAGTTGTTAGAGAGCATCTGAATAGGGATACCGTAATAAAGTATGTTAACATAGGCTGAGGATAAATCTATAATATCCTCAGGGGTACCGATAGCTCTGAGCAAATAGGGAGATATGATGTGAGACACCACAAGAATAATACTGCCTACAATAAAAGCAAGCACAATGCTGCTGCCTGCAAACTTTGAGAGCTTTGCCTTATTTTTTTCACCGAAGGCGTGGGCAACGGGTATGGAAAAGCCTGTGGTAAGTCCCAGAGCTGCACCGATAATAAAGGAATTTATCGGACCCACTGCACCCACGGCAGCAAGAGCACCGTTGCTGACATATCTGCCCACGATAATGTTATCCACCAGAGAATAGTTATATTGCAGCATTGAGGAGGCCATAATGGGCAGTGCAAAAAGCACTATGCTTTTGAGAACATTACCCTCAAGCATTGAGTTTCTTCTTTTCATAAAGCTTCTCCGTTTGTTTTAAAGTCGCTTGTATTATACTCTGAAAGAAATATATGTCAATAGCCTTGTCTTATTTTTTGCCCACTTCGCTCCATAGGGTGAAGCCTAAAATCATGGCACCGCCTAAAATCTGCATAGGTGTAATAGCCTCGTGAAGCACTGCAACGGAAACGACTACGGCAACGAGTGGATCAATATAGCTCAGAAGTGCCGCCTGCTGACCTGTCAGCGCCTTGATTGAAGGGAAGTAAAGACAGTATGTAACACCTGTGTGGAAAAGACCCACAACAAGAAGACAGACAACACCTGTGGTGTCAAGCTGACCTAAGTTTACGCCGTCGGTTAAAAGCACATAGGGTATCAGCACACCTATAGCCGCAATAAACTGCAGAAAGGTACGGTGTATACCTTCAACATTTTTGATGAATTTATTAAGCAGAATAACCGTAGCATAAAACATTGCCGCGCCAAGACCGAAGGCAATACCCTTAAGGTGGCTGTCGCCTGAGGAAATGTCACCAAGCCCCGTGATAAGCACAATGCCCACCGTTGACATAGCAAAGCATATCCACTGCTTAGCTGTCATTTTTTCCTTGAATATAATCGGACACACCACGGTGACAATAACGGGAGCAAAATAATAGCTCAGTGTGGCAACTGAAACGGTGGTATATTTATATGCCTCAAAGAGAAGTATCCAGTTGACGCCCATTGCCGCACCTGAAAGAAAGAGCAATGCAATTTCCCTCTTTATCTTTCTGAAGGGTATTTTCTGCCTTGTCACAAGAAGATAAATTCCCAGCAGTGCCGCCGCAAGCACAGCCCTGTAAAGAGCAATTTCCCCTGAGGGCAGATTTATATTTCTTACAAAAAGTCCTATGGTACCAAAAACGGACATTGATATTATCAGCAGGATTTTAGGGTCCTTCAGCTTTTTCATTTTATCATTCCTTAAAATAAGATGAGGAAATTATATCACATCTTTTCACCTTACACAATAGGCAAAAGGCGACTTCATCAGCCGCCCTTTTATCAATAGCAGAAATATTTATAAAATGTGGGATAGACCGCAAAGAACTGGCTTAGTGTTGTACGCGTTTTGGAGCCGGGGTCATTTACAATGAAATTTTCCGGCGAGAGAGTTTCAAAGCCGTTATAGCCCGTGACAACAACCCAGTGCTGAGAACCCTTACTGTTTTTTGCGCCTATAAGAACGGGTCTGCCCGCCTTCAGCTCAGAGTATATCTTTGAAAGATATCCCGATGAGCTTGTGGTTACCTTATAGTCCTTTGGCCAATAGACACTGCCTGATGAGGAATAGGAAAGTCTTTTTGACATTTCGTCGGGATAAATCGTCTTGCCGCTTCTGTAGGATTCTATCATGGCAATTGCCGTTGTGACACAGCCTATCTGACCTATGGTTTTTCCCGATGTTCCTATTTTCACATTTGCCCAACGGCTGTCCGTCTGCTTATAGGAGGGAACACTGAGCGTTACGGCAGGGTACTTGGGAACCTCAGCCGAAGAAAGATATGTGCTGCTTACATATCCCGTTTTTGTGCCGTGATAAAGGATTTTGCTCCATGTGCCGCTCTCGGAAAGAACAATGACCCTTTCACCCTTTGACAGGCGACTCACCACGGAGTAGGAGGTACCTGCGCCACTGCGTACATTGAGTACCCCGCTGTTGATTTTTACCGTTGCTGCCCTCCCGGATACCTGACGTATATAGTCGCTGTGGCTGTAGCCGTACTGTCCCTCGGCATATTCAACGCGCCACCAGGATGAGCTTTTTGAGAGCAGTGTCACATAGTCACCCTTTTTAAGTGTGGACACAATCTGCGCCCCGCTCTGCGGACTGCTTCTGACATTGAGATTGCCCTGGGCCGTAGCCACATAGCCTGCCGAAAAATCCTCGGCGGCGCTGACATTTATCACAGACCCTGACAAAATAAGAGTTAAAATAATAAGTGCAGATATAAATTTTTTCATTTGTTTTTCACCTCATTTTGCGGCACTGCCGCATTTTTCCCGGGAAGCAAATATATTGCTTTCACATTCTACCATGGCTTTTTCTTCATGGGAAGAGGCAAAATATTGGAAATTACACTGTTGACACCGTCTGGTTTTATGATAAAATAGAGATAGTAAGGAGGTATTGCGATGCTTGATTTTTTAGATAAAGTGCAGATTATTGACGAAAATAACTACAGTAATATTATGGCTTCACAGGTTGAACCATATCTCGAAAAAAGACGCAGAGAAGATTTTTTCCCGGGCAGTGACGGTGCGCGCCTTCACTACGAAGCCTATGACAAGCTCCTTTCAAGAGGCAGCATCATCATTCTTCACGGCTTTACGGAATCTGCCGAAAAATTCCGTGAAACGGCATATTATTTCCGCAAGGCAGGCTACAGTGTTTTTATCCCCGACCTTCGCGGTCACGGCAAGTCATATCACTCCTCAGACAAAACGGAGCGTATCGATATCGACAGCTTTGACACCTATGCCGACGACCTGGAAATTTTTATTGACAGTGTTGTCAGACCCGCGGCAAAAAACGAAAAAATTTACATCTACTCCCATTCTCTGGGCAGTACCGTTGCCCTGCTCTATCTTATTAATTACGGCGGCGACATTGAAAAGGCAGTCCTCTCCTCACCTATGATTTGCGGAAATATGGGCATGCCCGTAGCAATAGCAAGCACAGTGGCAAAGGCACTGTGCACTCTCGGCGGCAAAAAAATCCCCGCCCCCGGCAGATGCGTTTTCAATCCCTCACAAACTGCTGAGGAAAGCGACGCAACAAGCAATGCAAGATTTTACTATTACCACAGCAAGCGCATAAATGAGCCTCTTTACAAGACAAGCGGACCCTCCTTCAGCTGGGTCAAGGCTTCAGTTGAGGCAAGGGATAAAATTTTAAACAACGCTCACAAGACAGGGTGCAAAACCGAGCTTCTCATTTTCAAGCCACAAGAGGATAAGCAGCTTCTCGGCAGTTACACCGACCTCTTTGCCGAAAAAACAAAAACAAAGGTAAAGGATGTCAGAAACTCCCGCCACGAGATATTTATGAGCAGTGATGATGTGCTGAAGTGGTACTATGAGGAAATCCTCGACTTTATATCAGATTAATAAAAAAGGACAGCGTTGCTGTCCTTTTTTAATGCACGAAGTGCAATTCATGACCGCAGGTCAATTCATGGCGAAGCCAATTCATTCATGCACGAAGTGCATTTCATGGAGCAATCCATTTCATCCTTTGTGCCTACATCCTTTCAGGCGGTTTGCCTTTCAGATAACAGATAAGAGATATTCTAAATATAAAAAGCGGTAGGAATAAGCCTACCGCTTGATTTCTTATGCCCACGCCGGGCAGTCATTCTTTTTCATAGCGCAACCTCTCCGTCAGCCCTTGTGGACTGCCACCTCTCCTGAAAGGAGATGCAAAACGAATCAAAAACGCGCTGATGCTCTCTCCAGCATCATATGTGCTGCCATGGCCACCCTCGCACTGTCCATATTATAAAGGGGCCAGCTATGTTTCTCTGTCAAAGGCAGATAATTTGTCATATACTCTGTCACACTGTCAAGGTCATTCATTACAGCTGCGGCATAGACATTTGCGCCCCAATAGAAAGGATCGGGATAATCAAAGGCTTCCCAATGAAAGCTCTCAGAAAATTTGTTGTAAAGAGTTTTTGCTCTCTCACATCCCGGGTCAATAACACCGCAGATTATTGGGAAAAGCTGCGATGTAGCCTGAGGATAATATGTATTCCAGGAGAAAATCTTTGTAGGTATGCTGACATAAGCCGTTATTCCGGGTCTGTAATATCCGCCCACGTAATTCCAGAGCTTGCGTTCAATGTTTTCTTTCACGGTTATGGCAAGATCGCTGCACTTTTCCATTATATCTGTATAGCTACTGTCACCCTTTGCAATAACCTCAAAAAGTCCTGTGGCAGCAACGGCTCCCTCATATACCTCGCAATTATCCATGAGATACTTTACCTTGTGGTTGGGCTTTGCATAGGTAAGACCGTTCTGCAAATTTGAAAACATTACATTGGTAATTCTTTCAATATCTTCCGCGTGAGCAACGATGTAATCGCTGTCACCTGTTTTACATAAATACTTGTAAACCACCGTGAGAAATGTTGCCGCATAAGAGTCCGTTGTATCGTAAGAATCCGCATTATCGGGAGCAGATATCTTCTCACTTTCGATTTTGCCGTCTTTCATTGTGATTATATAGTCATAGATAGTACCGTCAAGACCGTTAAAATCCTCCTCGGCAGTATTCAGATGAGCAAAGTGCCAATCCATATATCTGACCGCATTATCTGCATACTTTTCTGCATTATCAAGCAGTGCAAGAGCAGCAAAGTCTGCAAAATAAGGGTTCATTGTAAGCTGTCCGTTTGCCGAATATGTCATAGGGATAGCTCCGTTTTCCAGCTGCAAGGAAGCGAGCCACTGAGTTTCTGTTTCAAAGATTCCCGCGAAAAGCTCAAGCTGTGCCTCAGTGGGTACGGCAGTATTTTTATCACCTGCTTTCAGGTCATCAGGAGTAAAGGGTACACCGAAAAGAGCCATAAGTGAAAAGTAAATTGCCGTAAAAAAAGCTGTGAGCTTAGCCATAGCGACACCTCCGAAAAGATTTATTGCGGTATAATCATAGCACACCCCAAAGGATATTGCAACAAAAAGCGGGAAATATTAGTTGATGACAGAAATGAATATCAATCAATGGAGCTTTCAATTGAGGAATATGAGAAGGAAGCAATTGAACGGGCGGACAAAGAGTATGAAAAATATGAGCCTTCACCTGAAGAACGAAAGTCGATGCTTGAGGAAAGTCAGGAAGATTATGACAGAATGAAAAGCAGATACCAATTTCAGTTAGGCTCTGATGCCGGTATTCTTTGCGACGATACAGGTGTTATAGAAAATCCGCTTATCAATATTTTCAGCGGTGCTTATATAACGCTCAAATACGGTGAAGGTATATTGGATTTCATTTATGCAGATTTTATGACACCGTTCAAAAAGGCTTATGAATCTGCAATGTTTGAGAATATGCTCAGGGAGTATGGCAAGGAACAGAATAAAGAAAAAGCTCCTCAGCCGAAAAAAGCTGAATAGCCATATAAAATATATAATGAAAATCAGATATATGTTGAAAATTTCTACTCCTATGAAATGACTTTTTATGAAATAAAGGATATTGCTTTTGCTTCATTATACTCTGCTATATGTCCGCCGAATTTTACTGACACAAGCTATGAAAAGATTAAAAAATTAAAGTGGTATTTAAGTTGCCTTTTATGGTTGCAGGACGAATACAAAGAAATGATAGAGTTTTGCTATGACGAGGATTTTTATCCTGAAATATTAGGCTCACTTTATCCGAGTGAAAGACTAAGATTATACCGCAGCATACACGATTTGCCATTCAGGTTTGACAGAACAGAGAAGCTCTCATTAGCAGATGGTATGAGTGGTAAAGAAATGCCCTACGGTATGTCGATAAATGAATTATTGGAACGGTTTTCATCTAAAAACGGAGAACCTACCGAGGCAGAAAAGCAATTTGCGAAAAATACAATATCTCTGTCAGCACTCTTCAATACTGTCTTGCACATCCGGCATTTATAAGCATAAAATATTCATTCCGCAGTGTTGCTGATATTCTTGAGCTTGAATTCACAAAAATGCTTGAGCAGAATGTTCATTTCCGCAAATGCAAACGCTGTGGCAAGTATTTTATAATGAAAGGCAAATATGACACCCGTTACTGTGACAGAGTGGTAGAGGGTGAAAGCCGTAGTTGTCAGGAAATAGCCGCCGCCGAAAATTATAAAGCAAAGCACGCTGACGACAAAGCTGCTGCTATTTACAGTAAATATTACAAGCGTTATTCTGCAAGAGTTAAGGTCAATCAGATAAAAGAAGCAGACTTTAAAAAGTGGAAATATCAAGCAATGACAAAGCGTGATAAATGTACTAACGGAATTATTACTCCTGAAGAGTTTACCTCTTGGATGGAAGATTGCTTTCCGAACAGGAATCCAAAGAAATAATTGTACAAATCTATACAAAAATGTAGTTAACCATTTGTAAATTCTTAGATTTAATTATCATTACTCTAATCCAAAATAGTAAAGCAATGCACGGACTTCAATTTCCGTAAGTCGTGCTGTATTACATCAAAATTCCGAAGACAAGTATGTGTTTTATTTATATATCAGTTCATCAATATAATCTCTCTTGCTCGAGCCTGAAAGTTGGTTGTTTTACCTAATCATTCTATATGATTTGTTCTTTTGGTTCTTTGGTAACACCGTCTACATCTTTCCTCTGCCAAAGAAAGCATCAAATATTTCTTGCTTTTGAACGTTAATATCAGCAATGAGCTTCCGCAATTTTCTTTTAGAGAGTAGTTTCTTATCGTACTTTTTGAAAGCACCTTATCCAAAGTCTTTTTTGTCATATTTGACAGAATATTGTTGTAAAATCAAGATTTTTGTGCTATAATGTTAAAGTATTTTTATATATTTGGAGAATGAACAGGGTATATTTATGTGTGTTTTATATAAAAAGTATTTAAATTGATGATTGATAGAGATATGAACAAAAAAGATCTTCAAGAAGCTTCAGCGGGTAGTTCTTCTTCCATAACTAAAATTGCAAAGGAAGCGCATGTAAGTTTGGATGTAATAAAGTTTGTGAAATGCTATCTGTAGATGTTGGTGAAATAATGAAGATAATCTCTACTAGTAACAATGCAGAAAAAACACAACAAAGATAATTATTCTTATTTGTTTTTGAAACATAGGAGGAGTTTATATGGATAACATCGTAAATGTTCAAGAATCGGATTACTTTGAGACTAAAATTCCTTTAGATGAGTTAAATGCTAAAAGCACCATATTTGATAGTTCATTAAACTATTCCTACGGTGTATTGACTATGCTTTCAAAGGCGTTTGCTTGCATTAAGCCAGCATTCTTTAACAACAGCTATGAAGAGGGAATTGAGTATAGTCCATCTGAGATCGTAATTTTTAATCCGTCCAATGTCGCTCTTAATGGGATAGATGGTAAAATAAACACAACAAAAAAGATGTATCTCGTGCGCTATAGAGATGGTGGGATAGTCAACAATCCTAAAACAGGAGATGCCCAACCAACAATAGACTATAGTGTTCCTATTGAAATTCTATTTGGCAGCAGTAAAAAACAATGCATATATATGACAATTGAAAACGATATTTTAGTTGTTAAGACAATAAAAGTATCTGACAGCAATAATAAAACACAAAAAAACTTAGAAGAAAAACATTTTGTTGAAGAACTCGATGAAACAGCCATTTCTATTTTAAGAGAGAAGATCATTGAAGATATTAGTAATCAAGGGTTTTCATATGCCTCCGAAATACCGCAATACTTATATGAAGCGTGTGGCACAAAAGACATTCAACAATTTGCACATAATGTAAGAGAGTTTATAAACAATTATCTTCCCGATTTGTTCACATACGAGTCGAGCTTTGAGTATAACAATAAGACTATTCCTGGGGTAATTTTACCGAAAAGAGAAATAACAGAAGAGAAAATTGATATTCTTAAACTATTTAACTCTTTCGGCATCAAACAAGAAAACACTGATTATCGAATTGGAATAGTAAGCTATTGTGCTGGTAAGGTAGCGTTCATTAATCCAGGATATGATGAAACTGTTTCTGAGGAAACAAACGCTTTGTCTGTTATTTTTAACCCAACAAGTATACAAACTGTTCCAAATAATTTTATATTTCACACTAAACATAATATATATGTTGTCCTGTTTGCTGTTTCTGGCGTTGTGCTAAATTCAAAAACAGGACTGGAACATCCTGCGATCGATCAAACTGTTCCCGTTAGAATAGTAAAAAGCATTGTTCGCAAAGATTGTCTTTCTATTTCCATCTCAACTACTGAAATAAGTATAAAATACTTTCAGGAAAAAAGTTTTTTAGATAGTGCACTTGCCGCCCTTGATGAAAAAATATCATCAAGAATAAACGCTTCAAAGTTTATGCTTGCTTCTGACTTTCCACAAATTGCAAAAGAAAGCGGCCTTTTAAATTTTAGAAAATATGCGGATAGTATTGAACTGTTTATTGAGAAATTCCTAAAAAAGTATATTTTAGTAAAAAATGTTGCTATTAATCAAAAATCTTTTCCGGGAGTTATTGTAGATAGACATAATCGCGATTTTATAGTCAAAATAACATCTGAGAAGAATGGAAACGACACAGCAAATGCCATTTCTAAAAGCATAAATTCTTTTGATGAATTTGATGCTTTGTTTTCCGAAAAGAGATATAAAGAAGCACTGTCCAGTGTCGCTCTGAAGAAAATTTCTCCGCAAGATCTTCCTGTTGAATACATTGAAAAAGTACTGACTGCGGCAGATAGGCTGCTTTTCTCAAACGAAAGAGATGAGATAAAATTAAACTCATTTCAGATGGAACTGTTTAATTGCTCCTCGTCACGGGATTTTATAAAAAAATGGAAACATAATGGCACTTTCTCTGACAATATCATTGAAGGATGTTGTGAAACTTCTATTGCAGATTTTGTTTATCCAGAGGACAGCACCATAATAGTAAAATTTCTTAATGCGATTGGCCACAAGAATACCGTTAACGACAATTATACCGGCATATTAGAAAGATTTGTTTCTTGTGAGAATGTTTTAGTTCCACATTTATTTTTGATTAGAGCTTTTATTAACAATTCTTCAACTTCTACTCAAAGAACTATTAGCGAATATTGTCTTTTTATAAAGGCTTTGAAGCACTCTCCTTCCGGAGGTAGATTGACGGATGATTTCAGATTGTATGGTTTTAAAGAGTTGATGTATGCTGTTAATACATGCTTATCTGAAATAATATTGCTCCCGAGAACTGTTCGTACCCATATTGTGGCTGTGTGCTTTGAGTATTGCCAAATCGAAATGGCTAAAGATATTATATCGCTTTGGGATGACACACAACAATCAACGGATGGAAGAATAGTTAATCTGTATTTTGCCCCTAACGTATGGGATGAGCAATACATAGTTGATTTAATAAAAGAAGGAGCCAATATTCAGCTCCTTCAACGTTGCATTGCCATTATTTGGAGCAAATATGCTAATGAACCAGTTTTGCCAAGAAAGTTTCTTGAGCTCCTTTCTTGGATTGTTATTGATGATGATCCCACATCAATAGAGGAAATATTACGATACCCTTCAAGTAAAAAACTGAACCGAATTGACAAACTAAATATGCTTGTCAATTCGTTCGAGTCTATCTGCACTTTTTCATACTATGACATTAGATTGTTTGCACTTGCTTCATATATAGCAGACGAAAAAGAAAACTATCAAAATTTGGAAGCTGTTGCAGAGCCTATAAAAATAAAACTGAGAGACTGGGAATCGTTTTCTGACAAAATTTTCAAACAAGCTTGTAAAAAAACTAATACACTTACGTATGAAACCGAGAGAGATTATATTTCCCTGTTTTCTATTTTTAGATTAGACACACAACACTATTTACAGTTACAAGCGGAGTATTCTAATTGGTTTATTACCACCAAACTCAGCACCCCATTAACTGAAGATGAGATCAAAGAAGTGTTGAATTATCTTTACGATAGAAAGGCATACGCAGCTCTAAAAGATATTTATTCTCAGCAGAATAGTTTAATTGTTGACGATGATTCAGAAAAGTACGCAATTCAGTACGTGCTTTCGCTTGCTTTTCTTCATAAATACTCTGAAGCGATATCTTTTCTTAATAAAACTTCAATAATATCAATTGCTCAAAGGAATGCTTTTCTACCCAAAATTTTAGGCGAAAATTTCAGGAAAAATGGTTTGTCTCATTTTGCTTTTTCTTGCTTTGATGATTCATTTACTTGTGAAGAGGCAATCAACTTATTACAGTCGAATTTAAGTCTCTCGCAAGCATACTCGGTTAATTCTCTTGTCGCGATATATATACACAAGGAAGAATATGTAAAGGCGGCTTATTTGTATGTTATTTATTCGTCAAAAGTCGATAAGGGGTATTTTAAGCTATATTATCAATGCCGCGCTTTTCTTCATGACTATTTAGATTTTAATAGGCTGAAGAGTCCTGTTCATGTAATTGATTTTGCATTTAAGGTTTTGAGCGCAGAAAAATTAATCTCCTTTTTGGATTGGGCAAACGGGATCATTGTTCCTGATATCAAAGGAAATAGAGAACCCCATATTTTCCAATACTTTTATGAAAGACTAGTTGAAGACCCGAGAAATAAGGACAATTGGATTGTTTTTCTAAATCATCTATTAAAGAATGGTTTGGAAAAAAATTCATGGAATATCCTTGTATGTGAAACGGTACTTAGGCGTGTTCTAAATAACGATAATCGCGCATTTTCCGAAAGCGCGATTACTTTGCTATGCAATATAGGTGACAAAAAAGCAATTCCCCCAGCCTTCCTAATCTATGTTTTCCAATTTATTGAAGATACTAAAAATAATAATACCTGTAAATGCATTATTGATATGATGTCAAATGATGCCGATTACAATTTTGCGGTTAAAGATAATAGCTGGTTAAAAATTTATAGTAAGGAAATTGGTCATTTCAAAACTTTCTGTTTGAGCTCTTATGAAGAAACAAACAATAATTTGTTTAATGATCTACTTGTTTCTTTGAGATTCGACTTGAATATCAAAGAGCTTGAGGGAACAATAAAAGCTTCTTCGAGCAAAAGATTGCTTATTTCAAAAATATGTAAAAACTATTTGGAAGGCAATGATCTTGAAGAAACGATAAATCTTCTCAATTCACCGGAATGGGGTAATACTTCATATTCTGAGATGAAAGCAATTGCGTTATTAAAACTAGTTTTTGACAACGAAAACGGTCTATTTGTAGACGCTGAAGATTTATTTGATAATGACGAAACCATATATCGATTTAAATATGATTGTGTTAATATCTTAAAATATTATCCAGAGAAAAAAGGTCTATTTTTATTTAATGAGTCTTGCAATAACGAAAGTTACAAAATGCTTGTATATACGTACATTTTCAATGTGATTTACGATCAAGATCTTTACAAAGTATTAGATAAAAAATATACAGACTTCACCAGCAAAAAAGAGTTGGATATATATCTGCATTTTCTTATTTCGTCATATAAAATGCAATTAGTTATTAACACCACATTTCCGTCTTTCTATAAAAAGTGGAGATATTTGAAGCTCTTTTTGGCTCATTTTCTTATCAATCCTAATTGCATTTATGATTCTGAAATTTCAGAACTGATGATGGGAAACGGACATTACGATGAATTTTTCACACTCTCATACATTCCTTTTACAGAATATGTGAGAGAGTTTTGGGGCTTGAGTGATTTGAGTCTTGATTTCAAAACACGATTTTTGTTTGCTCTGTTGATTGGTGATTCAAATGATGTTTTTGAAAACCATATAGAAACTTTTGCTAACTTATCACAAAACGAAAAAGATATTTTCAAGCAACTAATAATAAGTTTGGATTATCGTGATTTTAACGAAAAGTTCTATGAATTCTATTGGAAAGATATAAAAGCAAAAAAATTTACCGAATGCCTTACTGTAGCTGCGTCTATTTCCGATTACTCTTTTGACGCTATACAAGCATTATCAAAAAAATATGATGATGTTTCAATTGAGTTGTTTGCTAAACTTGCCTTAAACAAAAAACATTCAAGAGTACTAACCGAAGCAACTCTAATAGACGCAGAAACGCTACACAATTATCATAGCATTATTGTCCCATTGTTATGTTCAAGACAATTCATATTTTACATTAATGATAGGTTCCGTAGTCTCGTTATCCGAAACAAACAGAATGCATCATTTTGTCAAAGATATGAATACATAGCAAAATATGTAGTAAATACAAAAAAGACCAATGATGTTTCCGCTTATCTTTGGGCTTTGTATTACTGTATTCAAAAAGAACGAGAAAAAGCGAAATTGATTGTTTCTGACAGCAACATTCTTGCCTCCATACCTGAAAAATGGAAGAAAGAAGCCCAAAGAATCGCCGATTACACAAATGGTGAGACCGATAGATTTTCTCCAGACAAATCCATTGTTGATGGCAGTGAGGAAAATAAAAAGTCTAACACGAATACGCGTTTCGCGTCAACAATTCTTGGCAGAAAATTTACGAATGAAAAAGCTCTAACTACAATTGAAGAAGCTTCGGAAGCGTATGAACATTATTTGTCTGAAACGGATAATTGGGAAAAATCAAAATATGGATTGTTGTTATTATGTTTCCTTTCCAATGAAAAATCAAAAAGACATCAAGACCTTCCGTCAATAAATGACTTTTCCCTTGAACTCGGTCTTTTGATAATTAAACCCGACACAGGCTTTTCTTTAAATGAAAGATTTTTAGTGGTTGCTGCCTTGTTTAACAATAGGGCAACCTATTCTCAAAGCAAGTATTCATCTGCCTATAATGAGCTGAAATCAGAGTTCATGGGTCTTATCAACATTAACAATAGTATTACTGTTTGGGTAAAATATGCTTCTGTCATTGAGGATTTTCTTCGTGAATCCAAGTTGTTATTGGATTTCCACGAATTAAAAGAAAGGATTTTGGAAAAATGCTCCACATTGACATCTCTTGACATAGCATATGAGAAAAAGATTTCTGAATATGAAATACTGTTATCTTCATTTTCTGGACTTACATCTAACTATTCAACAAGTGTTTTGAAGGCAATTCAGGAAGAATGTAAAACACTTGGAAATGGTGTTCGTTTAGAAATTAAAATTGAAGACTGTAATGTTTCTGATGGAAAAATCTATTTTTCAATTCGAAATAATAGCAATCGAACAGTTTCCTTAGAAAATGATGGCATTTTGATTATCTTACAGCAGGAAAATCAGCCGGATATCGATATTGATATTGAAAGCATAAGAGAATTGCAACGTTTTTCTTTAACTGGAGGCTGTGTACAACTGGTGACATCTTCTGATGATGTTCAAACTACTGTAAAAATAAGTGCCTATCGAATTAACAAAGATGGTCTTAAAGAACTAATCAGTTGTGATTGCGAAAGAATTTCTTTTGTGAAATCAGAACAATTATTTGTTCCAGCGGATTCAGAATACAATGTTAGATCAGCTGTAGACGAAGAAAGTATGCTTTTCGGACGGGAGCATCAAAAAGATTTATTAACAAAAAGCATCCCCAAAGGAGTAACATTAATTTATGGTCCGTCCAGAATAGGAAAAACATCTTTGATGAACTGGATTCGGAACAAACTAGCCTGCGATCAAGGAAATGTTGCTACAATAATTTGCGGTGGCGAGAATGGTTTGGGGAAAAACTCCGATTATTCTAGAAATCTAATTGACGGACATAGTCCACTTCCTTTTGATGATGATTATGGAATGTCTCAATATCTCTTAGTTGATACAATAATCCACGGATTAACGAGAGATGGCAGAGATAGGCTCGGCAAACCGGCTCAGAAAAAGCTTTCACGCGACCTTATTGAAAATATTTTACAAGTATTAAGAGATAGCGGAACAAATATTAAGTCAAAATACTATGAAATAAATGATTTCCTTGAAGAGGAAGGAATAGAGTTATGGCTAATGCTGGATGAGTTTCAGCAAATTGTTGAAAAATGGCAACCTAACATCTGGTCCGACTTTGTAGAGGTGTGCAATCTTCTTTCAAGTACAGAGAGAAACAAACCGCAATGTATTAAACTTATTATTTGTGGCTCAGATGATTTGCTGAAACATATGACGCTAAAAAGAGATTCCGTGTGGAAAAGCGCCTTCCGTTCAACAATTTCAGTCGGAGCATTATTGCCCGAACCGTTTAAAGCTATGATTGAACAAGATAGAGCGGTTGCTGATACCAACTTACGCTATTCTTCCATGGCTATTGAAGCATTGTATAATTATACGGGCGGGGTTGCGCTGTATGGAAAGGAAATATGCAATGCTATTCTTGAAGATATAAAAACCAATCCTCAAAAGTATGATTCAAGAACTTGTATATATGCGTTTGACGTAGCAGAAGCAACACAAAGACTCTTGAACAGACAAACGGCTGAATTGAGTACAAAAGCAAAAGAAGGAATCAGTGAAATATATGCTGCTGTCACAAAGAATCTGGACGAAAAAACAGAGATGCAGATGTTGTGGTTTATGGCTAAGTGGCTTTATGAGAATAAAAAGAATAATGGTTTCCCGGAAAGCGTATTTACAAATGCTATGCTATCCACAAACTTTGCGGAACATCTGAACGACTCTTTGCGTATTGCTGAAGCAAGGGGAATACTGCGGCAGAATCATTCTCAATATAGCAATGAGAATTCATTCGTTTTCACGACACTATTTTACTTCTATGCATTTTTTGGAAGCGCAAAAGATAATCTTGATGAAAGTCTGATTTTTTCTCAGCTTGATGATTTTGATGTAAGCAATACCTTCGTTTCTGATTTAGAGACAGTCAAACAAATCTTTGGCAATATGGATGAAGAGTCTCAAGAGTGGGCAATTGGAGGAATGGCTTTATCCGCAAAATCACCAAACATCAGAAAGAAACTGAAAGAAATAGCCGGAAAGAGTTACGAAGGTGATGACCGCAGTATAACAGTAAATTCTCAAAATATTACCAATACAATAAATGGTATTTTTGCTGCTGGTGCAGATTTTTCTCAGATAGTTAGCAATTTACAAAGCTTACCGCGCTTAAATGCATATTTAGGTGAAAGCGGAATTCCTCTGCTGGAAGATCTCGAAAGTGAGAATCCAGAGCTGGTAGTTGAAGCGGAAACAAACCTAGAATCAACTACTAGTCAGATGGTGTCGGACTATCTTTCTGCACTTGTATCTAATAATGATACACCGGACGAGTTCTGTGTTTGGGATATGCTCAGAATAACAAAAGGAACATATATGGATATATCGAAAAAGATTCTTCCTTCATTCATGGCTGATTTGTTTTTTGCAGCAAAATTGGATTATATTTTTGAGCTTGCAAAAAGTGATGAATCTGAAATTGACTGCAGTCCAGTTTGTATTATGTACTGTAAAACTCTTGAAAAAGTTTTAAGGTTCTATCATACTGAAAAATATCAAGAATACTTTCCTGAAAACAGCTGTGAGAAAGACTATTTGTTCGGTGATTTGACAACAATGAGTGAAAGGGATCGTAAAGAAATACAAAGTAGAATCCAGTTAGGCAGCTTCCTATTCCCCATTAAACCGGGCAAGTACAAAGAAGATACTGATTGGATTAATGTACCAAAGTCAAAAAGAAGTGATTGGAGAAAACACGGTCAATTGCTAAAAAATGTTGTCCCAATACGCAACAAATCTGCACATGGAAATTCGAACGGTAATATTGTAGGAAAAGCTCAGTTAGAGAAGCTTAAGAAACTCCTTTTCAGTGATGATGGGATATTAAATATTATAGTTCTTTCAGAAGACGATTGATTGCTTTTTCAACCATTTGTCGCAGAACATGGCATATAGATAAGATAGCATTGTTCTGCGACAGCATTAATGCGTATTTGCATTTTTTATACCCACTTGGAAGAAAAATGGAAATGACGGAAATTATTCAATATAAGAACTGTTTTACGGACTTTACATTCAGCTATGCATTTATAGTACTTTTGTTGACTTTTTCTGTTTTTCTGCTATAATGAAATTGGTTTGATAGGGTCGTTTTTCTTGCCAAAGTTTTGTGATTTATAGGCTTTATGCCACACAAAAACTTAGGAGGAATAACAATGAAAATAGTTTCCATCAACTACGCTAATGCTTGGCTTATGGGGATCGACCCTATTGCAACTGGGAGACAGCTTAAAAAGTTGCGCCGTGACCATCACTTAACGCAAGAGTTCCTGTCGGAGCTGTTTGAACAAGGTGGTGATTCGGCATCCAGGGTCATTATCAGCATGTGGGAGAACGGCAAGAAACTGCCAACCCTTTCACACATAGTGTTCCTGGCAGAGCTTTACGGCTGCCGTCTCGACGAGCTGGTCGTGAGTTATCGGCGCTCTCGCGAGGCTGATGATCGGGACCAGCCCGTTCATTTAATAAATATATTTTTATCAAGACGAATGTATGCAATTGCGTATGTTCGTCTTTTTTTGTATACCTATGATTTATAGGAACATTCTTTTGAATCATTATAATAGAATCATAGCTTAAGGAATGTCGTAATGAAAATATCTGAAAAGTTTTTTCTTATAGGAGTTATTCATATTACTCCCATTGACGAAAGGGTGTCTGTTATATAAAAATCACCCTGATGAAGCGATGAAAATTACAAATAAATGCCTTGCGTGTAATAAGTTCAAAGGTAATTGATAACCACAAGTTAATATACGGTTTTGCAACTATATGCGATAATAAATACACAATGAATCAAGGAGGAATCCCCGATGAAAAAGATCAAAGCACAAGTTAATCCTAAAGACAGAGTTGTGTGTGTTACAGTTACAGGTGCACATAAATTCTACTATCAGGCCTACAAATCTAAAGAGCGTATGTATCTCTTTACAACAGAAGATTTTTCCGGATCTGTATTTGCCTACTTCCGTGATAATGGCAGGTGCATAAGTGGATGTGGTTTCAGCCTTACTATCAAGGAGTTATATGAAGATCGCAAGAGCTACCGAAACCCCAAAATCGCAAAAATTTTTGAACGCCTTCCCGGTATGGTAGATTATGTGCTCCGTGAACATACCGAACAGAAGGAAAAGCTCAAGTACAACAATATTGTAAAAAAGCCTAATAAGGTTTTCTATGAAGATCGCGAACTCGCAGCTTAAGAAAGGAGATAAAGATTATGAAAAAGGATTCTTACATTAAAGGTGCTGGAATTAAGTCCATCAGCGCAGCACCGGATTGGGTTATCAAAATCATCGGTTGGATTGACAGTTATAAATCTCCCGATGTAGCATCTGCACATCTTAATAAGTATTTGGCCAACCTTGCAAGCAATGAAAAAGATGAAGCACTTTTGGCAGTAGCTGCTCTTAGGGGATATAGAACGCAAGGTGAAAAATATCTCTACACCATTACGCACACAGATGTAGGTATTACACCTGATATACCCTCTTCCGATAATTCACCTGCAGCCCAAAGAGCTTACTCATCAGCTCTTGCAAAGCATAAAAGCAAAATGGCAACAATTACAAGCGCAAAAGAAGCTTTACCTGAAATTGATGCTGCTATTACTTCTGGAAACCTCGTTTTTGAGGAACGTCTGGAAAAGACCCGAAACAAAGGAAAACATCAGATTGATGTTTATATCAAAGGAGTACGTTCCGGAAAGCACCATAACTTTGCGCCGGAAATCACCTTCGATGATACGGCTCGCTCAAAATACTATGCGGCAAACAAAGGGACTGATGACTTAATTCATCAGTATGCTAAAGGAGGGTAAATTATGAAGAACAAAAAAACTAAAACCGAAATTTTAAAACGTCGATTCAAAATCAAGAAAAAGAATGAGCCAGAGGTAATTAATCCCTTTGGTGAATTCAAATCAAAGTATGCTCATCTCTCAGCATGGAGATACCTTGACAGTGATCAATTTGCCATGTACGAGGCATGTTTCCCGGATAATGCACGCGAATTCTACACAAAATCAGGGGCGGACAAATATAATCATGATGCTCTTGATCTTGATATTGATAAGCATGTTCTTGATGAACACAAACATATCGATGAACAGTGTGAATCACACTTAGTAGTACTCGAGGATCTTCATATTGGTGTAGAAATTGAAATTACATCGGTAGATGCCAAGATAGAGCAGGTTAATAAGATGCTTAAAGGCTGCTACTCTGAACGCGATGTACTTAATACCCGTTATGACTCATTTAATAGAAAGGTTGGTTGATTTTTATGAAAACTAATAACCCTATTCCTGTAGGAAGCTTTGATTCCGTCTACAATGGCATCAGAAATATTCATAAATCCACAAACACATGGTGGCTTATGAAAGCAACTCTTCTTGTGTTTCTTATCGGCTTCAGTGCAGTAGACGGTTTCACGCTCTATCCTGTTTTTGAGTATATTTTTGCTTCTTCTCCTCTTGTATTGTATGCCACTACTTTTGGCACGGCTATTGCCATCAACTTTTTACCATGTATTGCCGCTAGGTTCTATCTTCGCTCAAAGTATGGGCTTCAGGAAAAGAATTACATGTTGTTTTTTGTGACACTGGGGTTGTTCATGGTGATTTTCGTAGCCCTTGGAGCTTTGAGATTCGCGACTGCCGATGAGGTAATCGGTAATATATCAGGATTTATGTCTTCTTCCTCAGGCTCCGCAACAGATGACTCAGGTGTTCCCGGTTCAATTCCTATGATAATCGTTCAGATTGCCACTAATCTGCTTACATCTGCGATAGCTTTCTTCCTGTCGTATTTTTCAGAAAATCCTCTTAAAATGCGCCTTGAAGCAATTGAACTGCAGATTGCCGATTTAGAGGAACGTGCTATAGCTCTTGCATGTGCAAAGAAAGAGTTGTCTATGTACGACTACGACAAGATGATGGAACATGAGATGCATAAATGCAGGCTTGCACATGAAGCGCTGGATGCCCGCAGAGATGCTCTCAAGATTGAATCTGACAAGCAGCTTGAAATGATCCTTGGCTCGGCTGATGCAGATACTGTCATAACTGACGATCAGAAAGCAGAGGAAGCTGCCCGAACAAGACAGCTATCTGCAGATGATAATATGTCCGATAAAAATGAAACACAAGATAATAATAGCTTTACTACTAAGGAGGTAGCTTGATATGTTTAAAAAAATTATTTCTCTTGTAATTGTTCTCGGTTTGGTTGTTACACTTTTTTCCGCCTGTGGTGGTAAAGATAAAGGTAATTCCAATGATAAAGAAATAAATGAGAATTCTTCAAAATCCCTTGCCCTTTGTGTCCAGTATACTGCAAATACCGCAACTCCTATGTTAGGTGATTCAGAGGTTTCCAACACCGTTTACGATACAATACGTTCCTCAGGCGGTGTTACCATTATTGAGGTAGACGGTGATTCTTACACCGTTGATAAGGTAATTGCGGAGATTCCCGATAATGTTTCAGATGCAAAAAAAACTGCGATTTCGAAGCAGATAACAAAGCAGGTTTTAAGTATAGCCGGTTCCGCTGCTCCGAAGACTGGTGAGATCGATGTGCTTAAGGGCTTGATACTCGCTGCACGTAACCTGGATACCTCCTGTGATGAAAAAACAGTTCTTTATCTTGGATCTGCGCTCCAGACAGTCGGATATCTTCCTTTTGCTTCGCAAAATCTTTTTGATACAGATACGAGTGTTATTATTTCTCAATTGAAGGAGAAAAATGCAATCCCTGAATTTCCCGAAGGTACTACTGTTGTTTTTGCAGGATTAGGTGATACTGTTGCACCTCAGAAAGATCTTACATATACACAAATTGCTAAGTTGAAGGAGATAATGCAGTCAATATGTGAAGAAGGCGGTGCTGTAGTGGATTTTATTACAGCAACCCCCGTATCAGATAACAGCGTAACTGATTTTCCTGCTGTATCCACTGTAACTGTCTATGATGATTATGTTGAAGGAGATCCTATTACGGGTCCGCTGAAAATTGATTCAACACAAATTTCCTTTGGGGCTGATTCATATATGCTGAGTGACAAAGCGGCTGCAATAAAGTTTTTAAGTCCTTATGTTGATTCCATTAATGCTTCAGACGACACAATCTTTATCTGTGGAACTACAGCCACAGTTGGTAGTAATGACAGTTGTGTAGAGTTTAGCTTAAAGAGAGCCCAGACAATTGTTGATTTGTTGTGTGAAATGGGGGTCGATTCTGCAAGACTTAAAGCCAAAGGCCTTGGATACGAAAACAGTTTTCATATACTCGACACAAATGAAAATGGCACCCTTATTGAAGAAGCTGCTCAGAAAAATCGACTGGTTATAATTATTCCGTCTTCCTGCAGTGATGCCTCAAAAATTTAAGAAAACCTCTGGTTGAAATCAAAAAAATTGAGACATTACTTTAACAGATATTTTTGAAAGGAATATCTATATGTACTACTTTATATTGCTGATATTGTATCTTGTCGTACTTATCCCTTCGACAATTTACTTGACTAGATACAGGGATGTACCGTCTTCAAGACGATTGAGTGCCGGGCTGGGAGTTGCAGGTGTCCTATTCGCTCCATCAGTTGCGACATTCCTTTGTGAGCTTCTTGTTTCTGTTTTCAGCATAGGTCTGTTTCTTCTTATATTTTTGGGCGGAATAGGCCTTATGCTCAAATCACTGTTCCGATAGGAGAATGTTATGGATTGTTTAAGTGTATTACAATATGGTGGCATCACCGTGCTGATAGTACTTCTTATTATATTTGAAATAAGAAACTTTCAGGGCAACAGTTACGCCAACAATTACAGTTATGTTTATTATACCTGTAAAAACACAGCAGTAAGAATAAGACATGTGATGGCTTCGCAGTACAGAATCTATATAAAGGACGGGGATTTCTGTCCCGCAGAAACATCCTCTGACCGTTACGGTACATATTTCAGGCTCAAAGCAAGAACTGCTTCAGAGGCAGAAAACAGGATAGATGAGCTGTTCAGAGGCTGACGGGGGTGCTTTTTTGAGCAAGGACCACACTCCGGGAGGGTTCTCCCGAAAAAGCGGCTATAAGTCCGATCTTGAGATTGCCGAAACAGGGAAAAATGTAAAATCGGTAAACACATCCTTCGGCAGCCGAAATCATAATGCATATATCCATCTTACGAATAAAACTCACGAGCACTTTTACTATGATCCCGCAAAATGTAAATCAGGGTGGCACGGGGCTCAGTATGAAACCCGAAATAACCATCCGAACAGAAATAATACTGATAACGGAGAGAAAAAAATGGAAAGATCAAATGAATTTCTCGAAAGCCTTAAGGTAGATAAGGCAACAATCAACCGCTGTAATGAAGAGGGAAGAAAGGCTGCAAGGAATATGAATAACAATCAGTCAGCAAAGAACTCTCATAAGGAGGGAGGTATGGAGCGAGGTGACACGGGCCCTGCAAGCCACGGCAGAGAGGGCGGTGCTTATAAATCGGGTGAAGCCCAGAGCCATAACGGGGCAAAATCAGGTCAGTCAGCTTCAAACGGCGGACACGGTACTGCAAACGGCGGTCAGGGAAGCTCGGGCGGTGGCCACGGCAGCTCGGGCGGAGGTCACGGCGGCTCAGGCGGAGGTCACGGAGGCTCGGGCGGTCACGGCGGAGCGGGAGGAGGTCATTGATTATGATTAAATCAGTTCTTGAGGGACACACGATTCTCCCTCAACCTCCGAAAACAGAGGGAAAACCCGTTTCGCCCGTAGTTCAGCTCAATGACGGTCTTGTTCTTGATGACAGAGTTTTTGAAGCCGCAACGCTTCTTCTTGGCTCTGTGAGCTCGGGCAAAAGTGTTCTTTTATCTGACATAATGGAGCCTGTTTTGGCTTCTGCAGAGGAGAAAAATGAAAATGTAATTATCTTCTGTGCCAAAAAGGATTTTCTTAAATACAAAAGACCCGGTGATATTGCAGTTGCTGTGGATACGGCAGAGGCTTCGGGGGCGTGGAATATGTTCCTTGAGATGAAGCACAGTAAGAATCCCGAGCTTACGGCAAGGGATATCACATATTCTCTTACCCGCGATCAGAGAAGCAGCGAAAATCCTTTTTTTGTCAATGCCTGTAATGACATAATTTTCAATACCCTTATGAATATGTATGAGGACGGATGTAAAAAGAATATTACATACACAAACTGGCATTTCGTCGATTTTCTGAAAAATGTCAAGGTCACAGGAGAAGAGGATGAGATCACCTGGGACAGTCTTTCAAGGCTCCGCCCTGAAAGCTTCGGACATTTTGAGGATTATTTCGGTGACGGGATAGCTCAGGGATACGGGGTCGCATCCGAGATCCGCACACTTTTAAATTCCTGCTTCTGGGGCTCTTTTACCTGTGACTGCGGCGAGTTTTCAGCCATTAAAACTCTTAAAGAGGGCGGCAAGAGAATCTTTCTTATATATGATTTTGCCAATTCCTCAGAGCACAGTCTTAAAATTCTTGCAACGATATTAAATCTTCTGATGAAGCACTCCGCTGATGAGGATAATAAAAGAAAAACCTGGTTTTTCCTTGACGAGGCAAGCCAGCTTCCTCCCACCTGTATTGCAGATGCCATGTCGCTTGCCCGTGAAATGGGCTTCAGGCTCGTGATGACCCTACAGAGTGCGGAGCTTCTCACAAGACACTACAGTCAGCAGGACGCGAAAACAATTCTCAGCTTATTCCCGAATATAATCTGTCTCAGGATTCAGGACGCTTTTTCGCGTTCATTGCTTTCTGACAGATATGGTAAGAATCTTACTTTATATTCTTATACTGCGCCTATGCAGAAAAATGCTCAGCACGCAGAATTCAGACCCGTTGTTTCGGATATGGATTTTTCGCTTCTTAAAAATAAGGGAGATGCCATATGCAGTATTCCCTCACTCAGTGAATCACCGTTCTGGTATCACGGCTACAGAAAGGAACTTGAAAAATGAGAAACAGTTATACACCAAGAGAAATTTCGCTTGTAAGTACACCTGTTACATCAAAAAACAGGAGAAACAAGGATAACAATCCCTCCATATGGCTCGGTGTCAGCACTCCGTCACAGCTTATTGAATATGCGGGTATTGACCGTGAGGGCACAATATGTGTTCTCGGAAATTATAAAAGAAGTGTTTCACTTGCAACGGCGCTGATACGTCGTTCGGAAAAGCCGTTTCTTATTATAGGGTCCGGAACTGATAAAAAATCGGCTCTGACGGTGCTTGAGCCTGAATGGATAAAGGAAAGCGTTCAGCCTCAGCTTCCCTCAGGAAACGGAGCGTTATTTCTTTCCGATCCCTATTCTTCATATATGGAGCTTTGCGAATATTATAAAAGCTGGGCAGAGGATTATTTCATAATTCTTCACCTGCATGGCGGTGTTCAGATAGGCCCCGAGCTTCTGAATATCATAAATTCCTCTTCGCAGTGTCTTATCCTCGCAGATTCTCTTCCGAAATCTATCAGAAACAGTGAGAACAGGACTTTTACGCCAAAAGAGGTTATGTCGCAGATGAGCTATCTTCTGGTGCATTCCGCAGGTGTTGCGACAAAGGAGCTTGTTGAAATTCTTCCCACCTATCAGTATGAAAAGGTTTCAAATAACATAAATCTGAACAGATTTTCGGGACACTCTCTGTTTAATCCCTTCCGTACCCGCAGAAATTACGGCGTTTCTGTCGGGCAGACAAGAACAATGGAATATAAAAAAAGTCTGTTTGAAATGGATGAATTGCAAAGAATTTTTAATGATGGTACATCACTTCTTTATGATGCAAATAATAATGTAGTCTTTCTTGCACAGGTTATTTAGAAAAAGGAGCTGATTTAAACGACAAATAACTCATATACAAATATAGTAAAATATGCCTTAAAAAGCTTCAAGGTTAACTATAGAGAAATAAAATTCAAAAATATGATTCTATTTTTTTGTGAATCCAATTACGGTTATACTTTTAATTTATGCCTGAAGAATAATCAAACATTAAAGATCTGGAGCTTCATTGGGGAGTTTCCGGACAAAAAAACTAAAGTTCAATATAAGTTGGAGAAAATTAATGATTCTTATACTATTGTCGGTATTGATGTTACAGATGACGGTGATCTTAATTTCTACGCGCTACAGACAATAGGCTCAAATAAAATATTAATTGTAAATCAAGTCCATAAACTTATAGGCTGTTATATGGAATCTTTAATAGAATATTATCACAACTGATGTTTATCAAAATGAAATTACACAAATCTATTCGCAGGAAAATATCTGTCGGATTTTTCTGAAAACAAATGTAAATATTAATATTTAAAATACATTAATGTAATCCATGGGTTTATAGTGTCATTGTATAAAATCTTTTATACTAGTTACAGACAAAGCGAAATGCTTGTCACAAAAATTATATTTGAAGCTTTACTATACGAAGCAACCATTGGAGGCGAGTAAAATGTGAAATATAATAAAACCGATTTTACGGATTCGGTCAAAAACAAGTATTCTATCCGTAAATCTAGAGAAAGGAGGATAACCACTATGTTTGATATCAAGGAAGTATCTAATGTCGAGGCTACCGGCTCCCTTTTGGGTTCTGTAATTAGCTGTGCCGGCACATGGGGAGGAGTTTACTTGCTCTATCTTGCTGCTTGCTGCTGATGCTGATTAAGCCACAATTACTAAAAAAGCTAAGGAGGTGAATACAATGGCATATAAAGATTCCGAAAATTTCCGTGAAGATTATCCCAACGGTTACTCCAAAAACGGAGATGTTTATGATGGTAATGGCAATAAAATCGGTTATGTGACCGGAGACGGCGACTATCGTACTAAAGATGGCCAACTTTATCATAATCACTAATTTAACATAATACAAACTATACAAGCTGTAACCTCGGTTGTGAAGTAATTACTTAAGGAAGGAGGATGTTAACCATGTTTGATATCAAGGAAGTATCTAATGTTGAAGCTACCGGTTCCCTTTGGGGTTCTGTAATTAGCTGTGCTGGCACATGGGGAGGAGTTTATCTGCTCTATCTTGCCGCTTGTTGCTGATTAACTGAAGCCCATCTAAAACGTCCCGTGGTTATTATTCGGCAGAATAATCGCGGGACGCACATTTTTTATATTATCTTGTTATAGTTGTTGGAGGACAGAACAATGGAATATCTAATGATAGGAAATCATATTGAAGCGTTTCCCTTAGAGGATGATAGGCTTCAAATATTCAATAGAAATACTGGGAAGACATATACATTAGGCAAGAGTGAGTCATTTGTATTTCAACTTTTGAATGGTACGAATTCAGTTGATGATGTTTTACATAATTGCCCGTATTATAATAAGCAGGAAATTGAAGCATTGATAAAGGCTTTTTCTGATATAGGTTTTTTTGATAAAGAGAAGACAATATTTAATCCGTTCAAAATCAAGCTGAGATTATTTAATCCGAATAAATTGATAAAAACTGAATCTATTATTACGAAACTTTCACATTATGCAATTCTGTTCATATGTCCCATCATTTTTATTGCTAGTATAATTGCACATCAAGCTATTATCAAAGATTCTTTGTATTTTTATAGTCAGGCAATGGCAGGAATGGCAGATCTAGGTGTTGCTGATTGGCTGCTGGTAGCTTTTTTCTCTTTGTTATGCCTTGCATTGCACGAATGCGCTCATATGGTCTCAGCGCGAAGATACGGTGTAAATGTTCCCGAAATAGGAGTAATGCTTTATTTTTTAATTCCATGTGCATATACGAATATATCCGGTATTAATCTGATTAAGAGCAAAATACAGCGTTTGATAATTTTGGCTTCAGGCTCTCTTGTTAATTTTGCTGTTATCGGCACATGCAATATTATAATGTGTACGGCAACATCAAAAATGGTTGTGTCATACTCAGCAGCTGTAGCTTTGGCCAATATTGGAACAATAATTATGAATATGATGGTTTTGCTCAAATTTGACGGGTATTACGCACTGGAAGTGATATTGGGTGAACCAAAGTTTCGTGACAATGCTTTGAATTTTATTATTGTATTCATAAAAACGATATTTAGCAGAAATAAGACAGAAAAAAATAAATTCAAGCAAATACTGAATGCTCAGGAAAATATTTTAAGGCACATTGTGTACGGGGTATATTTTGTGTTTTCAGTAGGGTACATACCTATCATACTGACGAATACCGTTATTCCATTTTTTGCGAGATAAATAGGAGGCAACTATGAAACTTACATTAAATCCTTACGCACTGATTATTAAAGATAGCAATAGATTGATATTTATTCTATCAGACACAGATAATCCGATTGTTGTAGAATTTACTGAAAAACATCTTCAGATGCTTAAGAAAATGCATGAAGGGGAATTCATTGAATACGAGGTGCTTTGTAGGATATTTGGCGAGAAAGTGATAAGAGAACTATTCAATTCTGGTTGCTTTTTGCAGACCAGAATTGATACTGAATCTTTGTTTTCCAGAACAGATGCTTTTTTTATGAGTCACAATATGCCAATTGCGCGAGAAAAGCTCAAAAACAAAAAAGTTTTAATTCTTGGCTGTGGCGGAATCGGAACACATATGGCATGGCATATGGTTACACTCGGGATAGAGAAATTAACGATAGTTGATTTTGATACTGTTGAAAAAAGCAATTTTAATCGACAATTGATATTCGACAATTTCGATATCGGAAAAGAAAAAGTAAATGCTCTTAAAGAAAAGCTTTCTGCTATAAATCCAGATATAAAAATCGAGGCTATCGTAAAATGCATAGAATCAGAGAAAGATTTAGAGAATATATGTACCTCGGACAAGTATGATCTTGTTATTAAGGCGCTTGATACTCCGACAAACTTTCCGATATGGCTCGATAAAGTAGCTCAACGATACCAACTGCCATATATAACAGGTATAACAATGCGTGAAAATGTACTGATTGGGCCATCTTTCATTCCCGGAAAAAGCCAATATGGCTTGTCAGAGTTAATGGGGATTGATGGAACAGAAACATCAGAAAAACTTTATGGAATATCCCCTAGTTTGGGAATTATGCTGTATAACATTTCTGATGAACTTTCCGTTGAAGCATTCAAAATACTGACCGGATATGGCGCTCCGAAATACATTGATACTGTTCTTTGTCGAAATATTTTAACGGATGAAAGACACTACTTGGGAAATCCGAACAGGTTAGAAAAAAACAGCAATTCGAGTACGCCTGAAAACAGTAAAAAAGAACTATTATTAGATATTATTGTAATGATAATTCTGGCTGTTGCAGGAATATGTCAAAGTTTCTTTATTCCTGTATCATTTGTTGCAGCAATATCATTACCGCTTCTTATATATAAATCCAGTAACGATGTGGTAAGATGTGCATTTTTAAATGCATCGATTTTTTCAATAGGTCTTTTAGTAACACTCATATCAACAATCAATCTAACTACCTCGATTGCTTTTATTTCTTCGGTTTCGATTTTGTTCAGCATTCATAGTGCTTTGATTTTGTTAATTTGTTCAATAACACATGTGTTTAACAAAGTCTTTAATCGAAAGAACTTAAATCAAAATATCAAAGTATCAAACAGATAAAGAACTGTCGTCGAAGAGAAACAGATTGAAACGAACTATATATAAAGTAGGCAAAATAAAACAGCCGCTCGGGAGCGCTGCCAGTGACAGTAATGCGCTGCTAAGCTTTCAGAGACCCTTTTAGGTGCAAAGCCAATAATAGCCCCCTAACGGGGCAGTGCAAATCTCCAGCTCAGCCGAGGGCTATTTCAAGGCTGCAAAATCAAAGGAAGGGTTCAAAGAAAGCAGTTTGAATTAATGTCCGAACGGGAAAAGGATTTAGTTCGTAAGGGACACCCTGTTAAAATTATTTCTACTGAAATTGAAGAAGAGATTTGTTCGTTTAATGAAAACAATTTTGAAATACCAAAAGAGGCACTTGAAAGTTTTGCAAGAGCAGTACTTCCGGATATTATTGAATATTACAAAAATAAAAAAGATGATATTGTAGAGTGATAATATTTTTGGTAGCGGCTACCGAAAATAAAATTCACACATTCGACTAACCTCTTGTTATAAGGTAGAATAAAGCTACCAAATAACAGGAGCTTTTTGTTATGGAAACCACAACCTATCAGTTCGGTGATATTATTGTTGATATTTCAAATATGACTGTGAAGAAAGACGGCGAAACTCTTTTTGTCACCCTACGGCAACAGAAGAAAGGACAACTGGGGCGGTACATTAGAAAACCGTTGCAGAATAGTTGAGCTTATAATCAAAGGCATCAAGGAGAAAACAAATCTCCCCGTATGGATTAAGGTCAGCGATATGCAGGACATCATCTCATCAGGCAAAGCAGATTTCGTTTCCATGTGCAGACCCTTCATCTGCGAAGGCGACCTTGCAAAGAAGCTTAAAAAAGGACAGACTGAAGCAAAGTGCATAATGTGCAACTACTGCGGTCTTGTAATTGAAAAAGAACCCACCCGCTGTCTTTACGGCAAGGTGAGGTAAACAAAAAGGCTGTCATACGCTGACAGCCTTTTGATTTTAATGGGATGGGGTAACTATGAAAGGACATTTATTCATTATCTGACTTCTTCTGTCTGATAAGATTTCTCATGCCTACGAAGCTTGTATCGAGAAGTGATTTGCCCACAGGAACGATGTAAGCTTCATTATGCTGGCAACCGCTTGTAACAACTGCAATGCTTTCTTTGAGATATTCAACAGTCTCAGTTGAGAAGAGTCCGGCACATCTGAACACTTTTTTAGTTTCCTGTGAAGAGATAACGCCTACGATATCCTCATAGAAGAATTCACGGATACCTTCACTGAAAATCTTACCTGTAACAATGTCAAGATACTGATAATATACATAAAGCTGTTCTTCGCCAAACATATAAACAGTGATTGCGGGCAGAGAAACTCTTACATTATTATCTGTACCGAGTCTGAAGCGGAGTGAGGGATTAAACTTTTCAAGTTTCTGGATTTCCTTAGGATTGATATATGAATCCTTTTCAAACTTGTTATAAACCTTATATCCAAAGAATGCTGAAAGTGCTATAGCGCCGATTGCAGGGATAAAGAATGCTGCGCCAAAAATAAGACTGATAGCACCGTAAATTGCTGCTGCAACAGCACCCAGGAGTACTGTTCCGATATAAGTGAACACACTTGCAGTTTTTGCAAGACCACCGGCTGCTTTCTTGCCTAAGTCTGATTCATAGGTTGCAATACCGTTGAGTACAACAGGATCCACCTTATCAATCTGTTCTGCAACGATATTAAGCTTTTCAAGGGCTTTTTCCTTTGCTTCTTCAACCTTGATCTGAAGTTCTTCATCATATGCTGCTTCACAGGATGCCTTATCAAAAGCATCTTTCTTGGTAAAACTCATAACGATGCCTACAAGAATAATGATAATACCTGCAATGGGGAAAAGGATCTGGCTGGCAGATTCGCCGTTTCTGAGATTTTCTAATTTTTTCTCAGCTTTTTCAACTTTTGCATATGCCTTCTCATATTTTGCAAAAATCTCATCGAGAGCTGCTTTTTCAGCCTTATACTTATCGTTTTCTGCTACCTCAACGTCTGTATCATGTGAAAAAACGCAGGTGTCACCCTCAACGTATTCCTCATAAAGCGCCTCATATTCACCCATAAGCTTGTCAGCTGTTGCCTTGAGTTTTATAAGCTTTTGGCCGGTGCCGCTCTTGTCAACCTCAGCCTGAACTTTTTGGTAAGCTTTAAGAGCATTGTTATATTCTCTTTTTTCATCATCATACCAGTCATAACTACTAATTGTTGCTTCTTCACCTAAAGTACAACCTAGACGATACTGATGTTTGGAATAAAGTCTGCTGCATTCACTCCAACGACTTGCTAAAGTTTTACCGATTTTAGTTTTAGCCAGTGCCGCTTCAGTATCCTTTACTTTGGCATCAGCGTCGTTGTACTTTTTAAGAGCCACATTGTAAGCTTCTTTTTCTGCTGTATTTCTGTCATTTTCTACAATTTCAGCTTCTTCATATTCTTCACAGAAGAAATTGAGTGCAGGATCTTCCTTATATGTATAATAAAGATCTTCGTATTCTGTTTCGATTTCATCACACTTTGCTTCAAGCTTATTAAGCTTTTCTCTTGCGCTGTCAACTTTAGCTAAATTTGTCTGCCCTACCACAAGACCCATAATAACAAACAGGATACCAACAACAACTATATACTGCTGGAATACAGTGCTTGCACCATGGAAATAAGAATAGATTTTTGATTGTCTGACTTCTTTGTTCATAAAAATTCTCCTTTTTTTCTTCTTTATATGAAACCATCTGCTTTCACAAATGATTTATATACCTTTTATATTTCCGTCGGTCTTTCAGCTCCTAATATATCGTACAAATCGTTTATATCAGCCTGAGATAAACCGATATCGGTTCCTTTTTCATATAACTCCTTATAGTTCGGTGACACCTTATAAAACTTCCTGAAATGATGGTCAAGTCTTATATATGACCAGAAGTAATAATAAATACCCTTTGGTTCGATAGCTATTGCTGCCCCTAAATATTCCTCCGCTTTTTTTATAGTAGCGGGAGAAACAAGAAAGGGTCGTTTGCCTTTAAACACTGAAACAGCCGCAAAAAAATGAGCATCGGGGTTGTTAAAATCGTCTGCAATAACCGCTTCATATACAGCTAAAGCCCTGTCATAAAGTTTTGCTTTTAAAAATCCGTATGCCGATGACATATTGTGATTGCTGACCCGACGTGAAGAAAGCTCTGCATTGCCACAAATAACAGGTGAAGCAAAATTATTTATCTCACGGATTACAACAGGAGATAAGCAATATTCGCACTGCTTCATATCCCTCGAAACCGTCGCCCCACAATTCGGACATTTAAGAGCTTCAATAATCATCAGATTAACCTCGCAAATATGATATGTTTAAATATTGGCACTTATTTTTCTTAAAGTCAACCTGTAAACATCATTCTGATATGATTCTTTATCAAGGTTTAGAAATATCTCCATTAAAATAAAAAATTGACAAGTATCCCCCTTAGACAATAACGTTGCCCTAAGAGCACTTCGTTGTTCCGTAGGCACACTTCATTGGTGAAGCCGCTTCCTTTGCCGTAAGGCAGCTTGATTTTATGTCCGCTTTACGGAGAATGAAGTTGACAGAAAGCTGTCAAATGAAGTGCTCGCTTTGCTCGTAACACAGTTATGTCCTGCGGACATAAATAAAAAAATCCAAGTCCCGAGACTTGGATTTTTCTGGTGCAAATGACAATAACGGATGTGCTTAAATTTCTTAATGAAATATTTTTCTTACGAAAAATATTTCATAATCCTGCGGATTATGAAATATTCGAGATAAACTCGAATATGAAATAAAATAAATCCCCAATACGCCACAGCGTATTTCATAGCGTCAGCTATTTCATATGCGACAGCATATTTCGCAAATCCCGCAAGGGATTTATTTCATTAAAAAAAGCACTTCCTAAGAAGTGCTTTTTTCTGGTGGGCAGGGGTGGATTCGAACCACCGAAGTCGTTGACGGCAGATTTACAGTCTGCTCCCTTTGGCCACTCGGGAACCTACCCATATTAAAAAACTGGAGCTGGTGGACGGACTCGAACCCCCGACCTGCTGATTACAAATCAGCTGCTCTACCAACTGAGCTACACCAGCTTATACGCTATCTGCGAGTTATCTCTCGCCGAATGCTTGAATATAATAGCATAAGCGAAAGAATATGTCAATACTTTTTTTCAAAATTTTTTTGAGTTTTTTCAAGGAATTTGACAAACATTTGCCGTTGTGATATAAAGGAATAAAAGAACCGGATATTAGCTTTATTAAGGAGGATGTCAGCATGGACGTAAATGAATTCAGAGTCATGTGGTTGCAGATTTTTGCAAAAGATATACCTCAGGATGATATAAATAAGTATGTAATAAGGACAGGTAACCTTATCTGGCATGTTTTTTCATGGAATTTAACAGATAAAAAGAAATATTCAGTTGGTAAAGCTGCTAAGGAGGCTTTTGATAAAGAGGATAAAAGAGGAGCCTTATACCTTGATTGGTTCCAAGATGCCCCATGCAAAACTATCACCCATAACCTTGATTGTGCCGAAGCATTTGATAACTTTGTGGAGGTTTACGTTGTTGCTAAAGATTGGTCGTGGACATATATAAAGACTCACGAGCCTGATTTTGGACCTTACTTTATGAAAATTAATCCATAATTTTTTCAAAAAACTATTGCATATTCCGCTTTACTGTGATATAATCCGTTAAAATTTAATAATTCCCGATGAAGCTCTGAGAATTGCTGCGGCGAAACTGAGAGTGAAGGGAACTCTGGAGAATCTCTTAAATGAGTGCCGAAGGTGCAAGGGTAAAACCGAATCTCTCAGGCAAAAGGATAGAGTTGAAATAATTGTGACTTGTCATATTCTGCAATAAGTTTGCATATTTTTCTTCAGAGTTGCCTTTTGGCAACTCTTTTATTTTTCCTTGTTCTCCTAAAAAATTAAAAAAGGAGTGTTTTTTATGGACGCAGTACTTTCAATAGTACAAAAAATCAATTTTTATCTCTCAGACTACATACTCGTTTTTCTTCTTGTGGGTACGGGTCTGTTCTTCACCGTAAGAACCCGTTTTGTGCAGGTACGCTGCTTCGGTGAAGGTCTCAAGCAGGTCTTCGGCGGAATCTTCTCCAAAGACAAAAATGCAGGCGGTATCAGCTCCTTCCAGGCTCTCGCAACCGCGATTGCAGCTCAGGTAGGTACAGGTAATATCGTAGGTGCCTGCGGTGCTATTCTCATCGGTGGTCCCGGTGCTATTTTCTGGATGTGGATAATTGCCTTCTTCGGCATGGCTACTATCTACGCCGAAGCAGTTTTAGCTCAGGAAACAAGAGAAGTTCAGCCTGACGGCACAATTGCAGGCGGTCCCATCTTCTATATCAAAAAAGCTTTCCCCGGCAAAATCGGCAAGGCTCTTTCTGTTTTCTTCTCATTTGCAACCTTCCTCGCTCTCGGCTTTATGGGCGCTATGGTACAGTCAAACTCCATCAGCTCATCCTGCTACACAGCTTTCGGCATCCCCAACTGGATTACAGGTCTTATCATCGCTTCCCTGGCGGGACTTGTCTTCCTGGGCGGCGTTAAGCGTCTCGCTTCCGTAACAGAAAAGCTCGTACCCATTATGGCTCTGCTTTATATCGGCGGCAGCCTCGTCATCCTTATTATGAGAGCAAAATATCTGCCCGAAACCTTCGCAATGATTTTCAAATACGCCTTCAGACCCGATGCGCTCATCGGCGGCTCACTTGGCTATGCGCTTAAAACTGCTATCAGCCAGGGTGTTAAAAGAGGTCTTTTCTCAAACGAAGCAGGTATGGGTTCAACTCCCCACGCTCACGCTCTTGCAAATGTAAAGAAGCCTCACGACCAGGGCGTAAGCGCTATGATTGGCGTTTTTATCGACACCTTTGTTGTGCTGACTATGACTGCTCTTGTTGTTGTTTCAGTGCTTTATGCAGGTGACGGCATCCTTTCTTCAGGCGTTGCTCCCGATGGTGTAAGCAAAGCAAATATGGCTCAGCTTGCCTTCTCAGGTGTTTTCGGAGACACTGCAGGTAACAGCTTTGTGGCTATCTGCCTTCTCTTCTTCGCATTCTCAACTATCATCAGCTGGAACTACTTCGGTAAAATCAATGCGACTGCCCTCTTCGGCAAGAAGTTTATACCCCTTTATATGATAATTGCGGTAGTCTTCACCTTCCTTGGCTCAGTTCTTTCAAACGACCTTGTCTGGGAGCTGACAGATATGTTCAACCAGCTTATGGTTATCCCCAACGTGCCTGCACTTATTGCCCTTTCGGGTATAGTTGCAGCTGCAGCAACAGCTAAAAAGAAAAACTGACTTCTTCTTCTCTCACTCATATATAACGGAAAAGACCGTCTCTCAGAGGCGGTCTTTTCTGTTCGTTATAAATATTTCTGATTATAGAGCTATTTCGCCCTCGCCGGGCAGGCGTTCTTTTTGCTGCCGCACAAAAAGAACCAAAAATGCGTAGATGATTTGCCAAATACTGCTTTTGTGCGCTCTTGGGCTTCGGCGAGAAATTCTTCCGAGAATGGTGCAAGATGTCTTTTTCTTCGCTCCGAAGCTGTACGTCTGTACTGCGAGAGAGAAAAAAATGGCAAGCACAAAAGCTTAAGAGCCACGGTTCGATGCTGTGGCTCTTAATATAAAGTATAATAAAAATCACTTTTATTTTTGATTCATCACCACAAAAGAGCTTTTGTGCGCTCTTGGGCTATTCTCGGGAGAATTTCAGTGCGTCTGTGGTGGAAAGAATAAGTATCTGACTGGGCAGATAGAATATCCATGTCATAACCTCAGCATTTCTTATCATAGCCTCACTGAAAATTGAAGGCTGCAGATTATGTATGCCCACACAGGCATCACAGCAGGCAAAAAGAACAATGCCTATTGCAAACCTTAAGTGTCTGGGCGAAGGGTTGTAAATCTGAAGCTCAAAGCCGTGGGCAAAGTTAACTGCAAAACAGCTTGCATATGCCACTGTTATTCCTATATCCACACTCTTGAGAAGTACCCCTGCAATTGTGCCGAGAATAAGGCCCGGAAGCCATCTTTTAAGCAGCTCGCCCACAAGAGGCTTACCGCTCATAAAAGAGAATCTTATTGTGTAGCAGGTCTGCACTATTATGAAAACACAAACACCTGCAACAAAGTTGCCTATGAGAATAAGGAACACATCTGCCAGCACCGTAAAGACAAATGCTGCCGTAACAACCTTGTTGTCCTTCTGCTTGCCTGCATTAAGCCCCATAAGAGCAACGAGAGATATTGCAATAAACTTGACAATGTTTTCGCCCTCAATGCTCATAATATCCATTGTGACAAAGGTGCAGAAAAGCACTGCCTCTATGGCAATAAAGATAATGCTCAGAGTTCTTTTCATATGTTCTCCCCCTCTTTATTCCACAGGAATTTCAAAAACATCTGCACTATACGGGATAATGACATCCTCTCTGTAGCCACTGTCATTTATATAGCAGAACATATAGCCGTCCTTTGTCAGAGTGCTTGCACAGTCATATAATTTTTCGCCCAGCTTTCCCACATCGTCGGGAATATCCTGAGTGTCGGTTGCATCCTCGCTGAGAAGTGCCGAGTAGTCATAACCGCAGTAAATTCTGTAAAGAAGCTCTTCAATAAGCTGATAATCCTTGCCTATGATGCTGTCTTTATTTACATAGGCACCTGTTTCAGTGTCAAAAATATAACATTCAACAGTTTTATTTGAGGGTACCACTGCCGAAGCGGTCAGTGATTCCTCACCTTCGGTTTTATATAAAGACTGGGTTTCGCTCACTTCGTTGCATACTGCAATATATGCCCCTGAGGTGTAGGTAACCTCTGCACTGTAATTGACTTCAAGGGGCAGCAGACTTTCCACGCCGCCCTGTTTCACATATTTCTTATACTGTGCAGTACTGTCCTGTGCAAGCTGATTATAATAAGATAACACGCTATCATAGAAACGGTTTGCCTCAAGCTCACCTGCCGTGTCACCATAAAAGACGGGATATTGGAGCGTATAACGGCAGTACAAAACGCCTTTGTCCGTTTTTCCCTCAATAACCTTAGTTTTCATATCATAGTCAAAAAGACTGTTATTTTCCTGCTTTATCATAATGCCCATCTGATCGAAAACAGGCGTGGTAGATACGGACTGGATTTTCCACTGACCCTGAGCGTCGGGCTTGCCTGCAATAACATAAAGATTTTTGTCACCGACAGTGCAGGAAATATAATATCTGCCGTCCTGTATTCTCTTGCTTGAGGTTATATCCGCTTTCACAGAAGATATTTCCTGCCCCTCATCGCCGAGAGCAAAATAGTAGTTGCCGTCATAATAATAAATGTCCTTGGTGTTTACCGTGTGGTCTGCAACCACCTCAAACTGAGAGAGTATTTCATCAATCTGACTGCCTGCAATTTTACAATAGGAATAATTGCCTTCACCGTCATTAAATCTTTCAGCAGGGTCTGCCTGAGTTTCCGCCTGAGCTTTTTCAAAGCCGTTAACAGCATAAAGACCGTCTTTTGCATAAGGTCTGATATAAGTCAGCAGCTGAGCCGCATCGAAGTTTTTTTCATTATATTCCATGTCAGCAAGAGGATAAATCTTGCCGAGCTGACTTTCCAGCTCAGCCTCCTCTGCGCCTGAAAGCACAAGGGCAACTGCCTTGACTTCACTTTCCTGCTTGAAAACATCAGTGAATGCGCTTATGCCAACGGTACCGCAAAGACACAGAGCCACAAGACACATCAGCACCACTGTGCCCGTCTTTGCTTTTTTTTCACTTTTTTGCTGTTTTGCTCTCATATCAGCATTTCTTTTTTTCATTTCAATCATATCCTTTTGAAAGTTTAAATCAATTCAAGGAGCTGTGTGATTTCTTCAATCTCAGCGGCAACACCTTCTGCGCCGAGACCCCTTCCTTTAAAGTCGCCGTAATTCATTCTCACGGCCTGCATATCTGCACCAAGAGCGCCCTGAATATCATTTACGGGATGGTCGCCCACAAAGAGAGCCTCTTCGTTTTTAACGCCTGCACGTCTTATAGCCTCGTCGAAAATGCGGCGGTCGGGCTTATAGATGCCGATATCACCTGAGACCACAACAACGTCAAACATATCTCTGATACCTGCAGTGTCAAGCTTGATATTCTGCAGCGAAGACACGCCGTTTGTGATGCAGCCTAAAACGTAGCCTCTTTTCTTAATCTCTTTAAGCACGTCAATTGCGCCGTCGAGCATAACGATGTGCTTGCCGAAATCATAGTTGAAGGAATCGTAAAGTTCCTGCAGAGGCGGGTGGTTTTCCCACTGCCAGAGGTCAATCATTTCAGGGAAATAGACCTCTCTGTCTTTATAGCCGCCGTCAACATGCTCTTCCATTTCGTCAAGCTTTATCAGTCTTTCTTCTTCGCTTATGTGGGGGAAGTATTTATCGAGAAAGCTCTCGCAATAAAGTCTGTAAGCTCCCTTTCTGCTCTGAAGTGTATCGTCAAAATCAAAAAATATTGCTTTTACATTTAATTTAGCCATTTTTCATAACCTCGTCATATACAAGTCTTGCTTTTTCCATATCCCTTTTAACCGCCTGAGACAGCTCCTCGAGAGATGCGAATTTCATCTCACCTCTTAAAAAGTCAAGCAGACCCACCTGGGCATTTCTGCCGTAAAGGTCGCCTGAGAAGCCCAGGATGCAGGTTTCACTTCTGACTTCAGTGCCACCTACGGTAGGTCTTATGCCTATGTTGGTCACACTGGGATATTGCTTTTTATCTAAGGTTGTCACCGAAGCATATACGCCGTAGTGCGGCACAATAAAATCTTCGGGAAAGGTCTGATTTATAGTGGGAAAGCCAAGGCGCCTGCCAAGGGCATCGCCTCTTTCAACCACTCTGTCATAAGAGAAAACTCTGCCAAGCAATTCGTTGGCGCGTCTGACCTTACCCTGTGAGATAAGCTCTCTTATCTTTGAGGCGCTGACCGTGTCTTCGCCCTGCTTTATTTCACTAAGAGACACAACCTCCACGCCCTCGCTTTCAAGGTCGTTTTTAAGGGTAGTTGCGTTTCCCTTGCCCTCTTTTCCATATCTGTAATCGTATCCGCAGACCACTGCCTTTGCACCCAGCTTGTTTATAAGCACATCACGGGCAAACTCAGAAGGCTCCATATTCATGCTCTCTCTGAAAGGAAAGGGATAAAGAGTAAAGCCCATTTCCCTGAGAAGCCTGCTTTTCATTATTTCGTCAGTGAGCATAGGGGGTACACTGCCGCAAAGAACCTTTCTCGGATGCTCATCAAAAATAAGCACTGCGGGAGTAAGCCCCTTTTCTTTTGCAATTGCAAGGGTCTTTTGGAGTACAGCCTTGTGACCTGTATGGATACCGTCAAAATATCCCAGAGCAACGGCAGTACCCTTTGTTTTTTCACACATCTGCTTCACCCCCTGACAAAAACGCGTCTGACAGAAAGAGTTGTTACCTCGCTGTCAATTTCGCCGATGCCTAAAAATTCATCTTCGGGTGAATATACGCAGTAAAGCCCGGGAGCCTTCTTACCGCCGAAGCGGTTGACATCAAGCTCACCACCGTTTGAAAAGCGTTTAGCCTGAGGTGCGCTCACCTTAATTTTATCATAAGAGATAAAACTGTCAACCTCTGTGAGAGCTTTGTCAAGAATTCCCTCATCTCTAAGCTTTTCCAGCTCCTCAAGAGTGTAGCACCTGTCCACCGTCACACCGTTGGCCATAATTCGTCTGAGGGCAGTCATTGTGGCTCCGCAGCCCAGCTCATCACCTATATCTGCAATAAGAGTGCGTATATAAGTTCCGCTTGAGCAGTGAGCCTCTATTTCGTACTCTGCCGTGTTTTCGTCATAGCCGAGAAGTGTCAGAGAATAAATTGTTACCTTACGGCTTTCTCTTTCTATCTCTATGCCCTGACGCGCAAGGTCATAGAGCCTTACACCGTCTTTTTTTATGGCAGAATACATCGGGGGTACCTGCTCTATTTCACCGCGGAATTTACTAAGTACCCCCTCAACATCACTTTTTGTGGCAGTGACCTGAAATTCACCTGTCACCTTGCCTGTAATGTCGAGAGTGTCTGTAGTTCTGCCTAAAATAAACTTAGCCCTGTAAGCCTTGTCGTGGCTTGGGATAAGCTCAATAAATCTTGTTGCGCCCCCTAAAGCTATGGGAAGCACGCCCGTTGCCATAGGGTCGAGAGTTCCGGTATGACCGGCTTTTTTTATACCGAAAATTCTTCTGAGTCTTGCCGAAGCCACAAAGGACGTCATTCCCTCACTCTTGTCAAGAAAAACAAAACCGTTCACACCCTCACTCCTTTCAACAAATTTATAATACACTGTTTAAAATATAGTCTGAAACTGTTTCTTTCACCTTTTCAGGTGTCATGCCGCAAAACTCGCAGCCTGCGGCTCTCACGTGTCCGCCGCCGCCGAAATGAGCGCATATTGCCGCCGCATCATATTTCTCAGAGGTTCTGACGGAAACACCAACCTTGCCGTTTTTTTCCTCTTTGACAGTGATGCCGATTTCCACGCCCTCTATCTGCCTTGTCAGAGGCTTTATGGCATCAAGTGCGGACTTATCCACATTACACTCGCTGAGCATTTCCTGAGTTACGGTTATAACTGCAAGGGAACCGCCACCGAAAATCTCAAGGGATTCAAGGCACTTTCTCTCAAGCATAATGTTATTCATTGTTTTCGTGTCAAACATTACCTCATTGATTTTGCTGTGCATAGCACCCTTTTCAATAAGTTCTGCTGCAATTCTGTGAGTTCTCGGAGTAACATTGGAATACTTGAAGCATCCCGTGTCTGTGCTGCAGCCTGTGTAAATGCAGGATGCGATATTGCTGTCAACATCTCCGATAAGCTCCTTTATAATGAGATAAACTATCTCGCAGCAGGAGGCACTGTCACTTTCACAATAGGTCTTCTGAGCAAAACGGCGTGAGGTTTCGTGGTGGTCTATTGCAAGATTCACTCTCTCGCCGTATTTTTCGCCAAGGGTGTCACCTAAAAGTTTTCTTTCTGCCACGTCAACACTGACAATATATGAAGGCTCAAAGTCAATTTCCTCTATGCCCTCATAGAGATATGAAAACTTTTTGTTTATTGGGTCACCGCAGAGAAGCCTCGCCTTTTTGCTCAACTTTCTTAAAGCTCTGAGCAGTGCATATCCACTGCCCAGAGTATCTCCGTCAGGATTGACGTGAGTGAGAATAAGAATACCGTCAGCGTTTTTCAGCTCATTTACAGCCTCATGAAAACCGATAACCATCTTATTCACCTCTGCCGTTTTCCAGCTTTTTAAACATATTGAAGCCCTGCTCAATTGAGTCATCGGCAACAAATTTCAGTTCGGGAGTTTTTCTCAGGTGAAGCCTGCCGCCTACCTCGCGTCTGATATAGCCCGTTGCGGCTGTGAGGCCTTTAACGGCTTCCTTAGCTGAGTCGATTCCCTTTATATCGCTGACATAAACCTTTGCATAGGATGCGTCTGAGCTGACCTCAACACGCACAACTGTCAGCATTTTGCCCATCACACGAGGGTCTTTAAGCTCTCTTATGAGGGCAGTTATTTCACGTTTTATATCTTCCGATACACGGTTAATTCTGAAACCTGCCATAGGATTTTCCTTTCCGTGATTAATTAGTCTCTGTATTCTTCAATCATGAAGCACTCGAAGATGTCGCCTTCCTTGATATCGTTGAACTTTTCAAGACCGATACCACATTCGAAGCCTGTCTGTACTTCCTTAACGTCATCCTTGAAACGGCGAAGTGAGGAAATAGCATCTTCTGTGATAACGATACCGTCACGCACAACACGGATAAGTGCATTTCTTGTTACCTTACCCTCAAGAACATAGGAGCCTGCAATCTTACCTGCAGATGAAAGGTTCATAACTGTACGAACTTCGATTCTGCCCAGAGCAACCTCTCTTGTCTTGGGAGCGAGCATACCCTTCATAGCTGCTTCGATTTCTTCGATGCAGTCATAGATAACTCTGTACATTCTCATTTCAACGCCGTCACGCTCTGAAAGTGTCTGAGCATTTGTGTCGGGACGAACATTGAAGCCTACGATGATAGCGTTTGAAACAGCTGCAAGCTGAACATCGCTTTCGTTGATGGCACCAACACCGCCGTGAATAACACGCACACGAACTTCTTCGTTGGTGAGCTTTTCAAGATTCTGCTTAACAGCTTCAACGGAGCCCTGAACGTCAGCCTTAACGATAATTGAAAGCTCCTTCATCTGACCGTCCTGGAGTGATGAGAAGAGATTGTCAAGTGTAACCTTCTGCTGTGCGCCCCATTCAGCCTGCTTAGCTTCGTGAATCTTTCTTTCAACGAGTTCACGTGCAAGCTTTTCGTCTGAAGCAACGTCAAAGGTGTCGCCGGCACCGGGAGTTGTGTTAAGACCTGTAACCTCAACGGGTACTGAGGGGCCTGCTTCTTTAATGCGGGTACCTCTTTCGGTCTGCATAACTCTTACTCTACCAACGCTCTGACCTGCAACAACGATATCACCAACATGGAGAGTACCGTTCTGAACGAGAAGCGTTGCAATAGGTCCGCGGCCCTTGTCAAGTCTTGCCTCGATAACAACGCCCTTAGCTGCTCTGTTGGGGTTAGCCTTAAGTTCTGCCATTTCGGCAACGAGAAGAATTGACTCAAGAAGTGAATCGATACCCATATGTGTCTTTGCTGATACGGGTACACAGATAGCGTCACCGCCCCATTCTTCAGGCACAAGACCGTATTCTGTAAGCTGCTGCTTAACTCTGTCGGGGTTAGCGCCTTCCTTATCCATTTTGTTGATGGCAACAATAATCTGAACGCCTGCTGCCTTAGCGTGGTTGATAGCTTCAATAGTCTGAGGCATAATACCGTCATCAGCAGCTACAACGAGTACAGCAATATCAGTAGCCATAGCACCTCTTGCTCTCATTGATGTGAAAGCAGCGTGACCGGGAGTGTCAAGGAAGGTGATCATCTGACCGTCAAGGTCAACTCTGTAAGCACCGATATGCTGAGTGATACCGCCTGCTTCAGTTGCAGCAACACCTGCATCACGGATAGCGTCGAGAATTGATGTCTTACCGTGGTCAACGTGACCCATAACAACTACAACGGGATCTCTGGGAAGAAGGTCTTCTGCAGCATCTTCGTGGTCGTCGATAATTCTTTCTTCGATGGAAACTTCAACTTCCTTTTCAACCTTTGCACCAAGCTCTGTTGCAACAATTTCTGCGGTGTCGAAGTCGATTGCCTGGTTAACTGTAGCCATTACGCCCAGCTTGAACATCTCTTTGATAACCTCAGCAGCGGTTCTTCTGAGAAGACCTGCAAGGTCACCTACTGTGATTTCCTCAGGAATTTTAACTACAAGGGTCTTCTTTGCTCTTTCAGCAGCAATTCTCTTAAGTCTTTCAGCTTCGGTTTCTCTCTTGCTTGAGCGTGTACCCTGCTGTTTTCTGTACTGCTGGCTCTTCTGCTTGAGCTTCTGCTTACCTGATGACATATCGCTGTCGCGTCTGCCGCCCTGAGAAGCCATTTCGTCATATTTTTCGTTATACTTCTCAAGGTCAACGTTGCTGCTTCTTGTGTCAACATATCTCTTTTCGCCCTTTGTTCTTGCCTGAATAAGCTTTTCCTGCTTAGGCTGCTGGTTGTTTTGAGGCTTATCCTGCTTCTTCTGAGGCTGATTGTTCTGAGGCTGATTGTTCTGAGGCTTATTCTGCTGGGGCTTTCTGTCCTCTCTCTTACCCTCGGGCTTTGCAGGTCTCTTTTCATCCCTCTTGCCCTCAGGCTTCTTGGCGTCTGCCTTTGCTTCAGCCTTTGCAGGTGCCTTTTCTTCTGCTTTTACCTCAGGCTTTTCTACTGCCTTAACTTCGTCGACTTTCTTTTCAGCCTTCTGCTTTTCGCCTGCAGCAAAATAAGCGTCGAAGCTTTCAACGGCATTTTCCTGTGTTATTGTTTCAAATATAATATCAAGTTCTCTGTCGTCAAGTGCTGCCATGTGTGTTCTTTCAGCCGGCACACGGCTTTCAAGCATAGCGAGGATTTTTTTGCTGTTAAGTCCAAAATCCTTTGCAACCTCGTGAACTCTGTACTTTTCTCTTGGCATAGTATCATCCTTTCTTTAAGGTATATTTCTCTGCGAGTGCTTTTGCGAAGCCCTCATCGTCAACGCTGATAACTGCCGCCTTTGAGCCGACAGCCGATGAAAGCTCCAACAAGGTATAGTCTGTAATTATAAGGGATATGTTTTTATCTTCATAGGTACAGGCGTGCTGTATCTCTCTCTGAAGTCTTTCTGAGGCTTCCTTTGAGAGTACGCAAAGCTTTGCTTTGTTTCTTACAATACTGCCGATAACCGCATCGTGGCCGAGACTTACTCTGCCCGAGCGTCTTGCCATACCTAAAAGAGAGAGAAACTTATCATTCATTTTCGCTTATCTCCTGCTCCATTTTAAGGAGTACCTCTTCGGGAATTTCGCATGAAAGGGCTCTCGGGAAGCGTTTAGTCTTCTTAGCCATAGCGAAGCATTCCTTCTTTTTGCAGATATATGCGCCTCTGCCTGCTTTTTTTCCTGTCAGGTCGAGACTTATTTCATAGGTTTCTTCCTCATTTTCATTTTCGGGTTTTATTTTGGTCTTGACAACTCTTACGAGTTCCTTCTGCGGAAACATCTCACCGCAGCCAAGACATTTTCTCATAGGTACCTTTCTGAGTGCCATAAACACCTCTTATTCAGCAGCTGCACTCAGAGGCTTGATGTCAATTTTCCAGCCGGTGAGTTTTGCCGCAAGGCGTACATTCTGACCCTTGTTGCCGATTGCAAGTGACAGCTGACTGTCCGGTACAATAACTCTGCAAGCCTTTGCGCCGCTTTCGTCAACTATAACGCTGAGCACCTCTGCAGGAGCAAGAGCAGCTGAAATATATGCGGCAGGGTCCTCACTGTAACGGACAATATCAATCTTTTCGCCGCAGAGAATGTCAACTACATTGCTTACTCTCTGACCTCTGGGACCGATGCAAGCACCGACAGCATCAACATTTTCATCATGGCTGCCCACAGCTATCTTTGTTCTTGAACCCGCTTCTCTTGAAACGGACATAATTTCAACTACGCCGTCATAGATTTCGGGAACCTCTGTTTCAAAAAGTCTCTTGACAAGACCGGGATGCTTTCTTGAAATGTGAGCAAAACCGCTGCCGCTTTCACTTGTGGTGTAAGCCACATAAACCTTGACAAGCTGACCTGCCTTAAGCACTTCACCGGGAAGCTGTTCGCTCTTGGGAAGAATGGCGCTTGCTCTGCCGATTTCGATTGAAGCGTCGCCTGTGTCGGGATAAACAACATTGACTGTTGCAGTAACAACTTCCTGATGTCTGTTCTGAAACTCCTTGTTTGCAAGCTCTCTTTCAGCTTCTCTGATGCCCTGACGGATAACGCTCTTTGCTGTCTGAGCAACAATTCTGCCGAACTTCTTAGGTTCAAGGGAAATTTCAACAAATGAGCCTACCTGCGCATTGGCATCGTAGTTGCGTGCCTGTTCAAGGGTCATTTCAGCTGCAGGTTCTTCAACCTCTTCAACAACTGCAATTCTTACATACACATTCATTATCTGCTTTTCGGGATCGATATCAACAACTACGTTATCTCTGTTGCCGTAGGTGTTTTTTGTTGCAGAAATAATTGCGGCCTTAATCTTCTCAAAAATATAGTCTGAGGATATGCCTTTTTCGCTTTCGAGCATCTTGACTGCTTCAAAAAATTCTTTGTTCATCTTTTTATACTCATTCCTTTCGGTTATTTTACTTATATATTACATCTGAAAATCATCAAGCTTAACCCATGAGGCTTCCTTTTTGGTGAAGGTGAAGCTTGTTTCGTCTTCGCATGTGATTGTGATATTGCCGTCAGTGTAATCTGAGAGTATTCCGCTGAATTCTCTCTTTCCCTCAACGGGTCTTATCATTTTTACTTTGATTTTTTCTCCGATATTAGTTGTGAAATGCTCTTCACGCACTAAATCTCTTTCCACACCCGGTGAGCTGACCTCAAGATAATATGCCTGCTCAATGCGGTCTGCCTCGTCAAGAGGCTTGTCGATTGCGTGGCTGAGGTTAACGCAGTCATCGATTGATACGCCACCGTCTTTGTCAATAAAGACACGGAGATACCATGAAGTTCCTTCCTTAAGGAAACGGATGTCCCATATGCGAAGACCCAGCTCCGCAGCCAGAGGCTCCACGATTTCCCAGACGGTTTTTACGGTGTTGCCGCCCTTTGCCATAAAATCACTCCTTTAAAAATATTCAGTTGTAGTTCTGCAGAGCAATAAAAAGAGTGGACTTTCGGGAAGTCCACTCTGAATTATTCATTACAGATTATCTGCATTATACCACAGCTTTGCAGAAATATCAAGTAGTTTTTTATATTTTTTAACTGCTTCTATAGGACAGCTTGGGCGGCTCCGCCCTGAAATCCTGCGGATTTCAGGCGACGCAGTCGTGCGCCGAAGCGCAGCTTCGGTTGCGGAGCCACCGCCCGCCTTCTGCAGAAACTAACTGAAATCGTCAGTAACAAACTTACCCGCTTCGTAGTCTGGCAGTTGGAGACGGGCTGAGACTGCATTAAAAAAGCACAAGCTACGGAACGGAAAAAGAGCGTTTTTGAATACTTTTGTCGCGCAGGACAAAAGTATGAGCCCCGTGGCTTGAGCGAAAAAAATAATTTATTTATCAAAATTACTTTTTTAGGTGATACCTTCACTGCTCATAATTCATAATTTTCAACCTCCTGTGCGGGAGACAAATTAAAAGTGGTCGCAGTTTTCACCGCGACCACCATTCTGCATTTTTTAGTCCTCGCCGGACAGGCGTGCTTTTTGCTACCGTCCAAAAAGAACCAAAAACGCGTAGATGTTTTATTTTTTATCACCGCGCTAAAATATCTTTTGCGCGTTCTTGTGCCGTTATCGGAAGTCTTATTCAGCAAGCATGCCGTGATATCTGCCCATCCAATAGGGAAGTGAATAGGTTGTTGAACCTTCCATCTCACCTACGTTGTGGCTGCCGCCAAGATCATAAGATGCACCGTTATATTTGTGGAAAGCTCTTTCGTCAGCAGCAGCAATCTTGAGATCCAGTTTGCCCAGAGCAAATACCATACCGATAATCTTGAGGAT
>JAZTYQ010000011.1:0-14058 GCA_045637065.1 Acutalibacteraceae bacterium
AGCGGAACACTGCTGAGTAACACCTATATATATAAGGTGATAAAAAACTTCAAAAAGGCAGACCCGGTTTAAAGAGAATATTCTTTATATTCCTCATAGACCTGCCTGTACAGAAGTAAACATTTCAGCTTTACAGTGAAATTATCGCTGTAAAGCTTTTTTCTTGCATATGTTGAAAAGTGCGTTGAAAAAGTTAAAAATCATGTTTTTTCAACATTTGATTTCTCTTTGAGAAAAAAGAAACCTTGTTTTCGTAAAGTTTTAAACTTTACTAACAAGGTTTTCAACATTTTATGTGAGGAATATATGTGAATTATTCATTCTGATGTGCATAAGTGTATATACATATTTTCTGCAAGAGATGCATAAAAGCCATTTTCAGTTAACAACAGCATAGCTTTTTGCGCCAACTGTAATGCCGGCAACGCTGACTGCCTTATCTGAGTAGTTGACATATACACTGCATTCTTCACCGAAACGGGTGAGATAAACATCATCTTTTACCTTTTTGTGAGCGGTTATTCTTCTGCCTCTGAGAGGTGCGAAATCCGCCTTCATTTTGTCATAAAAGGCCTTTGCCTGAGAGAGGGTATTCATATAATAAACTCTGTCAGAGGCTTCCTTTTCTCCGGGGGATGTGCAGTGCCATTCATAGTGGGGCAGGGCTCCGTATTCCACTGCCTTGAGAATGGAGAGGGTGCTGTCATCCGACAGATTTGATGCAGGGTGAGAATAGTCCGTAATGCCGTGAAGGATAGCCTGAATAAAGGGAACGGAGCCAATCTCATCTCTTTGAGCAAGCATGCTTTCATTGGGAAGGTTAATAACAAAGTCAGAATATTTAATGCTGTAAAGATTGCCTGTTGCAGTCATAAGAGACTTTGAAGCGCATATTGCAGAAAAAATATCATTGAGAGAATTTTTCACATTTTCTCTGAGTGAAAATCTGCTTTTGGCGAAGTCTGAAACAAGCATGTTGCCTGCACCTTCCATATATACACCGTGAATATTCTGCTGTCTCAGGTCTGCAATAAATGAGCTGAGGTTATTCTTTATTTTATCTGCACTTGCAAAATTATCCAGCTTCTCACCTTGGAGAGTTGTTATTGCATAATCCTCATGACTGAAAATATAGCTGTCTGCATAAAACCGTACACTGCCGTCATCTGCTGCTGAAAGCATAAGAGCTTTTTCCGGGGATTTATCTTCGGCTGCGAAGAACTTTTCGTCTTGGTCTAAACTGCCCTGAAGTCTGACATTTATATCGCCGAAGCCTTTGGCTTTAAGGGAAGAAATCAGCTCATAAGCCTGATTAAAGGTGGTCAGCGGCTGCACCGACATTTCTCCGTTTTCGTTTAAAATTGCCCCTGACATTCTCAGAGAGAGATTGAAGGGATAATAACTTTCTTTGTTTTTGCTGCTTTCACTGAGCCTTCCCTGACGGATAAGCAGCTCTCTGACAGCTGATGCCATGCCGATATAGTCGGCATTATCGCCGTTTAAAAAGCGGTAACAAAGCTGCAGAGTACCCTCATAAGATTTTTCACTGACATAAATATACTTATCCTTTATTGCTGTAGGAGTTATATTGAACTTTGCGCCCACACGGTTATAGCCTTTATCCGTCAGTGCTTTGCAGGCGGTTATTTCACAAAGGGATTCGCCTTCACTTATAAGACACAAAAAGGCACTGTCACTGCGTTTTCTGCCAAAAGCACCCACTGTCACATCATAGGAATACCCGCGGTCAACGGCAGGGTCGCCGCCGTAAACGGGAAGTCTGATTTCTTCAAAGCTTTTTGCTTTTTTACTCAGGTCAACTGTAGCTCCGCAGCCCTCGGGCAGCAGAAGATAATCGCCTTTTTTTGCCTTGCTGTCAGCACCGAAAAACTCAAGGAGTGAAATGGAGGTGATAATGGTTTTGCCTTCGCAGCTGATTTTACTGCAGTCCACACTTGCCGTCAGCATACCGTCGGTGAGAGTGTAGGCAACGGGTACGGTTACATCTAACTTGTTTTTGCCCTCAAGGCTTCGGCGGAAGCTGTAGGTCACAGTAACGCCATTTTCGTTTTTTTCATATTCAGTGCAGCCGAAGGAAAGACTGTCGCTTTGTGAGGAAAGAGTGTATTCTCTGCCGTCAAGCAGCACACTGACACTAAGGGCAGAGGTCTTTTCACCCGAATATTCCTCAGGCAGACTTCTGTAAAGAGTGTTTGAAATAACATCATAAACACAGACCGTCATGGTCTTTTCGTCAAGATACATTTTCAGCATACCTGAGGATGCTATTTCTTTCATCTCGCTTCTTTTGGCAGTGCTGACAAGAAGGCTCTCATCTGCAGTTTCTGCCACTACGGGAAGCTCTTTTTCCGATATCCTTATTTTATCACTGTCTGCACCTGAAAAAGAGAAGAAGCATATTACTGCAATTATTACAGGTATGAGCAGTGCAAGTCTTTTAACTGTTTTCATATAGTCACCTCATATGCAGTATAACATATAAAGTAAAAATTTTCCAGCAGAAATTTTCACATCATTCTTTTTCGCATTTCAATCAGTATTGCTTTTTCACGCCGTGATACCTGAACCTGTGACATTCCAAGCTCAGCGGCAGTTTTAACCTGGGTCATTCCTTTGAAATAGCGCAGCTCAATAAGCCGTCTGTCTTTTTCTTCAAGGGAGCCAATAACTGTTTTAAGTGCCAGCTTTTCCGAGATAGCCTCTTCGGGGGCTTCTGTGGGGATATCAATCTGCACAGTACCTTTTTCATCTGTTGCCGTCAGGGATATAACAGGCATTGATATGGTTATCAGCTCAGCCGCCTGAGATATTTCAACGCCTAACTTTTCTGCAAGCTCACTTACGGTGGGCTCTCTGCCGAGGACAGTTGCCATTTTTTCTTTAAGCTGCATGGCGTGTCTTGCCTTTTCTTTAAGGCTTCTGCCTATTTTGACGGTACCCCCGTCACGGAAAATCCTTTTGATTTCGCCTAAAATTACAGGCACGGCATAGGTGGAAAAAGCAAAGCCTCTGTCTTTATCAAAGTTGTCTGCGGCTTTTATAAGACCCACACAGCCTGCCTGAAACAGGTCCTCATATTCCACGCCCCTGCCTCTGAATTTATTGGCGCAAGCGTGCACCAGACCGTAGTTGTTTTCAATAAGGGCTTCTCTGTCACTGTTTCTTGCTTTCAATAATACACCGCCTTCATAAGGTGACGACTGCGTCGCTTATTCATATCCTCTTGCCCCATATTTTCTTTTCAAGGCATACTGTTGTACCGCTGCCGTACTTAGAGGAAACTCTCACCCTATCCATAAAAGATTCCATAACCGCAAAGCCGAGACCTGCTCTTTCTGAGCCTGCCGTTGTGAAAAGAGGCTCCATGGCTTTTTCTATATCCTTTATTCCAACGCCCTTGTCACGGACCTTTATTCTGATGTTATTATTCTCAAAAAGGCTGACGGTTATGTAAATTTTTCCTTCCTTTTCTTTATAGCCGTGTACTATGGCGTTGGTCACCGCCTCGCTGACGGCGGTTTTTATATCTGTCAGCTCCTCAATATTAGGGTCAAGACAGGCTATGAAGGAGGCAACAGCCACCCTTGAAAAGCCTTCGTTTATGCTTTTTGAATCCATTGTCAGTTTCATTTCATTTACACAGTTCATTACACTAACTCCTTTTGTTTTATTTCGCCCAGGCGCTCAAGACCTGCCAGCATCATTACTCTGTAGGCTGAGGGGGAAAGATTTTCTACTCTTATTCTGCCGTGAACGGTTTTCATCAGCTTATACCGTCCCATAACAAGACCTATTCCCGAGGAATCCATAAATGTAACCTCGCCGAAATCCATTATGAGAAGCGAGGGCTTTTTATGAATTATTGCATCGTCAATGCTTGCTCTTATGAGAGAGGCACTGTGATGGTCTATTTCACCGCTGAGATAAACTCTTATTTCCTTTTGCTTATATTCAATTTTTGCAGACATACTAAACCTCCTTAAAAGAAAAATCCCTTATGATAGCAAAGAGTATCATAAGGGAAAGAGTATGAATATTTTGCCGAAGGACGGCATAAACATATATTTTATGAAAAAATTTTATTTCTTATTTCGCTCACAAGATAAAATGAGCCTGCAACTATAAGCACACCGTCTTTGTGGGTGAGGGACAGGGCCTTTTTGTAGGCGTCAAGGCTGTCACATTCACACAGTACACTGCAGCCGAATGCACTTGCTTTTTCTTTCAGTATCTCGGGACTTTCACCTCTGAGGGTGTCTGTCTGAGTGAAAACTGCATTTTGGCACAGGGGTAAAACGTACCCCATAGCTTTTTCATAGTCTTTATCTTTCATAAAGGACATAAGCAGAGTGATTTTTTTATCACCGAGATAGGTTTTTATCATATTGCTCAGTGCCTTCATACAGCCTTCGTTGTGACCGCCGTCAAGAATAACAAGGGGAGAACGGGATACGGTTTCCATTCTTCCGGGGATTTTGAATTGAGCTATACCCTCGGTTATGTCACTGTCTTTAATAAGGAAGCCCTCTTTTCTGAGGAGCCTTGCCGAGGTGATGACAGTAAGCATATTGGCAATCTGATGAGCGCCGCAAAGGGAGGTTGTAACCTCAAGTCCGTCATAAATAAAGGATGAACCTGTAATATCGCTTTTAGTAACATTGAGCTTCTGCGTATCGGGCATATGAAATTCACATCCCTTATCAAGACTTCTGGTGAAAAGCACCTCTGCCGCTTCTTCGGGTTGAGGCACATAGCCGAAGCTTTCTCCCTTGTGAGGGTAGGAAATAACTCTGCAACCCTTTTTGATAATACCGCTTTTTTCCTTGGCAATTTCCTCTGCGGTGTCACCCAGCATCTCAGTATGGTCAAGGGATATGCTGACAAATATGCTCTGCAAGGGGGCGGGTATAACATTGGTGCTGTCATGCTCTCCGCCGATGCCGCACTCAAGGAAAACTATGTCGCAAGCCTCCTTGGCAAAGTACAAAAGAGCAAGAGCCGTAGTCACCTCAAAGACCGTAGGATAAAGCTCTTCAGCTTCCATGAGGTCGGTTTTTTCTTTTATCAGAGCCGTCAGTGAAGCAATGTCACCGTGGCTGATGTAGGTGTTGTTGACCTGTATTCTCTCACCGAATTCAGTGATAAAGGGTGAGGTGAAAAGCCCCGTGCGGTAGCCCGCATTTTTAAGAATATATGACAGGGCAGTGGACACTGAGCCCTTGCCGTTTGTGCCTGCTATATGGACGAATTTCAGCTTTTTATGAGGGGCTCCCAGCAGCTCAAGAAGCCTTTCAATTCTTTCGTGAGAGCTGCTTTTCTGAAATTTGCGCCTTGACATTATGTAGTCAATTGCCTCGTTGTAGGTCATAGTCTCATCTCCTTTTACGCTGCTAAAAGTATATATCTCTCGGGGGAATATGTCAACAGCCGAAATCTTCATATTTCAGGTCTTTTAACTGTGTAACACTGCATTTTTCATAGAGCGCCGAGGCAAAAAGCACTCTGCCCACACCCTGAGGTCTCAGCGTTTCATAAAATTCGGGCAGAATAATATCGCTGCCGCAAAAAGCTTTGGTATTCATAAGATATTTCTTTTCGTTTGTAAAAATATCACCCCTAAAATAAACGGGTACGTTACAGCGGTGAGATATAACCGTGTCACCGGGACAGGTTTCTTTATCTGTTACAAGAAGTGAAAAGCCGTAATTTTCCATAAGCTCACGGGAGAGCTTTTCATATTCTTCCCTTTCAGGGGTGACTGTTTTTATATTTGAAAAGCAGTGGAGAAAATTTTCAATATAAGGCGTATATATACCCTTTTCGTCAAAGACCGTAAGGCTACGGGAAAGAAAACCGCTTCTGTGCCTTGCAATATAATCTGCCGCCGAATTTATAAGTAGCAGTCTCGGAAATATATCCGGAGTGAAAACTGTCATATCCACATTTTCAGGCACAGCCGCACCCTCGGGCAGAATAACACACTGACGAAGAATACCGAGACATCGTTCAAGCTTTTTCCAGGGCGCCTTGCCAAAGGACTTTTCCACCCTCACAACAAAGAAAACATCACCTGAGGGCAGAGGAATTCTTTCACTTGTGATTTTACCTCTTTTAAATCTGTTCTTTTTTTCTCCGAACTCAATAACTGCAAACATAAAAACCCCCTGAGGATAATTATGAATTATGAATGATGAATTATGAATGAAGGGAGGTTTGCGGGCGGCTCCATTAAATCGCTTTGCGATTTTACGGCGACCTGTGTTCGCCGACCCGAATTTCATTCGGGTATGGAGCCGCCGCCCTATGTAAAAATATCACTGACCGTAAACTTTTATTTTTGGGAGATATATGTTAGTGGAATAATGCAGACTGATGAAGAAACTCCTAATATTCTGTTCTATTTTTTTGTTTTTACTTGAAAGGAAGATATATAATATGATATAATGAACTAAATATGGCTAAAGGAGATGCCGATATGAATAAAAAGAGTGAGAAAAGAGAATCACGAAAAGAGAGAAAGGCAGCAAGGCAGAAAATGTCTTCTGCCGATAAAAAAGGTATTGCTCTTATTGCCGCTCTTGTAGTGGCGGTGATAGTCATAAGTGTTAATACCGAGTCTGTCTTAAGAGGCAATGAGCCTTCTGAAGGCACGGATATCACAACCACTACGCCCCAGCAGACAACAACCCAAGTTCCCACAGATAATATAACCACAACCCTTCCTTCTGTGCCGGAGAAGGAAAGCACCACAGCTAAAAATGAGGAAATTCCTTCTGAGCAGGATACTACCGTCAAAACAGACGAAAAGCAGGAAATTCTCTATATAATCACCGAGGGTATAAACACACTCAAAAGCTCCGAGGCTTCGTTTACGGGTCACAAGGTTCAGGTGCTTGATATGGAGCTGACACAGTGCAGCGTGCCTGCCTTTGCCGGCATAGTAAACAGAGTAATGGATATGTTCATCGAAACAGAGGTTTACGATTTCGATTTCACAAATGGCAAGGGTATGGATCCTGAAAACAAGGTGGAAACCACAACAATGGATACCTTCCCGCCGGTGGGTAAAAACTTCGCTCTCACAATTGACGGTGTGGCCGAGGCAACCAAGGAGCAGCAGGGTGAAAATACTGTTTACAGAGTTAAGCTGAAACCTGAAAAAAGCACCAAAGACAACCCGAAAACACAATATCACGAAAACGCCTGCGACACCCTTGACTTATCAACCTTCAATATGCCCATAGGTGAAATCACACGGGCTGACCTTGAATATCCCGGGGCAACGGTGGGCATCACCCTTGACAAAAACGGCAAGGTCATAGGCTATTATGAAAAACTTGATATTATAGGTACGGGTGAGGCTGCTGCCATAGGTATGAAAGGCGGCGGCACCGTAGAAGGCTATATTGACGAAACCTGGACAATTCAGTGGAAGTAAGAGGGCAACATCACTAAATCCCTTTGCAGAGTTGACACCACAGGCATAAAAATGCTATTATAAAAAGGAAAGGCAGTGCCTTTGCGCAGCAAGGCGAAGCACTTTGCATTTTGAATTTAAAAGAGTAACTTTTCCCGTCGGTCGGGTCAAATATAAAAAAAGAGAGGTAACAAACTATGGCAATGTCAGATATCGGCGTAATGCTCGGTAAGATGGTATTCAAAGGTATGAACCATTTCACATCAATACCCGTTGAAACTCAGGAGAAAATCCTTCTTCAAATTATGGACGAAAACAAAAATACGGAATACGGCAAGAAAATCGGCTTTGATAAGGTCCATTCCGTTGAAGATTTCCAAAAGATAGTTCCCCTTTCAAACTATGATACATATGCAGATTATGTTGACCGTATGCTTGACGGTGAAGAAAACCTTATGATGGCAAGAAAGTGCAGGAGATATTGCACATCTTCGGGCTCAGTAGGCAAACCCAAGGTGCTTCCCAAGTCAGGTAAAGACCTCTGGAATATGCAGTGTATGGGCTTTGCAGCAACACCTGCATGCGCTTCACTCTGGTTTGAAAAGAAGGGTATGAAGTTCCCCAAGCAGATTGGCCCCGTTGCCATTATCCTCACAGGTCATAAAATGAAAGACGGCAAAATGGGTAACGGTGCAGGCCAGGTGCCTTTCACCTACCTCAAGCCTATTTCAAAATTCTTTATGACAACTCCCAATGACTTTATGTATCCCGAAAATGAGGATGCAGTGGATTCAACATATTTCCACCTTCGTTTTGCACTTGAAAGACGCGACCTTACCTTCCTCGGCTCAATGGTTGTTACACTTCTTACATCAATGTTTGACTATCTTGAGGCTAACTGGGAAATGATTTGTAAGGACATCGAAACGGGTACAATCGACCCCGGCGTAAAGTGTCCTGACGACCTTCGCAAAAAGTGGGAAAAGAAGTTCAAGCCCAATCCCAAAAGAGCTGCCGAAATCAGAAGAGAATGCGAAAAGGGCTTCGATGAGCCTATTGCAAAGAGAATATGGCCCGACTTCGTATGGTCATACGGTATGGTGGCTTCAAACCTTGAATTCTATGTTCAGAAGCTTCGTAAGTATATCGGTGATGCTCCCATTCACAATATGGGTTATGCTGCTGCGGAAGGCTATATGGCTATGCCTGTTGAGCTTAATGTTACAGACTATGTGCTTCTTCCCCGTTCAATCTTCTTTGAGTTTATTCCCCTTGATGACCCTGAATGCGAAAGACCTCTTACAATCGGTGAAATTGAAGTGGGCAAGGAATATGAGGTTGTTGTTACAAACTTCTCAGGCCTTTACCGTTATCAGATTGAAGATGTTGTACGCGTAACAGGCTATCATAACAAGACACCTAAAATTGAATTCCTTTACAGAAACAACCTTGCAATGAATATTGCCAACGAAAAGACAACCACACAGATGGTTGACTGGGCAGCTGCAGAGGTTCAGAAGGAACTTGACATTTCCTTCAAGGGTTACAGCTTCTATGCAGACCTTGACAATGACCCCGTACGCTATATGCTTTTAGCTGAGCCTGAAAGCGATATCCCCGCCGACAAAATTCCCGAAATTGAAAAGCTTCTTGACGAAAAGCTCAATGAAAGCAATGAAAAGTACTTCAAGTATCGCCGCTGGGGCATGATTGGCGAACCCAAGGTGCAGCTTCTCAAGAAGGGTACCTATGCAGATTACAGAGAAATGCTCAAAAAGCAGGGCAAGGTACTCAATCAGATTAAGCCCGTAACCGTTATCAACACAGACGAAAGAAAAGAATTCTTCTTCTCACACATTGATGAGTAAGAAATAAAATAAGAGAGGTAAAAATTATGGCAGGTTTTTCAGATATAGGCGTATTTCTCGGCTATGCTGAGTGGGCAAAGGTTGACTATTACACCGCACGCCCTATGGAAACACAGGAAAGAATCCTCAAGTCAATTCTCAAAAAGAATAAGGATACCGAATACGGCAAAAAGGTAGGCCTCGGTGAAATTACCTCAATCAGAGAGTTTCAGGAGAAGATTCCCTTCTCAAATTACGACACCTATTCAGACTATGTTGACCGTATGGTAGCAGGTGAAAAGAACCTTATGATGAAGGCTCGCAACATCCGTTACTGCTCATCATCAGGCTCGGTAGGCAAGCCCAAAATTCTTCCCAGAAGTGCCACGGACCTCTGGATTATGCAGTGTATGGGCTTCTCAGGTACCCCCGGCTGTGCCTCAAAGTGGTTCAGAAAAAACGGCATGAAGTTCCCCAAGCAGGTAGGACCCGTAGTTATGATTCTCACAGGTCATAAGATGGCTGACGGCAAAATGTCAAACGGCGCAGGTCAGGTACCTCTGACTTATGTCAAGCCTATCTCCAAGTTCTTTATGACAACTCCCAACGATTTTATGTACCCCGAAAATGAGGATGCAGTAAACTCAACCTATTTCCATCTCCGTTTTGCTCTTGAAAGACGCGACCTGACATATCTGGGCTCAATGGTTGTTACACTTCTGACAACAATGTTTGACTTCCTTGAAGCTAACTGGGAAATGGTATGTAAGGATATCGAGCTTGGAACAATCGACGAAAGCATCAAGTGTCCTCCCGAGCTTCGCGCTAAGTGGGAAAAGAAGCTTAAGCCCAATCCCAAGAGAGCTGAAGAAATCAGAAAAGAATGTGCAAAAGGCTTCGACACCCCCATTGCCAAGAGAGTATGGCCCAAGTTCGCATGGGCATACGGTATGGTAAGCTCAAACCTTGAGTTCTATGTTCAGAGACTCCGTAAGCATATAGGCGACGCTCCCATTCACAGCATGGGTTACGCTGCTGCCGAAGGCTATATGGCAATCCCCTGTGAGCTTAACGCTCAGGACTGCGTTCTTCTTCCTCAGTCAGTATTCTTTGAGTTTATTCCCATGGATGACCCCGACTGTGAGAGACCTCTGACAATGGACGAGGTTGAAGTGGGCAAGGATTACGAGCTTGTTGTAACTAACCGTTCAGGTCTTTACAGATACAGAATTGAAGACGTTGTACGCATCACAGGCTACTACAAGAAGGCCCCCAAGATGCAGTTCCTTTACAGAAACAACCTTGCTATGAACATAGCAAATGAAAAGACAACCACTCAGATGGTTGACTGGGCAGCTGCAGAGCTTCAGAAAGAAACAGGCGTAACCTTCAAGGGCTACAGCTATTATCCCGACCACGACCACGACCCGGTACGTTATATGCTTCTCGTTGAGGCTGAGGGCGAAATCAGCAAGGATAAGCTTCCCGAAATGTCAAAGATACTTGATGAAAAGCTTAACGAGAGCAACGAAAAATATTTCAAATACCGCCGTTGGGGTATGCTCGCTGAGCCTGAGGTAGTTCTTCTTAAAGACGGCACCTATGCCGATTACAGAGAAATGCTCAAGAAGCAGGGCAGAGTTCTCAATCAGATTAAGCCCGTAACCGTTATCAACACAGACGAGCGCAAAGAGTTCTTCCTTGCACATATTGATAAATAATCAGCGAGAAATCAGCGCGTTTTTGATTCTTTTAGCGCGCCAGCAAAAAGAATGCCTGCCCGGCGAGGGCGAATAAAAATAATTATAGCGGGACGCGAATTCACTTTCGCGTCTCTTTTTTATCTCTCCGCCAAAGAAACTTACTTTTCCGTTTTGTCAAGGAAAGACAGTAACGAGATTGCACTCATAATGCAGAATATGGCAGGCTGGGAGAGGTAGGAAAAGCCAAAGCATTTTAAAGATTTCGGCACTCAGAAATATTGGAAGCATGAGTGGATAGAGTTATAATATATTGGTAAGACGTTGGTAAGACGCTGGTAAGATGTTGGTAAGATTGAAAATATAGAGTTTATAAGGGTTTAAAGGCATTTTCTTACCAATATTACCAAAATACAGTAACTTATTATTTTTACTTATCAATATAACTATATATATGAAAATTGGTAAGCTGGTAAGATTTAATTTGCAAACCTAAAAAACGCAGCCAAACAGCAGACTTAAAGTCTCAACAAAGTCGATATGTTTGCTGAAGCAAACTCGATATGTGCTTTGCACTCGATATGCCTTGCGGCTCGATATGCACCTGAAGGTGCGAGAAGGATGAAATGACCTTCGGTCATGAATTGCTTTCGGCATATTTTGCAGTAACTGCAGGGCGGCTCCACTGCCGAATTTCATTCGGCATGCGACAGCGTCACCCAAAATCGCAAGGCGATTTTTGTGGAGCCGCCTACCTCTTGCACAAGCTAAAAATTCCGTCAGCAAAAAACCAACCCGCTTCGTAAACTGCATACAGACGAAGGCGGGATGAGGCTTTTAAAAAGCATCGGATTGTGTAAATTATATAAGCTCATAAAAAAGCACCAACTTTTTCGCTTCGTAGTCTGGCAGTTGAAGGCGGACTACGGCTGTATTGAAAAAGTACAAGCTACGAAACAGAACGAGAGCGCTTTTGCATACTTTTGTCGCTCGGGACAAAAGTATGAGCCCCCGTGGCTTGAGCGGAGTAGAAACTTATAGTTTCGTAAAAGAGGAGCCTAAACTGAACTGACTTCCACATTCGTCAGTAAACAGCAGACTTAAAGTCTCAACAAAGTCGATATGTTTGCTGAAGCAAACTCGATATGTGCTTTGCACTCGATATGCCTTACAGCTCGATATGCACCTGAAGGTGCGAGAAGATGTTGACAATAGTTGTTGCTCGTGATATAATACTTCAATAGATTTTAAAATGCACAATTATACTCTAAAAGGAGTAGGATAATGAAACTCACAGGTTCACAAATTGTTATTGAAACCCTGATAGAGCAAGGCGTTACCGATGTTTTTGGCTATCCCGGCGGTCAGGTGCTTCATATCTATGACGAGCTTTACAAAGCAAAGGACAGAATAAACCATGTCCTTACTGCCCACGAGCAGGGCGCTTCTCACGCTGCAGACGGCTATGCCAGAAGCACGGGTAAAGTTGGTGTAGTTATTGCCACCTCAGGTCCCGGTGCAACTAACCTGGTTACGGGTATTGCTACTGCTATGCTTGATTCAGTGCCTATGGTAGCTATTACGGGTAACGTTCCCAATGCCCTTATAGGCAGAGACTCTTTCCAGGAAATTGATATTACGGGTATAACCCTTCCCATAACAAAGCATAACTATTTCGTCAGTGACGTAAATGACCTTGCAGACACCATAAGAGAAGCCTTCCGTATTGCCAAAAGCGGCAGACCCGGTCCCGTACTTGTTGACATTCCCAAGGATGTGCAGATTGCTTCGGCAGACTATGAAAAGGCTCAGGTTGTTGCTCCCTTCGTCAACAAAAAGGCAAAGGATGTCTATATCGAAAAGGCGGCTCAGCTCATCAACGAAAGTGAAAGACCTTATATCTACATCGGCGGCGGCGTACTCGGTCAGGGTATGGCTAAGGAAGTGGCTGCTTTTGCAGAGAAAATCGGCGGTTACATCGGCTGCACCTTTATGGGGCTTTCTTCAATGCCCACTGACCACGAAAGATTCCTCGGTATGCAGGGTATGCACGGTCACTACGCTTCCTCAATGGCAAATAAAGAGGCGGATTTGGTTATAGGCATAGGCGTTCGTTTCAGCGACAGAGCTACGGGCAACACTGCAAAATATGTCAAAAACACTCAGTTCATTCAGCTTGATGTTGATATATCGGAGCTTAACAAAAACCTCAGTGTTGATGTTGGTGTACACGGAGACCTCCGCGATTCTCTCAGCCGTATCTGCGAGCTTGTAAATTCAGCTGAAAGACCTCAGTGGAAAGAGCGCATAGAGTGCCTCAGAGCCGAAGAAAAGGCTATTGCCAAAAAGGCTGAAGAGGCTGCCTCAGTACCCCTGACACCTAAGCAGGTCTTTGATATAATCAATGAAATAAAGCTTGACAGCACTACCGTTGCAACGGATGTAGGTCAGCACCAGATGTGGGCTGCTCAATATCTTAACTTCAAAGAAAACAGAACCTTTATTTCAAGCGGCGGTCTGGGTACCATGGGCTACGGCCTCGGTGCTGCAATAGGTGCAGCCACGGCTAAAAAAGAGAGAACCGTTCTCATAACAGGTGACGGCTCCTTCGGAATGAACCTGAATGAGCTTGCAACTGCTGTTACATATAACTTGCCCATTACCGTAGTGCTTCTCAATAACGGAGTTCTCGGTATGGTAAGACAGTGGCAGACACTTTTCTACGGTGAGAGATATTCCAACACTGTGCTTGGCAGAAAAACCGACTTTATGAAGCTTGCCGATGCCTTCGGTGCAAAGAGCTTCAGAGCAGCAACTCCCGAAAGTTTTAAAGCAGCATTCATTGAAGCCTCTCAGGGTGAGGGTACATATGTTATAGAAGTGCTTATAGACAAAGACGAATTTGTGCTTCCGATGCTTCCCCCCGGCGGCTCAATTGATGATATCATCGTTTCAAAGGAAAGGGGAGAGTAATATGGGAAAATTTGTCATAGCTGTCCTCGTTGACAATAAGCCGGGCGTACTTATGAGAGTAACGAGTATGTTCACAAGACGTGCCTTCAATATTGATGCT
>JAZTYQ010000012.1:0-12861 GCA_045637065.1 Acutalibacteraceae bacterium
TGATATTGCTCTCTGTGAATTTTTAGAGATAATCCGCAGTGCCGAAGAGCTTTCTCTTATGGATAAGCTGAGAATAGATTTCTCAATCGTCAATGACACAAGCTATTACAGCGGACTTGTATTTAAGGGTTATATTTACGGGATACCTACAAGCGTGCTTTCAGGCGGTCAGTATGACAAGCTCATGAAAAAAATGGGCAAGACCTCAGGTGCAGTGGGATTTGCAGTTTATCTTGACGCTCTTGAAAGACACGGCAGAGAGGTTTCACAGTATGACTATGACTTTGTTATTCTCAGAGACGAAACCACACCTGCTTCACAGATTATAAAAACTGTTGAGTCACTTTCGGAAAACGGCTTCAGCGTTATCGTACTCAGTGAGCTTGACAGCAGCATAAGATATAAAACACTTATGAAACTCAGCAAAAACGGATTGGAGGGTGCCTGATGCAGTATATAAATGTTGCTCTTCCCAAGGGAAGACTTGGCGAAAAGGTTTATGCCATGTTTGAACAGTCGGGCTATGAATGTCCCTCTATAAAAGAAAACAACCGTAAGCTCATATTTGAAAACGAAGAGGTTGGCGTACGTTATTTCTGGGTTAAACCCTCAGATGTTGCCATATATGTTGAAAGAGGCGCAGCTGACATAGGCGTTGCAGGCAAGGATATTCTTCTTGAGTACTCTCCCGATGTTTATGAGCTCCTCGACCTCCAGATAGGCAAGTGCCGTATGGCAGTGGCAGCCAAAAAGGATTTCCGTGATAACCCTTCAGAAACCCTTAGGGTTGCTACAAAGTTTTCAAATATTGCTCAGAAATTCTACAATGAAAAATGCCGTGATATTGATATTATCCACCTTAACGGTTCAATTGAAATTGCACCCATTCTCGGCCTTTCAGATGTTATTGTGGATATAGTTGAAACAGGTAAAACCCTTTATGAAAATGACCTTGAGCCTATTGAAACAATCGTACCTATATCAGCAAGGCTCATATCAAATAAAGCATCATTCAAATTCAAAGGAGAGAAAATCAGCGAAATTGCTGCTGCTCTCGGAAAGCTCGTGAGGGAAAACAATGATTAAGATTTATAAATACGGTGAAGTGGAAAACAGTGAGATTTTTTCACGCATGGCTGACACTGTTGATGTAAGTGACATAGTCAGCGACATAATCGAAAATGTAAAAGCAAACGGCGACAAGGCACTTTTTGAATACTGTGAAAAATTCGACAAGGCAGTGCTTACATCCCTTGAAGTAACTGAGGAAGAAATAGAAGAAGCCTTCAATGCCGTTGAGCCGGAGTTTCTCAGAATCCTTCGCACCGCAGAGGAAAACATAAGAAAATTCCACGAAAAGCAGGTTAAGACAAGCTTCATTATCAACGAGAAAAACGGTGTTGTTACAGGTCAGAAGATTACTCCAATTGAAAAGGTTGGTCTTTATGTACCCGGCGGCACTGCTGCTTATCCTTCAACAGTGCTTATGGACAGCGTACCTGCCAAAATTGCAGGCTGCAAGGAAATTTCAATTGTTACTCCCCCGTCAAAAGACGGCAAGGTGAATCCCGTTATTCTTGCTGCCGCTAAAATTGCAGGCGTTGACCGTATCTTCAAAGTAGGCGGCGCTCAGGCAGTTGCAGCCCTTGCATACGGCACTGAAACAGTACCCAAGGTTGATAAAATAGTAGGCCCCGGCAATGCCTTCGTTGCTGAAGCAAAGCGCCAGGTTTTCGGTATGGTATCTATTGATATGATAGCAGGTCCCAGCGAAATTCTTGTTCTTGCTGACGGCAAATCAAACCCGGACTTCGTTGCCGCTGACCTTCTTTCTCAGGCTGAACACGACAAGAATGCTTCTGCAGTGCTTGTAACAGACAGTATGGACCTTGCAAAGGCTGTTTCAGCTTCATTGGAAAAACAGATTCCCATGCTTGAAAGAGCAGAGATTGCAAGAGTGTCAATAGACAACAACGGCAAAATCATTGTTGCCGAGGATATAACCTCAGGCATTGAGATTGCAAATGAAATAGCTCCCGAGCATCTTGAGTTGTGCCTTGATAATCCTTTCGACTATCTTGACAGCATAAAGCACGCAGGCTCAATCTTTATGGGCAGATACTGTCCCGAAGCATTAGGCGACTATTATGCAGGCCCAAACCACACACTGCCCACAAGCGGTACTGCAAGATTTTCAAGCGCCCTCGGCGTTGACGATTTCGTTAAGAAGTCACAGTTTACCTACTACACGGAAAACGCTCTTAAAGAAGTTTATAAAGATGTTGCTTTCTTTGCAAATAAAGAGGGACTTACAGCCCACGGCAAGAGTGCAACAATAAGATTTGAGGAATAAAAATGAGTAAATACATAGACAGTGCATTTGCTCCTCTTAAGGAGTATGTGCCGGGTGAGCAGCCCAAGGATAAAAAGTACATAAAGCTCAACACAAACGAATCCCCCTATCCACCCTCCCCTTCTGTTATAAAGGCAATAAACAGTGATGAGGTGTGTGACCTTCGTCTATACTCCGACCCTGAAAGCAGTGCGCTTAAAAAGGCGATTGCAGATGTTTACGGTGTAGATAGCAAAAATGTTTTCGTTTCCAACGGCTCTGATGAGATTCTCAACTTTGCCTTTATGCTTTACGGCAAAGTGAAGGGTGCTGTTTTCCCCGAGATAAGCTACGGCTTTTACAAGGTTTTCTGCGACCTTTACGCCATAGAAAAAACTATGGTACCCCTTGAAGAGGATTTCACCATAGACAAGAATAAATATATGAATACAGGCAAATTCACCGTTATTGCAAACCCCAATGCTCCCACGGGCATTGAAATGAGCAAAGAAGATATTGAAGAAATTATTGCTTCAAACAAAGACAGTGTTGTGCTTATCGACGAGGCATACATCGACTTCGGCGGCATATCCTGCTATGAGCTTATAAGCAAGTATGACAATCTTATTGTCTGCCGTACCTTCTCCAAGGCATACAGCCTTGCAGGTGCAAGACTTGGTTACTGCTTTGCCAATGAAGAACTTATAAAAGACCTTGAAAAGATAAAGTATTCCACTAATCCCTATAACATCAACCGCCTGACACAGAAGGCAGGCGTGGCAGCTATGGCTGAGAACGACTACTATATGGCAAACTGCAGAAAAATTTCTGACACAAGACAGTACACTGCCGAAAGTCTTGAGGCTATGGGCTTTGAGGTGCTCCCGTCAAAAGCCAACTTTATCTTTGCAAAGCACGGAAAAATCAGTGGTGAAGACATTTACACCCTGCTTCGTGAAAGAGGCATACTTGTAAGACACTTCACTGACGAAAGAATAAAAGACTATAACCGCATCACCATCGGCTCACGCGAGGAAATGGAAGCTTTTGTTTCGGTGATGAAAGAAATTGTTAAAGGAGTTTAAGACTATGAGAAGCTCTGAAATTATAAGAACAACAAAAGAAACAGATATTAAGCTTTTCCTTGCTCTTTCAAAGGGCGAAAGCACTATCGACACAGGCTGCGGTTTTCTTGACCATATGCTCACTCTCTTTGCAAGACACGGTGATTTCACTCTCAATGTAAGCTGCAAGGGTGACACTCAGGTTGACTATCATCACACTGCAGAGGATATTGCTATTTGCCTCGGCGACGCTTTTAAAGAAGCTCTCGGTGATATGAAGGGCATTACCCGTTACGGCAGTTTCATTCTGCCTATGGATGAAAGCCTTGTTCTAACTGCCGTTGACATTTCAGGCAGAAGCGGTCTTTATTATGACCTGCAGATTCCCACTGAAAAGGTTGGTGATTTCGATACTGAGCTTACTCAGGAATTCTTTGAAGCGTTCACTCGTCATGCAGGTGTTACACTTCACATTAAGCAGCTTGCAGGTACTAACTCACACCATATTATCGAGGGTACCTTCAAGAGCTTTGCAAGAACCATGAAGCAGGCTGTTTCAATCGATGAAAACAATAAAGACGTTATTCCGTCAACAAAGGGAGTACTGTAATGATTGCAATTATTGATTACGGCGTAGGAAACCTCTTTTCACTTGTATCATCCTTTAAGGCAATAGGTGCCGATGCGGTTATAACAAGCGACGAGGACACCATAAGAAAAGACGATAAAATTATACTCCCCGGTGTAGGTGCCTTTGAAGATGCTGCAAAGAAGCTCCGTGACAGCGGGCTTGACAAAATTGTGCTTGAAGAAACCGCCAAGGGCAAGCCTCTTATGGGCATATGTCTCGGTATGCAGCTTCTTTTCAAGCATTCCTACGAATACGGCTGTCACGAGGGTCTGGGACTTATAGATGCTGATATACTCCCCTTTGAGGGCAAACTCAGCAAAGAACTTAAAATTCCTCACATCGGTTGGAATGCTCTTAACCTGGATAAGAAAGACTGTCCTCTTTTCAAATATCTGAACGATGGCGACCATGTCTATTTCGTACATTCATACTTTGCTGAAAAAAATATAGCAGAATGCGCCTCCTCGGCAGAGTACGGCATAGACTTCACTGCCTCTGTGTGGAAGGATAACATCTATGGCTGTCAGTTCCACCCGGAAAAAAGCGGCGATGTAGGACTTAATATCCTTCGCGGATTCTGCGAGATTGGAGAAAACTGATATGCTGATTTTACCTGCTATTGATTTATATGATAAAAAGGCTGTCCGCCTTTATAAGGGTGACTATAACGAGATGACGGTTTACAGCAACAACCCTATTGAAATTGCGCGCAAGTTTGAGGAATGCGGTGCTACCTTCATTCATATGGTTGACCTTGAGGGTGCAAAAAACGGCACAACGCCTAATATTGATGAGGTGCGCAAGGTTGTGGAATATACAAATCTTGCCGTTGAAATCGGCGGAGGAATCCGCGACGAAGAAACTGTTAAAAAATACATCGACCTCGGCGTTACAAGAGTTATTCTCGGTACTGCTGCCGTAACTGATGATGACTTTCTCAGACGTATGGTTGAAAAATATAAAAGCGCAATTGCCGTTGGTGTTGACCTTAAAGACGGTTATGTTGCAATTAAAGGCTGGACAGAAAAAAGCGCTCTCACGGCTGACGAATTTTTCAGGCACCTTTCAGATATCGGCGTGAAAACTGTTATCTGCACCGACATATCAAAAGACGGTGCTATGCAGGGTACAAACCGTGAGCTTTATAAACACCTTTCCGAAAAATATCCCATGGATATAGTTGCCTCAGGCGGTGTATCAAGTCTTGATGATATCAAAGCACTCAGAGAAATGAACCTTTACGGAGCTATTCTCGGCAAGGCATACTATGTAGGTGCCGTTGACCTTAAAGAAGCAGTGGAGGCAGCAAAATGATTACTAAAAGAATTATCCCCTGCCTCGATGTAAGAAACGGCAGAGTTGTTAAAGGCACTAACTTCCAGAATCTTAATGATGTGTCTTCCCCCGTTGAGCTTGGTGAATATTACAGCAAATGCGGTGCTGATGAGCTTGTTTTCTATGACATAACCGCAAGCGCCGAAGGCAGGCAGCTTTTCACCGACATACTCAGGGAAGTGGCTTCAAAGATATTCATCCCCCTGACGGTGGGCGGTGGCATAAACACTGTAGAAGACTTTGACCGCGTACTCAAATGCGGTGCAGATAAGGTCAGCGTAAACTCAGGTGCTATCAGAAACCCCGACCTGATAAGTCAGGCGGCAAGGCTTTACGGCAACCAGTGTGTGGTCATTTCCTGCGATATCAAACGCGTTGACGGCGTTTTCCACGTCTTTGCAAAGGGCGGCAGAGGAGACACGGGCATGGAAGCAATTTCTTGGATTAAGCGATGCGTGGATATGGGTGCAGGCGAGGTTGTGGTCAATTCAATTGACACTGACGGCGTGAAAAAAGGCTTTGACCTTGAAATGCTTAAAGCTGTCTGCGAGGCAGTAAACGTGCCTGTAATTGCTTCGGGCGGTGCGGGCTGTGCTGAGGATTTCGTCACACTCTTCAAGGAAATCCCCGACATTGATGCGGGTCTTGCAGCTTCTATATTCCACTTTGGCGAAGTAGAAATAAAAGACCTGAAGAAGCTTCTTCAGGATAACAACATAAATGTGAGGTTATAACAATGGTAAATTTCGATATTAACGAACTTAAATTTGACGATAAAGGTCTTATACCGGCTATCGTGGTTGATGCAATAACCAAAAAAGTGCTTACTCTTGCCTATATGAACCGTGAAAGCCTTGAAATTTCAGTTGAAAAGGGACTGACCTGCTTCTATTCACGCTCCCGTCAGGAACTCTGGCTCAAGGGCGAAACAAGCGGCAACTATCAACACATCGTATCAATTACCGCTGACTGCGATAAGGACGCACTGACGGTTGTGGTTGAAAAAGACGGTCCTGCCTGCCACGAAGGTACCGATTCATGCTTCACTAAAGAATTATGGCACAGCGAAGAACTAAACGAGTTTTCACTTGAAGGTCTTGATGCACTTCTTAAAGACAGAAAGGCTACCCTCCCCGAAGGCTCATACACCACCTATCTTTTCCAGAAGGGTGTTGACAAGATACTCAAGAAGGTCGGCGAGGAATGCACTGAAGTTATCATAGCAGCCAAGGCTGACGATAAGAAAGAGACTATCTATGAAATTGCAGACCTTGCTTATCATGTAATGGTGCTGATGAACGAGATGGGCATCTCCCTTGAAGAGGTTCACCGTGAGCTTGCTTCAAGACATATTATCGACCATAAGGTCAAGCAAGAGAAGATGACAAACTAATAATAAGCCCGCAAGGATTTTCTTTGTGGGCTTTGTTTTTTGTAGTAAATTTGGGGTGCGGCGGCTCCACTGCCGTATGAAATCCGGCACACCGGACACCTATAGAGTCCGGTGACAAGCAACATTTAGTTGCTTGTGTGGAGCCGTCCCGGCACAGACTGAATACACAAGAAAAATTTTTCCATTTTCCCCGAATTTTGTTGAAAAAACACCTTTTTAGTGATATACTAATAGACAATAAAATTCTCTCCCCTATGAAAGGAAACACAATATGAAGAAGCATTTATTTACTGTTATAAGTCTTATAATTATAATTGCCACTATCTTCAGTGGCTGCACAGATAAACCCGGTGAAGAAGAAACTACCACGAGTACCACTGAAGTCACAACAACCGAAGAGGTCAAGCCCGTTTATTATAACCGTCTCACAGGCAAAAGCGGTCTGAGTGAAGCTGCAGCTGGCAAAAGACCCGTTGCAGTTATGGTCAATAATATTAAGGCATCACTTCCCCAATACGGCATATATAAAGCTGATATCATTTTTGAGATGCTGGTAGAGGGTGGCATAACCCGACTTATGGCTCTTTACGGTGACCAGACAAAGGTACCCAAGGTTTGCTCCGTAAGAAGCTGCCGCTATTACTACCCCATTTTTGCTCACGGATTTGATGCAATTTATTTCTGCTTCGGCAGCAATGAAAGCCTTGCAACTCCCACACTCAAACGTATTGGCATTGACTACTTCGACGGCAATCAGAAGCCTGAACCTCTGGTTTTCGGCAGAGACGCCGACAGACTTAAGAAATACAGCAGTGAGCATACAGCTTATGTTAACGGTAAGGGAATCCCTGAACTGCTTAAGAAATATGATGTTCGTACCGATTATCTTGAAGGCAAAGATGTAAACATTTTCAATTTCAGAAGTGAGGATGCACCCAAGGCTGGCGGTACAATAACAGCTGACACAGTTGAGCTCAAATATTCCGTTTTCTATAACAGTACTTTCACCTATAATGCAAAAACAAAGACCTATTATAAAGACCACTGCGGCAAACCTCATATGGACTCAAAGGAAAACAAGCAGATTAATTTCACAAATGTCTTTGTCCTCGAAACTGATGTACATAACTACAAAGGCGGAAAGCTCATTGAACTTGACTGGCACGGCGGAACGGGCTTCTACATTTCAAGAGGCAAGGCGCAGAAAATCACTTGGATTAAGTCCACCGAAGATGCAAGCATAGTAGTTTTTGACGAAGCAGGCAATGAGCTTCTGGTTAACCCCGGCAAGAGCTACATAGGTGTTATTTCACCGGGTGCAACCACTATTTCACAGAAAACTGCAGAATAAAAAACTATTTGTCAACTCCCTCGATTACAGGGAGTTGATTTTATTTGATGCAAATGCTATAATTCAATCAGATTCATACTACAAGGGAGGGTATCTATGGAAATATTAATTGTACGCCACGCTGATCCTGACTATGCCCACGACAGTATAACGGATAAAGGTATACGCGAAGCAAGACTGCTTGCTAACAGACTTTGCAAGCTTAATGTAAAGGCTTTCTATTGCTCCCCGATGGGAAGAGCGCAGAAAACAGCCTCCTACACTCTCACAAGACTAAACCGTGACGCTGAAACTCTTGATTGGCTCCATGAATTCAAGGGCAAGGTTAAGAAAAATCCTTTTATGAAAACCTCCTGTTGGGACAGACTTCCGTCTTATTGGACGGCTTACAAGGAATACTACTCATATGATGATTGGCACAAAGTCCCCCTTATGAAAAAAGGCGATGTTATGCGCCATTATAAGCAGGTTTGCGAGGGTATAGACGAACTTCTTGCAAAACATGGATATGTTCATAAAGGCAGGATTTACGAGGTAAAAGAGGAAAATTCCGATGTTATAGTTCTCTTTTGCCACTTTGGCGTTGAATCCGTTATTCTCTCTCATATTTTCAGTGTTTCACCTATGATCATGTGGCATAACTTTGTGGCACTCCCCACTTCCGTTACACGCCTTGCAACTCAGGAAAGAGAGAAAGGCAAAGCTATTTTCACCTGCATACAATACGGCGATTTAAGTCACCTTTATGCCGGAGATGAAGAGCCTTCTTTCCAGGCAAGATATTGCGAAAAATATTCTGACAACACAAGGCATTGAATAAGAGACAAAAAATCAGCAGGGACTGTATTTAACAGACCCTGCCGTTTATTATATTGCAATATATTAAGCTGTAAATTTTGCAAGAATATCATCAAAGAACTTTTTAATGAAATAAACTACATCTGAAAGTGCTGCAAGAATAACTAACATAAGCTTTATCTCCCTTCTTATTTGTTAACACAATATTAACACATTTAAAAGGCTTAGTCAATACTTTCAGAGCAAATGATACAACCCTGAAGATATTTGTTGCTAAGATAATAGAAACTTTTTTAAGTGTACTCTTTTATTCAATATTACCCCTATGTGTATAAAAAGCTCCCAAAAGGGAGCTTTTTACATTATCAATAGTGTACATTTCCGCAAGCACAGGACTTGTTCATCTTAAATATCTTCCAGAAGAACAGAGCAATCTTATAAAGGAAGCCCTTAATTCCTGTGCCGTGACACAGACAGTTACAGGTCTTTGTATCTGTGAAGAACTGACCGTCACAAACATCACATTTGCCGTTACCGTCTTTATCAGCATGAGGAACATCTTCTTTATAGAGAATCTTGGACTCTGTTACCTTACCGCAAGTTACACATCTCTCATAAGCAGTGTATCCGTCTGTTACACATGTAGCAGGCTTTTCAGGGATAACTACAACTGAGTGAGGTGTATATACATTATCGGTGTAAATCTTTTCATTAAGAGCGTTACATTTTGCACATGTAATTATCTTATAAGCAAACTCACTACAGGTTGCATCATAATAGGTTACAACCTCTTTATGACCCAGTGCGGGAATAACTGTTACATCCTCGCGGCCACAGTTATCACATCTGAGTACTGCTCTGCCGGGCTTCGTACAGCTGGGTTCAACTGCTTGAGTGCTGTCAATATAAAGATCTGTTTCCTTACAGCACTTTTCGCCGCAGACTTCACAAATGCAGTCATAGATTTCATCTGTGTGACCGAGTGCATCTATTATCTCTGAATAAGCATGTGTACTGTCATTCTTACATACATATGTCATTACACCGTCTTCAGTGCATGTGGGAGCCTTTGTAACAGTACCCTCGTAGTCATGTCCGATTGCGGGGATAATGTGTGAAGTTCTGCTGAGTTCCTTACCGCATACGCCGCAGTAAACAACCATATCATATGAGCCGTCCTTTTCGCACTTAGCGTCAACAGTGTTTTCCTTAACTGCAGCATTTTCTGTGTGGCCTGTTGCAGGGATAACCTCTGTGTAAGTGTGGCTGCCGTCATTCTGACAGGTGTAAGTTCTTACGCCGTCATTCTCGCAGGTTGCGGGAGTTGTAACGGTGCCGACATAATTGTGTCCGAGAGCATCACCGTATTCAAAGGTTGTGTTCATGTCAAGCTCGCCACAAACGGAACAAGCTGCATAGTAAACTGCCTTGTCGTCACAGGTAGCAGCACTCTTAAGGTTGGACTCATCAGCAAGAGGAGCCTGTGTCCAGGTGTGACCGTCATTGATTGTGAATGTGATTTCAGTGCTGTTACCTGCCTTATCAAAGACGGTAACTGTGTGTGTACCAACTTCGTTGCAGAAGAACTTATCTGTTGTAAGAGCAACTGTCTTGCCGTCATAAATTGCATGGCTGATGTTAGCATCAACAATCTCAATTGTTACATTTGAGCAGTAAACATCAGTCTGTGCATTGCCCTTGTCAGCCTTGATACTGAGTACGGGTGCAGTAGTGTCAAATACGATACCATCTGTGCTGAGATATGCCACATTGCCCTTATTATCTGTAAGCTTAGCATAAACCACAACATTTGAAGCATCAACTGCCGGTACTGTAAGCTTATTTGCACTGTCATATGCTGACCAATTTGTAAGAGCCTTCACCTCATCAAGAGTAAGTGCCTTATCTGAAACGAAATATTCAATGCTCTTTACTCCTGTTTCGCCATCCTTGGCTGTGATTTCAAGCATCACATCATAATTTACATATGTGCCGAAGGTGATAATGCTCAGGAAATCATTCCAGAGAGTTGCGTTCCACTTGATTTCACCTGTGGGAGCATTATTGTCAACATTAATTTCGATGCCTTCAATCTTGGTATCACCGCAGATACCACAGGTATAAAGTGTCTGTCCTTCATTATCATATGAGGGTTCTACTATTACCTTGCCGTCGTCCCATCTGTGTGCTTCAGTTTCAGTGGCAGTACATCTTGAGCAGTTGCGCTGATGCACTTCGTCATTGTTTACATTTGTCCAGCTACCGAAGTTATGGCCCAGCGCCGGTACGATATCAGCAACATAACTATTACCGCAAGCGCAGTTGTATGTTGTATAGCCTTCTGCTGTGCAAGTGGGAGCAGTAAGAACGGGAGTATAGCTGTGACCCTTAGCAGGTATAACTTCTGTGTATGTATGCTTAGCATCATTCTGACAAGTGTATGTCATTACACCGTCTTCAGTGCATGTAGCCTCTTTAGTTACAGCTGATGTGTAATTATGACCGAGAGCAGGAAGAACAGTTGTTTCGTTAACTGCTGTGCAATCCTTAGCTTCACAGGTTGTTACAACGCTACCTGCAGTTTCACAGGTTGCAGGATTAACTGTTGTCTTGAGTGAGTGAGCAATCTTTGATGTCACAACTGTAAGTGTATAGTTACAAACAACACCGTCGTGTTCTGTCTTACACTCATATACTATCTTGCCCTCTGCAGTACATGTTGCATCCTTGGTTGAAACAACAACCATATTGTGCTTCATTGCAGGAATTACTTTTTCCTCATAAGCATCGCAATTATTACAGTCTCTTCTCTCAAGACCGTCTGTATCCTGAGTTGCATTTGTTACTACTGTCCAAGCACTGAACTCGTGAGGTACAGCGGGCTTTGAAGCATCATAAACATTATATTTGTGACTTTCGTCATGCTTACAAACATAAATTGTGTAACCGCTTGTTGTGCAGGTGGAAGCTACTGTTTCCTTAGCCTCGTAAACGTGACCGAGAGCAGGAATTTCAATTGTCTTTCTTTCGTCACAGTTTACGCACTTATAAGTTGCACTGCCCTTTTCTTCACACTTGGGATCAACCTTTGATTCGGGTGTGTCTGCCCATGTGTGGCCCTTAGCAGGAATAACAGTTGTTATAACCTTACCGCAATACTTACAGGTGCTTACTACTGAGCCGTCTTCTGTGCAAGATGCCTGATTTGTAACTGTTACATAATCATGGTCAACCTTATCGAGCTTATCAGTCTTCTTACCGCCGCATCTTGAGCACTCATATTCAATAGTACCCTCTGCTGAGCATGTAGGTTGGTTAATAACTTTGCCTGAGCCCCAGTCATGACCGAGAGCATTAACAGCAATAACAATAACTTCTTTGCAGCCACTGTTTTCACAGGTAATTGTGATTGTACCGGCTACTTCACAGGTTGCTGTTGACTTACCGATACTGTATTTATGACCGGTAGCTTCACCTGTGATGATTACATAGCTTTCAGCACAATTTTCACACTTATAGGGTACATAAGCGCTTTCAGTACAGGTAGCAGGTACTTCTTCGCCTGCAACGAAATTATGCTGTTTCATTTCGATGGGCTTAGTGTAGGTATGGCTTGCATCGTGCTGGCAAGTGAAGGTCATTTCACCTGCTACTGTGCAGGACGCCTCTGTGGTTACCTCACCTTCGTCCCATGCGTGACCCATTGCAGCAATGGATGATTCGATGTTAACTTTATTACACTCTGTGCAGGTTGTTACTACCTTGCCTGCATCTGTGCAGGTTGCAGCCTGAACATCAGTGCTGAGTGTATGTGCAATCATAGGAAGTGTAACTGTAAGAGTATATGTGCAAGCAACACCATTATGCTTTGTATCACACTTGTAAACTCTCTGACCTTCCTTTGTGCAGGTAGGAGCAACATAATCGGTTGCTACCTCAACCATATTATGCATCATT
>JAZTYQ010000013.1:0-8965 GCA_045637065.1 Acutalibacteraceae bacterium
ACTACACTCTTGAAGAAATCGATAAGCAGAACGCTTGCCAGAAGGCAGGTCTTATGGGTGACAGACTTACAGCAGGTCTCAACTCAATTATCGACAAATATAACCTTCCCTTCGTAGCATTCAACCAGGGCTCAGTTTGCCATATGGAAACAGTTGCTACAATGCACTTCTCAATTGACTGGAGCAAGCCCTGGACAATTCCCGGCGTAATCAAGGAAACTGATAAGCGTAAGAAGGAAATGACACACATGGGTGCTGCTTACATGGCTGAAGGTCTTGTAACTCTTGCAGGCTCACGTCTTTACACATCAGCTGCTTATGACGAAGCAATGATCGACGACGCTCTTGCTCGTTTCGAAAAGGTATTCGCAAACATTGCTGTTGTAGAATAAGAACATAACTTCAGGGGCAGGCGAAAGTGCCTGCCCCGATTTAAACTATACTATTAAATGAGGTGCAGATATGGACATCTTAGAAGCTAAAAAAATAGTTGTGGAAGCAGGCAAGCAGCTTGTTTCAACCGGTCTTATTGCCCGTACCTGGGGTAATGTCAGCTGCAGAGTAAGTGACACTCAGTTTGTTATCACTCCCAGCGGTAAGGCTTATGAAGGTCTTACTCCCGATGATATAGTGCTTGTAAATATGGCTGACCTTTCATATGAAGGCGACATCAAGCCCTCAAGTGAAAAGGGTATCCACGCACAGTGCTATCTCCACAGACCCGAAATCAATTTTGTTATTCACACACATCAGGCTAATGCAAGTGCTGTTTCAGCTCTTGGCAGAGACCTTAACGGCATCAAGGGTGAAAGCAAGGAAATTATCGGTGACCACATTCCCGTTTCCACCTACGGTCTTCCCGGTACAGGTACTCTTCGCAAGGGCGTTATTGCAACTCTCGAGCGTTCAGATTCAAAGGCTATTATGCTGAAGTCCCACGGTGCAGTTTGTCTTGGCACTGACTATGACGATGCTTTCAAGGTAGCAAACGAAGTTGAAAAGGTATGCAAGGAGCATATCGCAAAAGCATACGGCTCATTCAAGAACAAGGTTGCTTCATCATTTGAAGAAATTTACGATTATGTTGCAGATGCAAAGAAGAGAGCAGAAATGCCTGCAGTACCCGTAACAGCATATGACAGTGTTAAGATTGACGATGCGGTTATCCTTTATGATAAAGAGGGTAACACTGCTGCAGTTGTAGGTCTTTGTGAATGCTGTGACGAGCTTATCAAGGGTGAAAAGTATCCCTCAGAGGCTGATATGCACAAGGCTATTTATAACAGCCGCAGCGACATCGGTGCTATCATCCACTCAAAGGAGCCTGCAATTGTTGCTACATCAAAAATCGGCAAGACAGTCAAGCCTTATCTTGATGACTTTGCTCAGATTGTAGGCATCAGCGTAAGATGTGCTGAGTTTAATCCCAACGACACACTCAAGACCTCAAAGAAGGTTGTTAAGGCTCTTGGCGGTAAGACAAGAAATGCAGCATTCCTCAGAGAAAACGGTGCAGTCTGTTGTGGTCCTAATAAGGAAGAAGCTCAGGCAACTGAGATGGTTATGGAAAAGAACTGTAAGGCAGGTCTTTGCGGTGAACTCTTCGGCGGTGCTAAGAATCTCGGTGCAGTTGACTGCCTGATTATGAATGTTGTTTACAGATTAAAGTACTCAAAGCAGAAATAATCATCAACGCATTTTTGGTTACTTTTTGTGCGGCAGCAAAAAGTGACGCCTGCCCGGCGAGGGCAAAAGAAAAAAGATTAAGGAGACTCAGTGCGAGTCTCCTTTTTTTGTTATTCAGTTTTATCTTTTTTCTTGAATATATAACCTCGTTTTGCTTTTATTGTACAAAGGATGAGGATGGCGAGGGTTATCCACTCAGCATAAACCCAAAGCAAAATCACGAGATAATCCTTTTCATATACAATACGATCAAAAATTGAAAGAGGACTTATTGCTGTTAAAAATGACAGTGCTATCATGGACAGGATATAAACAATCCACGAAACGGTGAGCCAAGGATGTTTGACATTACATGCCATCAGTATGCCTAAAACAGTCAGCGGTGCTGCACCTAAAACGAAAATAGACTCAGCGACAGCACAAACAAGGGTTAAAAATCCACATAATAATGCCAATATGATACCAACATATTTGCGAATAACATTCTCATTATATTTTGAATTGTTTTCACTATCAGGGTCTTTCACACATATATATACGGGCTCGGGTTCGACTATGGTTTTTCCTTTTAATATATAATCAACGGATACTCCGAAAATTTCACTGAGCTGCAGAAGCTTTTCGGCTTCGGGCAGGCACATATTGTTTTCCCATTTAGATATTGTCTGTCGTGACACGTCAAGTCTGTCTGCAAGGTCGCCCTGAGACATATTGTTTCTGTTTCGAAGATTATAAATTCTTTCGCCGAAGTTTGTCATAAACATCAGCTCCTTTCTTGCTTAAAGCATAGCATAAAGGGGCAAATTTGTCTATCAATGTTGGTTTAAAATTTAGCAACTTCAGGTTGCATAAGCAAGAACATATTAATAACAACGCATTTTTGGTTGCTTTTTGTGCGTCAGCAAAAAGTAACGCCACGCGGCGAGCGATAGAAAAAACGATGGATTTTAATATTGCAGGGCTTTGCCCCGCACCCCACAAGCTTTTGTAAAAGCTTGACCAAAACTTTACTCATTTTTATCTAAAAAATCTCATTTACCTATTGAAATTTCCCTCAAAATTTGAGATAATATAATGAATTATCATAACCAAAGGAGGTTAATACATTGAGTGATAGCTTAAAGCTCGCCGAGCTTTTATTCCCCGATATAACAAAAACACCCGATGATATGGAAAATGAGTTTCCTGAAAGAAACCTGAAGGAAGGTGCAAGAGTTACAAGACTTGCTCCCAGCCCCACAGGCTTTCTCCACTTCGGCAACCTTTTCACTGGTACCGTTGCTTACAGAACTGCTAAAACCACAGATGGCATTTTCTATGTACGTGTTGAAGACACGGACCAGAAAAGAAAAATCGAAGGCGCCATTGAGGTTATGCTTGGCGGTCTCGAAGCCTTCGGTGTTAAGGCTGACGAGGGCGTTGTAGGCGAGAATGTAGAAAAAGGCGACTACGGTCCCTATTATCAGAGCCAGAGAAAACCCATCTATCACGTTTTTGCAAAAGACCTTGTGGCAAAGGATTTAGCATACCCCTGCTTCTGCAGTGCCGAAGAGCTTGACGAAATAAGAGCACAGCAGGAAAATGAGCCTCAGAAGGGCTATTGGGGTAAATATGCAAAGTGCCGCAATCTCACTCTTGCAGAAATTGAAGAGAATATCAGAGAAGGCAATACATGGACGCTTCGTCTTAAGTCTCCCGGTAATGCAGAAAACAAATGCTTTATCGACGACATGATCAAGGGCAAAATTGAAATGCCTGAAAATGTGCAGGATGTAGTACTTCTCAAGAGTGACGGCATCCCCACATATCACTTTGCCCATGCAGTGGATGACCACCTTATGCGAACAACCCACGTGGTACGCGGTGACGAGTGGATGTCAAGCTGTCCTATTCATCTTCAGCTCTTTAAGTGTCTTGGCTTCAAGGTGCCCAAGTACGCTCACGTTGCTCCCATTATGAAAGAGGAAAACGGCGGTAAGCGTAAGCTCTCAAAGAGAAAGGATCCCGAGGCGGCAGTTACCTTCTATGTTGAACAGGGTTATCCTAAAGAGAGTGTCAACGAGTATATTATGACACTTATGAACTCAAACTTTGAGGATTGGCGCAAGACCAACAAGGATGCTTCAATTGATGCCTTCCCCTTTAACCTTAAGAAGATGAGCGTTTCGGGCGCACTCTTTGATATGGTGAAGCTGAACGACGTGTCAAAGAATGTCATCTCCTTTATGAGCGCAGACACTGTTTATAAGTACACTGCCGAATGGGCGAAGCAGTACGACAAAGAATTTTTTGCTCTGCTGACAAGAGATGAAGCCTTCTCAAAGGCAATTCTGAATGTTGACCGTGACACTCCCAAGCCCAGAAAGGACATTGCCTGCTGGAGCGAGGTTAAGGACTATGTAAGCTACTATTTCGATGAGCTTTTCGAAAATGCTTATGAAATGCCCGAAAACATCACAGCGGATATGGCAAAGGAAATTCTCACTGCATATATAAGTGTATATAGTGAAAATGACAGCAAGGACGAATGGTTCCAGAGAATGAAAGACCTTTGCGAGCCTCTGGGCTACACTCCCAATGTTAAGGAGTATAAGAAAAATCCCGAAATGTTCAAGGGTCACGTCGGTGACGTTTCAACAGTTATCCGTGTTGCCGTAACAGGCAGAAGAAATACTCCCGACCTTTACTCCATTATGAGCCTTTTAGGCAAGGATAAGGTTATGGAAAGACTTAACTCAGCACTGACACATTTTGGTGCGTGAAAGGATGAAGACAATGGAAGAAGAAATTAAAATTTCCAATTTTATACATGACTTCATTGATGAAGATTTAGAAAAAGGTGTATATTCCCACGTTCAGACCCGTTTCCCTCCCGAGCCTAACGGTTATCTCCATATAGGTCACGCCAAGGCTATACAGATTGACTTCTCCACTGCCGAGAAGTACGGAGGTACCTGTAATCTTCGTCTTGACGACACAAATCCCTCAAAGGAAGATGTGGAATATGTTGACGCTATCAAGGAGGATATTCAGTGGCTCGGCTACAAATGGGATAAAGTCCTTTATGCTTCAAGCTATTTCGATTTCATCTATGAATGTGCTGTCAAGCTCATCGAAATGGGCAAGGCTTATGTCTGCGATCTGACTGCAGACGAAATAAGAGAATACAGAGGTACTCTTACAGAACCCGGTAAAAACAGCCCCTACAGAGAAAGAAGCATAGAGGAAAACCTCGACCTCTTCAAGCGTATGACCGACGGCGAATTTCCTGACGGTGCAAGAGTGCTTCGTGCAAAAATTGATATGGCTTCACCCAACATCAATATGCGCGACCCGGTTATTTACAGAATTGCTCATGTGAGCCATCATCAGACAGGCGACAAGTGGTGTGTTTATCCCATGTATGACTTTGCACATCCCTTGTCAGACACAAGAGAGGGCGTAACTCACTCTCTTTGCTCACTTGAATTTGAAAACCACAGACCTCTTTACGATTGGTTCCTCAAGGAATTACAGTTTAAAGAGCCTTCACGTCAGATAGAGTTTGCAAGACTTAACCTGAACTACTGCCTCACAAGTAAGCGCAAGTGCTTACAGCTTGTAACAGAAGGCATCGTTGACGGCTGGAATGACCCCAGAATGGTTACCATCAGCGGTATGAGAAGACGCGGATATCCTGCCGAGGCAATAAGAGACTTCATTAACCGTGTAGGTGTTTCAAAGGCTTACAGTGTTGTTGATTTCGGTCTTCTTGAGGCCTGCGTAAGAGATAATCTCAATGTAAACGCTCCCAGAGCTATGGCAGTGCTTCGCCCCTTAAAGGTTATCATCGACAATTATCCCGATGACCTTGTGGAAGAAATTGAGCTTCCCATCAATCAGGACAGACCTGAGCTGGGCACAAGAACAATCCGCTTCTCAAAGGAGATTTATGTTGAGAAGGAAGACTTTATGATAGAGCCTCCCAAGAAGTACTTCAGACTCTTCCCCGGCAACGAGGTAAGAATGAGAGGCGCATACTTCATTAAGTGTGTTGGCTATGACACAGATGAAAACGGTGAGGTTACGGCAGTACATTGCACCTATGACCCGGAAAGTAAGGGCGGTAATTCTCCCGACGGCAGAAAGGTCAAGGGTACCCTGCACTGGGTAAGCGCAAAGAACTCTGTAACCTTTGAAGCAAGACTTTATGACAGACTTTTCAACAATCCCAACCCCTCAGACGAATCTCAGGGCAGCTTCAAGGATAATCTTAACCCTGATTCACTTACAATTCTCGAAAACTGTAAGCTCGAGGACGGCATAGAAAATCTGAAGACAGGTGATACCTTCCAGTTTATGAGACAGGGATATTTCTGTGTGGACACAACCTCCACTGACGAAAAGATTGTCTTTAACAGAACGGTAGACCTTAAGTCTTCATGGAAATAAAAGGAGTAAAAACTATGAAAATTGCATATCGTATCGTAACCCCTATACTGGCATTAGGCGCAGTTGCAATGGGATTTCTGCTCAAGCTCTTTTACTTTGTAATCGGCGGCGCGTCAGATGAAATTACAAGCATTGTTAACCTTGCTCAGCAGTTGGGAGTTAAAACAAACTATGAATATTCAGCTTTTGAAATTATCAAGATGCTTCTCAGCTCAGAGGGTTCATCAACAGCCGAAGCAGGTGAAGCAAGCCTTGCAGGCATTGCAGGTCCCGTAATGCCGCACATAATTGCTTTTGTTGTGTTCTTTATTCTTGCACTTCTTATGTTCCTTGCAGTTGGTGCAGTTTCTGCAGCAACAGGCGACAGAAAGGCTGTTATCTGCATGTCAGGTGCAGGTCTTGTGCTTTGCTTCATAGGCATTGTTATTGCAAGAGTAGCCTTCGACAAGATTGTCGGCGGTGAGATCAATCTCAGCGATGTAGTAGGTATGTTCTCAGACAGCACCTGGGCACAGCTTTTAGCGGCCGTTGTTACCATTTCAAAAGCGACGCTCTCAACAGGCTTCTATGCAGTGTTTGGCATGTATATTCTTGTTATCTTCTGGAGTATTTTCGCAAATATGCTTATCAAGACACCTATCACAATCGAGAAGAAGCACAGAAGAAAGAAGCCCATGAAGAGACTTTCAGCTATCATTCATAAATAAGATTAAATAAAAAAAGAGGTTTTCGGACCTCTTTTTTATTATAATATCTTTTCTATTTTTACAAAATGTGATAGTATAGTATTATCATGATAAAAGGAGAAATACAAATGAAAAAGAAAATTTTAATCGCAGTTGCCATTGTTCTTGTTGTGGGACTTGCCCTCACTTTTTACTTCACAAGATATATGAGTGACTCAAAAGACACAGAAGCTCTTTATATGGAAAATATAAATGCTGTGGGATATGAAAATACAGTTGAAACGGCAATACCGCAGACAGTACTTTTTGATGTTATCAATAAACATTTTACATCTGAATTGCCTGAGGGCAAAACAGAAAAGAAGGCAATTATTATCGGCTATGACGGTTGCAGAGCAGATATTCTTGCTGAAATGCAAAGTGATAAAAGTGCAATAGGCACATTGCTTGCTGACGGTGCAACAATAAATCTCAGCTATTGCGGCGGTGTAAATTTTCCTGAAATGAACACCCAGGATACATCAACTGCTCCCGGTTGGTGTTCAATTTTAACAGGTAAATGGGCAGATGAACACGGAATCACAGGTAATGATATTACAAAGAGTATGGATACAAAAACTCTGCTTATTTCTCTCACTGAGGAAAAGGTTATAGACGACGCAGCCTTTATCACAAAGTGGGCGGGACATTTTTCAAGAGACAACGCGACCTATCTTCTCGAGAAGCAGTACAGCGAAGAAAAGGGTCTGGATGTTGATTTTAACAAATGTAAAAATGATAAGGCTTCCTTTGAGGCAACTCTTGCAGAAATAGGTCAGCAGGATTGTGCAGATTTCATTTTTGTTATTTATGAGCCTACAGATGCTGCAGGTCACAACCTCGGATTTTCCTTTAATAATCCCAAATATAAGAAGGCATTTCTCACTGCAGACAATTACGGTTTTGAAACAATTAACGCCATAAAAGGTAGAGACACTTATGAAACGGAAGACTGGCTTATAATTATTACCTCTGACCACGGTGGATTAGGCACGGGTCACGGAAAAGAAAGCATACAGGAGAGAATGACCTTTATCGTTATGAATGCAGAGGTCTGATAAAAAATAATCAAAATAAAGCTGAAAAGCAGCAGAATTTCATCTGCTGCTTTTTATGTGGGAGATGCTTTCTACGGCGGGATAAGCCTTATTTATCCCTAATTGCACATAAAAAACCGGGTTGAATTAATCAACCCGGCTATCTTTTTTATTGCCCTCGCCGGGCAGGCATTACCTTTCCTGGCGTGGAAAAGTAATCACAAAACACGCTGTTTCTCTTATTCAGCGTCGGGAGCATAGAGATCCTTAAGCTTGAGAAGGTGAGCGTATCTGTCCTTAGCAACCTGTTCGCTCTTAACGAAGAGTGCTTCAGCTCTGTCGGGGAATTCACGCATAAGTCTTGTGTAACGAGCTTCATTCTTGATGAATGCCTGATACTCAGCGTTGGGTTCCTTGCAGTCAAGTGTGAAGGGATTCTTGCCCTGAGCCTTGAGTGCGGGGTTGTAACGGAAGATGTTCCAGTAACCGCATTCAACAGCCTTCTTCATTTCAGCCTGACAGTTGATCATACCGCCCTTGATTGAGTGCATTTCGCAGGGTGAGTAGCCGATGATGAGTGAGGGACCGGGATATGCTTCAGCTTCCTTGATTGCGTTGAGTGTCTGAGCCATGTTAGCGCCCATAGCGATCTGTGCAACATATACATAGCCATAGCTCATTGCGATTTCAGCAAGGCTCTTCTTGTTGATTTCCTTACCAGCTGCTGCGAACTGTGCAACCTGACCCATATTTCAAGCCTTGGAAGCCTGACCGCCTGTGTTTGAGTAAACTTCTGTGTCGAATACCATTACGTTTACGTCCTGACCTGATGCGAGAACGTGGTCGAGACCGCCGTAACCGATATCGTATGCCCAGCCGTCACCACCAAAGATCCATACAGATTTCTTTGAAAGGAATTCGCTGTTGTCGAGAACGTCTTTGCAGAGTGCACATTCTGCGCCTGCTGCCTTGATAGCTGCTACAAGAGCATCGGCTGCTGCTGTGTTCTTAGCACCGTCGTCGATTGTTGCAAGGTACTCTTCACCTGCTGCCTTAACTTCAGCAGCACATACATCGGAAGCAATC
>JAZTYQ010000014.1:0-7177 GCA_045637065.1 Acutalibacteraceae bacterium
AAAGAAATGACAAAGCATTGGATTGAATGGAATATTCAGAACTATCAAAAATTTGGTTTTGGTATATGGGCCGTAATCTTAAAGGAAACAGGCGAATTTATTGGCGACTGTGGAATGACAATCCAAAATATAGATGGAGAATTGCTTCCTGAAATTGGGTATCATATTCATAAGAGTTATTGGAGAAAAGGGTTTGGGAGTGAAGCCGCGAGAGCAGTTAGAGATTGGGCATTTGAAAATACAGAATATGATTGTCTGTATTCCTATATGAAATATACAAATGTTGGGTCATATTCTACCGCCATTGCAAATGGAATGAAAAAGGTAAAGGAATATCCCGATGATAAAAATAAGATTTCTTACGCGTATGCTATAACACGCGAAGAGTGGAACTTACTTAACCGATAAAATCCAATTTATCAACTTGTTGCCAAATCGGTTGCTAAACACATAAACTCTCCTGTTGTCCGGCTTTTTCATAGGTAACTTTAATCTCAAAGTTTAAATATTAAAAAATCATTAATTTAAAAAATAGTCCTTGAATTTTACCGACAGTGTATATATACTGAATTTAAATAAAAAAAGGAGAGATTTATTATGCAAGAAACATTAAACACTGCAAAACAGATGCTCTGTGCTTTGCTCGCTCTGATTTTGCCTTTATTGGGCTTCGGTATCCCCGAGCTTGGTGCAAAAGCAAATGCCGACAGCGAAAATGTGAGAGTTATGTCTTTCAATGTCAGATGTGCTGAATTTGACAGAGGAAAAATTGTTCCTCAGGTTGTTGCAGATTATATGCCGGATTCAGTCGGTTTTCAGGAGTGTGAGGGTACATGGTACCTCACATTGAAAACATATCTGCCCGATTATGAAATAATCGGTGTTGGCAGAGAAACAGGACTTAAGCTCATTGGTGAATCTACAGCTATTATGTTCCGCAAGGATAAATATGAGATGGTTGATTGGGGAACCTTCTGGCTTTCGGAAACTCCTGATAAGCCTTCAATGGGCTGGGATGCTAAGTATCACAGAACCTGTACCTGGGTAATTCTGAAGAATCGCGAAACAGGCGAGGAGTATGCACACATTAACACACATCTTGACAATGTGGGTACTGTTGCAAGGGAAAAAGGAATAGAAATGATTCTTGAAAAAGCTGCATCCTTCGATATGCCGGTAGTAGTAACGGGCGATTTTAATTTCACCGTGGCAAGCCCTTATTACAGAGCGCTTACAGGCGGAATACTTTCAGATGTTGCAAAAGTGGCTGAGGTGGCAGACAGCGGCGGCACAATACACGATTATACAGGCATAACAGACGGCTCAACTATTGACTTTATCTGCGTGAATAAAAAGGTAAGTGACGTGAAAACTTATAAAATCATAAGAGATACTTATGACGGAAAATATGTTTCGGATCATTATCCGATTTGTGCAGACATTATTTTATAAAACTAAAATATTGCAGAAAAAATCCAAGTCGCAGGACTTGGATTTTTTATTATGAGTTATCAGTCTTTGTTGTTGATAATATCAATTATCATTTCCTGCGCCTTTGTTGCTTCAGGGATCGGGAAGAGAGGATAGGGGTGGTCGAGATTTTCTTCAACGACCAGGGTGTGTTCGATATTCATTTCATTGAGCAAATCAGAGAACTTGACCGCATCGGGATAAAGAATATCTCTTGTTCCGACGAAAATTGTAATGCGGCCTAAATGGTGAAAATCTCCGTAAATCGGGCTTACCATGGGGTCGTGTACATCCTTGTCACCTGCCCATTTCTGGCCGATGTCAACGGTACCGAAAAGACCGAGCATATGGTCGTGAGGCACAATTGAAAGTATTTCCTCGTTTTCCATCGAAACGTCCATCCAGGGTGCAAGAAGAACAATGTCATCAGCCTGAAGCGCGTTGGGGTAAAGATCTCTTATAATCTGTGCAAGAACGAGAGACATGCCACCGCCTGAGGAGTCGCCGATAAGCACTATGCGCTTCACGCTTTCACGGGAAGCAATATCAAGGTAAAGGTCAACCATAGCTTCATATGCCTCTTCACAGGTATAATTGGGTACCTTTAGATAAATTGGCATAACTATGGGAGTGTTGGTCTCCTGAGAAAGCTTGTTTATTATTTTCCAATGATATTTGAGGGGGTTATTTAGATAACCGCCACCGGGTATATATAAAATAATTGTGTCGGTAAAGACTTCTTCGTTGAAACAGAAAATCTGCATTCCGTGTTCATGGGTATCATAATAGGGAATGTCAACCTTTACCTGCTCGGGCTTGACGTAGTCATTGAGGTTTTGCACGGCGCGCTCATTCAGATTATCGTAATAATCGTCACCCTCCTCATATATTTTATCACGGTCAACTATAACCATAGCCATCTCCGCCAGCGTTGCCATAACCGAGCGATGATAATAAAAGTGTGATACACACCATAATAAAACAAAAGCAGCAAGCACTGTGCCTAAAACAAGACATACCTTTTTTTTCATAATTTGTTTCCTCCAAATATGTTCATCCGTAGTTCACATAGTATATTACAAATGTTAACATTACGAAAACAAATTATTATCAGGCTGTTAAACATAGACAATATTTATACAGGTGTCTAAAAAGTTTGGTGCAGGTTGCACAAAATTCACAAGGGGAATATAGAATAGCAAATCCGCCTGGCACAGCAGCCTTTGTTTCACGGTCTTTCATCGCATAAAGCAACTGTAAATGCTCACAATTTATAGGATGCAGGCTGTAGTTTCGGTTTTATGCCTGATATTCAATGAATGCGTAGTTTATTGTTTTTCTGCTGTGTGTGTAGGTGATATAAAGCTTATTACCTTCGGCAATAATTGCAGGATATGAAAACTCTGCTGCCAGGTTAATGCTTTTTTCAAGGGTCATAACATCTTTCCAGGTTTTGCCGTTATCCTCTGAAACAGAAAGGATAAGGCTGTTTCTTACCTTCATACCTGCAGGAGTATGCACAAGCCAAAGTCTGCCGTCATCGGTCATAACACAGTCGATACCGCTGAAGTTGTTCATCATTCCCGTTGAATAGGCTTCGCTCCATGTTCTGCCAAGGTCTGTTGATTCACTTCTGTAGATGCGTCCGCAGTTTGTTCTGAACATGGCATGAACTGTGCCTTCACTGTCTTGCCAGATAGTGGGCTGAATCATACCGATATCCTTGCCGTTAACACCTTTGGCAATTATGTAGTCTGTCTTCTGCCAGGTTTTGCCGCCGTCAACGGAGAGGTCAAAGAAAGCCTTCCACAAGCCCTGCTCGGTTGAAGCGCCTGCAATAATTGTGCCGTCAGAAAGGATGATGCTCTTGTTTCTTACGGGGCCTCTGCCACCAATTGTGTCACCTTCAACAAGTTCTTTGGGAGCAGTCCAGGTTTTACCGCCGTCATAGGTTTCGGTATATTTTGTAACCCAATAGGGGATTTTCTTGCCGACTTTGTAATAAAGTCTCAAGTGAGTGCCGAAGTTGATAAGTACGGGGTTCCAGTGGGCAACAGTGTCCTCTGAGGGAACCTGTGAAGGAGTATTCCATTCACCGTTTTCATAAACACTGAACCAGATTCTTACGTCATCTGCACCTTCGCCCGTGCCGGCAAAATATGCGCTCATAAGTCTGCCGTCATTCATTTTAACAACAGTTGAAGCGTGTGAAGATTTGAAATGCTTTTTCTTCTGGAAAAGCTGACCCGTTTCGGCAGTGTACTGAATATCACTTTTTTCGTTGGTACTGCCCTTGAAGACACTGATAAATCTTTCCATAAAATCAGCTATAACGCTGATGAAAACTGATTGGCTCATAGCTGCACCGTCCTCCTTGCAGGCAAGTGCCTGAGTGCTGAAAAGCATAATAAGGCAAAGAACTGCCGCGATAATTTTTTTCATAGTTTAAACCTCCATAGGATATTTAAGACCGAGCTGACTTCTGCACTCGTCCATAATTTTCATACATTCAAGGGTGCTTTCAAAGGGGATATAATCCGATTGCTTTTTGCCTTGACGGATTTCCTCGGCTACACAGTCAAACTCATTGAGATAGGTTGTTTTGCCAAAGGAAACGCTGTTGCCCTTAGTGCTTCTGAGAATAACCGCGGGAGCAACGTGAAACATAGGCAGGTGAATTTTTCCTTCAGTGCCCTCTGCGACAAAACTTTCGCTGAGTTTTTCAAATGAAATGTGAAGCTCACACTGCATAGAGCCGTAATGAAGCTTGATATTTTCCTTGATGTCAATGCCGTTTTCAAGCACACCCTCACATTCTATTTTATCAGGTACGCCGAAAAGGTTATAGCAATAGGTTATGGGATAAATGCCTATATCAAGGAGCGCACCGCCGGCAGTCATTGGGTCAAGGACTCTTGAATCGGGCTTCTTTTTAAGCCCCGGATATTCGTGATGAATTTTCACCTTCTGAACCTTGCCGATTTTGCCTGTATCAATCCATCTCTTGAGAGTAAGGGAGACATCTGAAAACCAGCTCCACATAGCCTCGGCAAAATAGGTGTCATTTTCTTTTGCAGTTTTAATAAGAAGCTCCACATCCTCTGCACATATGCCCACGGGCTTTTCACAAAGAACAGGTTTTTTCATTTTAAGTGCCATAAGGCTGTATTCCACGTGGGATGTGTGGGGAGTTGCAATATATACTGCGTCAACGCCCTCAAAGGAAATTGCTTCCTCAGCTGTTTTGCAAGCTTTGCCGCCGTGTTTGCCTGCAAAAGCCTTTGCTTTATCGTAGTTCCTTGAATAAACGGTGACTATCTTATGCTCACCCTTGAGAATACTTTTTGCAGTTTTGTCGGCGATACTGCCTGCGCCGATATATGCCCATCTGAATTTTGCCATATTATTTACCGCCTTTCTTAAGTGACCACAGGTTGCCTTTTTTCTCGAAGTAATCAGGCAGATAGGGGAGTGTGAAATCGAAGGCGGCACTCAGGCAATCTCTGCCCTTTTGCACTATTGTGGCAATTGCCCAGGCATGCATACCGATTATGCCGTCTGCCTTATAAAGCTTGTTTGGTACGCCGAGAGCATTGAGTTCCTCTGAAAAATCAAAGGCTTCATAGCGCAGATAATCCTTGTCACCCCAGATGAGGAATGTGGGCGGAAAATCTTTATGTGCGGGCGGATTGAAGAGCTTGCCAGTTTCACTGCCGAGAAATTCGGGTATTTCCTTGTACGGTACACCTGCGAAGGAGGAAACCATCATTTTGATGTCGGGAAATTTCGACTGAGGCTTGCTTTTATCCGTGAGCTTTCTCAGGTCGTGACAGCCACAGATTGACACCATAGCTTTAATGCTGAATTCATCACGGTGTTTAAAATTGATATTCAGCTTGTCATAAAGGCTCTTGTCGGCACAGCAGGCTGACAGATATGAAATATAATATCCGCCTGCACTTTCACCTGCAACTATGATGTTGTCTGTGTCTATGCCGTACTCTGAGGCGTGGTCAAAAATATAGTCAACAGCGGCAAAAACCTCGTGAAGCTGTGCGGGGAAAATCTTTTCGGGAGCGTAGGTATAGCTTACGCTTGCGCATACAAAGCCTTGCTTTGCCCAGTTTGCGATATAGGTGTTACGCATATCGGTTACACCTGAGATAAAACCGCCGCCGTGAATATAAAGAAAGAGAGGTCTTTTCTCGTCTTCCTTTTTATCGGGGATAAGGAAGTTGATATACTGTGCCTTTTCCTCACCGTATTTTACTCTTTTGGTCAAAGTTACATTTTCGGGAACGGGTCTGCTGAGTATTGCCATAGCAAGAAGCTCGGTGAAGTTATACCAATATCTTGCTGTGGTACCTCTGAGGTAAACGCTTTTCTTCATAGTTATTCTCCTTTCAACAGCATAGTTATATATTAGCACAGCAAAAGGAATATTTCAATAAATTTTATACAAAGAAATTCCCTTTTCATCTTTACACAAATATACGTTTATGTTAAACTTACCTTAACCTCATAAAAGGAGAAAGAATATGAAAGCTAAAATTACTCTTGCCGGTGAGCTTAAAATCGGCGAAATTGACAGAAGGATTTTCGGTTCATTCATTGAGCATCTGGGCAGAGCCGTCTATGGCGGTATCTATGAGCCGGGACATCCCGAGGCTGACGAAGACGGCCTGAGAATGGACGTTATAAGAATGATAAATGAACTCGGTGTACCCGTAGTGCGCTATCCCGGAGGTAACTTTGTTTCAGGCTATAACTGGGAAGACGGTGTCGGTCCTATTGAAAAACGCCCTGCAAGACTTGACCTTGCCTGGGGTGTAACAGAGCCTAACAAGTTTGGCACAGATGAATTTATGAAGTGGTGCCGCAAGGCAGGTACATCACCTATGATGGCTGTTAATCTGGGAACAAGAGGTCCCGATGAGGCAAGAGCCTTAGTTGAATATTGTAACCACAAGAGCGGCTCGAAATATGCAGATATGCGTATCGGCAACGGCTATAAAGACCCCTGGGGTGTTAAGCTCTGGTGCCTCGGTAACGAAATGGACGGTCCTTGGCAGATGTGTGCTAAAACTGCCCACGAATACGGCAGAACAGCAAACGAAGCTGCAAAGCTTATGAAGTGGGTTGACTCCTCAATTGAAACGGTGCTTTACGGCAGCTCAAGCAGAGGTATGCACACCTTCGGTGACTGGGAAGCAACTACTCTTGATATTGCCTATGACAATGTTGATTACATATCCCTTCATCAGTACTACGGAAATCACAGCGGTGACACACCTTCATTCCTTGCAAAGAGCATGGAGCTTGATGATTTTATTTACAGTGTTATCTGCACCTGTGATTTCGTAAAGGCAAAGAAGCGTACAAAGAAGCAGATAAATCTTTCCTTTGACGAGTGGAATGTATGGTACCACTCAAACGGAGCGCCCATTGGAAAGTGGTCAGTTGCCCCCAATCAGCTTGAGGACATCTATAACTTTGAGGATGCCCTTGTAACGGCTTGTATGCTCATTACGCTTCTTCGTCACGCTGACAGAGTTAAAATTGCCTGCCTCGCACAGCTTGTCAATGTAATTGCACCTATCTTTACCGAAACAGGCGGAGGCGTATTTGAACAGCCGACATACTTCCCGTTTATGCATCTTTCAAACTACGGCAGAGGCTCAGCACTTCTTCCGCTTATTGACTGTCC